>JAUNSA010000163.1 GCA_030539405.1 Propionibacteriaceae bacterium
ATCACCGACAAGCAGCTGCAGATGCTCAACATCGCGCTCAAGGAGGCCGGGTACGACACCGACGAGGCCCGGTTCGGCTTCCTCGCCTCCGGCCTGGGCCGCGAGGTCACCTCGACCCGCGACCTGACCAAGGCCGAAGCGACCGCCGCCATCAACCACCTACGGGGCGGTGAGAGCGCATGAAGCACCTCCCCACATTCCGGGCCGTCTCCGACTGGGAGACCTCCCGCACCGCCCCTTGCTGGGCCGAGTGCTCCTGCGGCTGGTCCTCGGACACGCTGCCGGACCAGACGGTTGCCGAGTGGGTGCACTCCCAGCACCTCGTCCAGGTGGGCGAGCTAACCGCCGGTGAGGTGCTGGAGGACATCGCCGCGCACCACCGCGCCCAGCCGTCGGTGCTGTGCAAGTTCTGCGACGAGCGCGTCCTGTGGGCTGACGCGGGCACCCATGCCGCCGAGTGCGTCTCCGACGCGGGCGAGCAGGCCCGCGACTGGGACGAGGCCGAGCGGGTCGGGGATGGGAGGCGCGAGGCCGGATGACCTGGCAGGACCGCGCCCTCTGCGCCACCGCACCGACCCCGGACGTGTTCTTCCCCGAGGCCGCGAACACCCACGCCTACACCCTCGCCGCGCTCTCCTACTGCCGCGCCTGCCCCGTCCGCGACGAATGCCTCGCCGCGGCCCTGGACGAGGAGGCCGGGGCGACCCGCGCCTACACCTTCGGCATCCGCGGCGGGATGCTCCCGAACGCCCGCTGGCGACTCGCAAAGGAGGTCGCGTGACACACCGACCAACTACCGGAGAACCGGGCCTGACCTGGGACAATAGATCCAGCGCCACCCCTGCACCCAACGTGCAGACCCCCGCATCCTGCGCCAACAGGACCGGGGGCGTGGCCGACTGGAATGGAGTCGACACCATGAGTGTATCCACGCGCACCGTCCAACCCTCCGCCGCGAGCGGGCGCCCCACGTGGGACGAGCTGGTCGAGACGATGCTCACCGCGCAGGCCAACGGCTACGAGCTCGGCTACCAGGACGGAATGCGAGCCGTCGCCGACGAGCGAGACGCCGAGGTCATCCGCGCCAAGATCCGTGAGGTCACCCGCAACGTCATCGCCGACATGGGCGTGCCCGCGGCCCGAGCCGCTGCCGACCAGAAGTCGACCGCATGAGTGCGGCGTGGTCCACCGACGCCAGCGCCTACGACGAGGACGGGCGACCCGTCAGCACCGGAGGCGAGTCCCACTCCGGCCAGGTCCGCATGGCCTACCGACTCGCCAACTCTCACCGCGACAAGCTGCTCCACGTCCACGGCATCGGGTGGCACTACTGGGACGGCAAGAGGTGGGCCGAGGACGAGGCTGGGGTCGCCAACCGCGCGGTCCTGGAGGTGCTGCACGACGCCCTCATCGAGAGCATGAACGGAGACAAGACCCTTCGCAGCGACGTCGGTCGCTGCGAGTCCGCCTCCGGCATCAACGGCGTCCTGTCCATCGCCTCGTCCCTGGTCGAGTTCGCTACCACCATCGCCGACCTCGACGCCGACCCCTCACTCCTGAACTGCGCCAACGGAACCCTCGACCTCCGCACGCGCAAGCTCCGCCGGGCAGACCCCAACGACCGGATGACCCGCGTCACCCGCGGCGCCTACGACCCCGAGGCGGACACGACCGAGTGGGAGACCTTCCTCGCCCAGGTGCTCCCCGACGCCGAGGAGCGGGCCTACCTGCGGCGCGTCATCGGCCAGGCGCTCTACGGGCGCGTCACCGAGCACATCCTGCCGATCCTCATCGGCACCGGAGCCAACGGCAAGGGCACCGCCTACGGCGCGATCATCAACGCCGTCGGCGACTACGGGACGGTCGTCGACCCGTCGCTCCTCATGGTCCGCCAGCACGGCGGCAACGCGACGACCGAGCTCATGGAACTGCTCGGCGCCCGGATCGTCATCGGCTCCGAGACCGAGGAGGGCCGCAAGCTCGATGAGGCCGTGATGAAGCGCCTCACCGGCGGCGACACGCTCTCCGCCCGACGGCTCTACCGCGATCCCGTCACCTGGACCCCGAGCCACACGCTGCTCTACGTCACCAACCACCTCCCCCAGGTCCGCGCCAACGACCCTGCCGTCTGGCGCCGGGTCCGCGTCGTCCCCTTCGACGTCGTGGTCCCACCCGAGCAGCGCGACCCCGACCTGCCGACCCGGCTCGAGCTGCACGCTGACGCGATCCTCTCGTGGGCCATCGCCGGGTACTTCGACTATGCCGACAACGGCGGGATGCGCGAGCCGTCGTCGGTGCTCCGGGCGACCGACGAGTACAAGGCCCAGTCCGACGCCGTCCTGCGGTTCATCACCGAGGGCTGCATGGTCTCCCCGGTCGCCACGGCCACGACGCGGCAGCTCTACGGCCAGTGGCAGAAGTGGGCCATTAACGACGGCGCCGACCCGATGTCGGAGAAGGCGTTTGGCGCCGAACTGGACCGCCTGGGCTACCCCGCCCACCGCACGAAGCGGGGCATGACCAGGCGCGGAATCGGGGTCTACGACGAGGCCGAGGGTGAAGGGTGGTGAAGGGTCTCCCTAAACCTCCCCATGAAGGGCCGGTTACGAAAAGTACGGGGAAAGGTACACCTCCCTACACCCACCCCCTCCCACCTGCGGAAACGTGAAACCAGCACTCCCAGCAAACTCCCAGAAATCCCCCTCTGAAAGGTACGGAAAATGACCGCTCTCATCAGCTTCACCGGCAACGCGACGGGCGACGCCGAGCTCAAGTTCGGAGCCTCCGGCACGCCGTTCGCCAACGTGACCATCGCGGTCACTCCGCGAGAGAAGCAGCCCGACGGCTCCTACGCCGACGGTGACGCCGCGTTCTACCGCGTCACGGCGTTTAAGCGCCTGGCCGAGAACGTCGCCGAGTCCGTCCACCGCGGCGACCGGGTGACTGTCGTCGGGCGCATCAAGCCCCGCGAGTACGAGCACAACGGCGAGAAGCGGATCAGCCTCGACGTCGTCGCCGACTCCATCGCCCTGGACCTCATGTTCGCCACGGCGACCGCGAACAGGGCGAACCGGCAGCAGGCGCCGGAGCGCACCTACCAGCCCGGTCCGGGCGGCCCCCGCCAGGAGGCCGACCCGTGGCAGCAGCCGCAGAACACCCCGGCCGGGTGGGGTCAGCCTGCCGCCGACCCGAACAACCCGCCCTTCTGAAGGACAGCGAAATGGCTAACCCGTCAAAGCAGCGCGGAACACGGTGGGAGACCGCCGTCACCGACTACCTGCGCGCCAACGGCTTCCCGCACGCCGAGCGGCGCACGCTCTCCGGTGCAGCCGATCGTGGCGACATCAACGCCGGCCCCGGCCTGGTCATCGAGTGCAAGTCGCAGGCCCGGCACTCCCTGGCCGAGTGGGTCGACGAGACCGAGCTGGAGAAGCGCAACGCCGGCGCCGACGTCGGCTTCGCGTGGATCCACCGGCGCGGGTTCGCCTCGCCTGCCAAGGGCTACGTCGTGATGACCGGCGAGCAGGCCGTGCAGCTGCTGCGCGCGGCCGGTTACGGCGACCCCATGGACCCGACCACGCAAGGAGCCACCCGATGACCGCCACCGACACCCAGACGATCCGCGTCAGCATCACGCTGGACACCGAGGAGGTGCGTCGCGACGCCGAGCGATTCCTCACCGCAGGCAAGCACGGCACGGCCCATCTGCTCTACAAGGCGCTGGAGGCGCTGGAGTCCGGCACGCCGGAAGTGAAGCGGGCGCTGGGCCTGCCCTGCGAGGACGAGGGAGACCCCCAGGACGCCAGCGACGCCCACAGGGGCGATTCTGGGGCTCGGCTGTTCGTCGTCGACGCCGAAGAGTCGATCTGGTGGGGCGACCCCGACGGCAACGCCTCCTGGCCGCTCGCGTGGCATTACCGTGCCGGACGTGACGAGGGTTGGGACGCCCTGGTCGAGCTCGTCCGTGCCGCCGAACAGGGCAGGGTCGTGGGCGAGGGGCAGGTCGTCGTGGAGCGGACGCTGCTGCAGCGGGCCTACCACCGACTGGACCAGGCCGCTGCCGACTGCCGGGCCGACGGGATGCCCAGAACCGCGGAGTCTCACCGGCAGGCCGCCGACGCTGTCTGGGCCGCACTGGAGGGCGGTGAGGGCCGATGAGCCGTGATGCCGCGAGGGCACCGAGCCCCGTCCACGAGTACGGCGGCATCGTCAGCGTCCGAAACGAACCAGGCAGGCCACCGATGAGCACCTGGATCGCCCGACCCAGCAGCAAGGCCGGTGAGGTCATCGCCACCTGCACCGCGTGCGGGGCCGTGATCCACGACGGGCCGCTGCGCTCGGCCGTGGTGACGCTCGACCGCAAGTGGGAGAACCACGCCTGCCCCAAGGGCGACCGACGCCCACACTCCCGCGCCTGCGGCATGTACTGCCCCGGCCACTGGATCGGCTGCCACCCCAACTGCCCGACCTGCCACGGCGAGAAGGGGGTGCCGTGACGCTGCGTGGCCGTCTCCTCGCCGCTGCCGCCATCCTCGACGCCCAGCAGCGCCGTGACCTCGCGTCGGCCGTCATGACCGTCCGCGACACCCTCCCACCCGACCCACCCACGGAGGACTGATGATCTGCACCGCCACCGCCCGCCAGGAGTTCGACGCCATCACCACCGTCGGTGGCCGTGTCATCACCCACCGCGCCGGGATCGAGATGACCGTGACCTGGGCGGCAGGACAGGCCCGCACCACCCGCGCCGAGGTGGAGGCCGCGGTCGCGCAGCTGCTCGCCCAGATCACCGACACGGAGGACTGATGACCGAGCCCGCCATCGAGCGCAAGATCAGCGACGCGACCCACGCCCAGGTCGGCTACAGCTTCCTCGCCATCGGGGCGCTGGCCGTCGGCGTGCTCACCGCCGGGCCGTGGCGCGTCGCCGCCCTCGCCCTCGCCGCCTACTTCCTGACCCAGTCCTCCTACGAGCGGGGACGCAAGGAGACCTGGATGCACCTGCGCCGCACCCTCGCCCGACTCCAGCGACCCGGCTTCTAGGAGGACGCATGATGACGACCACCGCCCCCACGGCCTGTGTCCGTGGCTGCACCCGGTTTGGCCAGCACGTCACCGACTGCGAGGACCGCGACACCTGCCGCGGCTGCCTGCCCC
>JAUNSA010000164.1:0-3523 GCA_030539405.1 Propionibacteriaceae bacterium
GCCCGGGCAGGATGCGGATGCCGTGGTTGGCCCACACCGGATCCCAGTTGCGCAGTCCCTCGGTGTAGTGCCACATGCGGTCGCGGTTGATCAGGCTCGCCCCCGCGGACTCGGAGATGCCGAGCATCCGGCCGTCGACGTGGGCAGGCACCCCGGCGACCATCTGTTCTGGGGGCGTCCCGAGCCGGTCGGGCCAGAACCGGCGCACCAGGTCGAGGTCACCGCCGATGCCGCCGCTGGTGACGATGGTCGCGCCCGCCCGGACCTCGAAGTCGCCGGTGCTGTCGCGGTTGCTGGCGGTGCCGCGGGTTGTGTCGTCGGGGGCCAGGGTGGTGCCCCGGACGCCGACCGCCCGACCCTGCTCGACGATCACCTCGTCCACGCGGTGGCGGAAGGCGAACGTGAGGCGTCCGGACGCCTCGTGCTCGCGGGCGCGGGCGATGAACGGCTCCAGGACGCCGGGGCCCGTGCCCCACGTGAGGTGGAAGCGGGGCACCGAGTTGCCATGCCCCTCGGCGCGTCCGTCGCCGCGCTCGGCCCAGCCGACGACGGGGAACAGCTTGGTGCCCATCTGGTGGAGCCACGCGCGCTTCTCGCCCGCGGCGAAGTGGACATAGGCCTCGGCCCAGCGGCGCGGCCAGTGGTCCTCGGCGCGGTCGAACTGGGCCGAGCCGAGCCAGTCCGCCCACGCCAGTTCGAACGAGTCGCGCACGCGGAGGCGGCGCTGTTCGGGGGAGTTGACCAGGAACAGCCCGCCCAGGCTCCAGTGGGCCTGGCCGCCCAGGGACTGCTCGGGTTCCTGGTCGAGCACGAGGACGCGAGCGCCGGCGTCCGCTGCTTCGGTGGCGGCAACCAGGCCCGCGAGCCCGGCGCCCACGACGACGACGTCAGTGGTGGTGGCCATGGTGCAGTCTGGCACACCGGTTCGTCGGCGGTCAGGCGATGCCGAGGTACTCCTCGAGCGTGAGCCCGGAGCCGGGGGTGAAGTGCTGGCTGGTCTCGGGTCCGACCCAGCGCAGGTGCCAGGACTCCCACGCGTAGCCGGTGATGTGGGTCTTGTCCTGCGGATAGCGGACGATGAAGCCGTGCTCGTGGGCGTGGTCGGCCAGCCACTGGGCGTGCTTGGTGCGGGCGAAGGCGGTGCCGCGGTTCTTGCCGTCCCAGGCGTCGAGGGCGAGGCCCAGTTGGTGCTCGGACGCCCCGGCCTCGGCGAAGTACAGCCGCGCGGTCTTCTCGTTGTACTGCTGCATCGCCCGGTTGAAGCTGCCTTTCTGGGTGGCGAAGCTGCGGTATCCCGAGCGGATGCTGAACCGCAACCCATCGGCCCTGGCCGCCGCTTGGAGCTTCTTGAACCCTGCGGTCGCGTCGGGGTGGAGGCCGTGGGGTTGGTCCGCCCACGGCGGGACGTAGGACGCCGAGAGCCGGTGGTCCTTGCTCACGATGGGGATGCCGTTCACCTCGAAGGGGGTGTCGGTGACCGGTCCGGTCGCCTTGCCGGCCTTCGGTGAGTCGGTGGGGTGGGTGCTCGGGGTGGGGATCGGGGTCGGAGTCGCGGTGGGGGTCGGCGTCGCGGAGCTCACCGGCCCGGTACTGCTCGACGGGGTCGGCGAGGGGGTCTGAGGGGTTCGAGCAGTACCGGGGCGTTGGGTGGGGCTCGGGTTCGCCGCCCCGGACGCCGAGGGCTCCGCCTGGGCGTCCACCTGGGCCGGCTGGGAGGGCGCGCTGCACCCGGCCACCGACACGGCGGCCACCAGGACGCCCACCAAGGGCGGGATCACACGGGTCGAGATCACACGGGCCGGGATCATGCGCTGCACGCCGCTCAGCCTATGTCGAGGGTCCCCAACCCCAACGCTGCGTGGACCAGCGTGATCGGGTGCACCGTCCTGGCGCCGGACGACTTCTCGATCTGCCAGCGGCAGGTCTCGGTGTCGCACACGGCCAGGTCCGGGTTGGTGGCGCGCACCAGGTCGAACAGCGGCTGGCCGACCGCCTGGGCGATCTCGTACTTCTCCTTCTTCAGCCCGTAGGTCCCGGCGATGCCGCAGCACGGGACGCCGGAGTCGACGACCGTCAGCCCCGGGATCAGGCGCAGAACGTCGGAGGCGGGCGTCCCCATGCCCTGGCTCTTCACCTGGCAGGGGGCGTGGTAGGGCACGGTCAGCTCGAGGCGTCCGAACTGTTCGACGGGCAGGTCGCCGGCCTCGTGCAGCTCCCACAGGAACTCCGACAGCTCCCGGATGCGCGCGCCCACGTCGGCCAGGTCGGCGTCCGCCACGCCCAGGATCTCGTGGGCCTCGTGCTTGAGCATGCCCGTGCACGACCCGGCGGTGCTCACGATCGTCAGGTCGCGCCCGGCCGAGCGCAACTGGGCCACCAGCCTCTTCACCGACGCCGCGGCCTCGGTGAACAGACCGTTGCTCTGCTGGGCCAGCCCGCAGCAGCCCTGCTTGGGGACGATCACCTCGTACCCGAGGTGCTCCAGCACCTCGATGGCGTGGGTGGCCGCCTCCACCTCGAAGTAGCCGCCGGCGCAGCCGTGGAAGAACACGAGCGGTCCGCGGGGTGCGGGACGCGTCGGCGCGGGACGCTTGGCCAGCCAGCCGTGCAGCGTCTGCGGGCTGGCGGTCGGCATGGGGGCGTCGCGGTGGACGCCGACGACCTTCTCCATGACCACTCGGGCCGCCTTGTTGCCCAACACCGCGTTGGCGAGGGGTGCGACGGGCGTCATCGCCTTGCCCATCAGGGTGGTCTGCGTGATCAGCCGGTCGCGCACGGGCATGCCCTGCTCTGCCTTCATGGTCGCGCGCGCGATCGAGTTCAGTTCGGCGATCCTCACGCCCTGGGGGCACGCGAGCGTGCACAGCCCGCAACTGGAGCAGTAGTCGACGCCCTGGTCCACCGACGGGCCGCCGCGGAACCGCTCGGCCTGCGGACCCACGAACTTCGGACCCGGGAACAGCGGCGTGACCGCCATCACCGGGCAGGCCGTTTCGCAGATCGTGCACTTGACGCACTGGTCCAGCGTGGCGCGCTGTGCGGGGTTGCCCAAGGGAGGCAGGGAGCGGGGTGCTGGGGTGTCGGGCCGGTGCACGTCGGGCCGGGGTGCGGGGGTCGTCTCGTCGGTCATGCCAGGTCCTCCCCGATGCTGTCCGCGGCGCGGAGCGCGCTGCCCAGGGCGATGCCCTCGCCCGACTTCTCGTTCCAGCGCAGCGCCCCGGCCAGCAACCCGCCGGCGACGTGCAGGTTGGCGTACACGACCTCGCCGTCGGCATCCACGGGCCGCATCCGGTCGTCGGTGGCGACGCCTGCGCGGAACAACTCCTGGCGCGTCGGGTCGTCGGCGGTGACCAGCTCGGACGCCGCACGCAGCGGCAGGTCGAACACGCGCTCGGTGAGGCGTCCGTACGAGTCCAGGTGGAGTGCCCCACTCTCGATTCCGCCCGGTGCGTACACGAAGGCGGACGCCGTGAGCGTGCGATCGCGCCCGGTCGTGGCGAGGGTCACGCTCTGCACCCGGCCG
>JAUNSA010000164.1:3623-5121 GCA_030539405.1 Propionibacteriaceae bacterium
CTGGACCAGGCAGGTGGGCCGCACCGCCCCCACCGCGGTGGGCAGCCACACGTTCTGTTCCGGGTCGCCGACCAGCAGGTCGGGACCCACCGCGTCGGCGAGGAAGGCCACGCCATCGCGCACCGCGTCCGGACCGAGCGTGGCGTAGGGGTGGTCGGGATGGTCGGCGACCCAGCCTGCGAGCGCGTCGAGCGGGCGCCGCACCCGATCGGGCGCGTAGCCGAGGACGTCGACGGTGCCCTGGCCCAGCACCAACCCGCCGGTGCCGAACGAGACCAGCGTCACGGCACGGCCCGCCCGGGCCAGGCGCAGGGCGGCGGTCAGGCCGGCGATGCCCGCACCGATGACGACGACGTCTGTCATGTCAGTTCACCTCCGCGCCGACGGGCAGGTGCTCGATGTCGAGCGTGCCGGCCATGATCCAGTTGTCGAGGGCGGCCTGGCGGGCCTGCTCGCCGTACAGGATCGGCCACAGGCCCAACCAGCGATTGGCCAGGAACAGGCGCAGCAGCCCCGTGGACCGCTCGACGTCGAACGCCCCCTCATCGTGCGCGATCCCCGCCGCGCGGACGCAGCAGAACCCGCCCTGACAAGGCCCCATGCCGAGGCGGAGCTGGCGGCGCAGGTCATCGAAGGACGCCCGCGGCTGCGCCCGCAGCAGGTCCACGAACATCGAGCGGCTCATCAGCTCGCACTCGCAGATGATCGGATCGTCGGCCCGGTCGGCCTCGGCGTCGGCCAGGCGGTGGGTCACCGTGTAGTGGTGGGTGCCGGCGGTGGGGCACGCCTCCTCGGCGGTGCGGCAGGGGTTTCGGGTGCCGAGCTGGTCCTCCATGGCGTTGACGAGGTGTTCGGCCATCAACCGGTAGGTGGTCAGCTTGCCGCCGGCGATGGTGAGGAATCCCTGCAGCCCGTCGCGTTCGGCATGGTCGATGATCTTCACCCCGCGGGACATGTGCCGGGTGTCGGTGGCCGCGACCCGGGCGTCCTTCACCAGCGGACGCGCGCCCGCCCACGCGTGCACCGCCCGCGCCTGGCGTGCCCCGGGCACGAGGACCTCGGCGGCGTCCAACATCTGCTGGACCTCTTCGCGGGGGATGGGCAGGTGGTCGGGGTCCTCGGCGCGGGTGTCGGTGGTGCCGATGATCGACACCGTGTGCACCGGCACGAGGATGTCGCCGTCGGCCGGATGGATGCACCGGTTGACCACGGTGTTCACCAGCCGGTGGTTGAAGGCGACCATGATGCCGGCGCCAGCCACGACGTCCACGCCGTGGCAGCCGGCGGACGCGGCGATCCGCCCCGACCACGGGCCCCCGCAGTTCAGGACGAAGTTCGTGTCGATGCGCACCTGCTCGCCGGTCTTGTCATCGGTGCACACCACCGCGCAGACGCGGTCGCCGTCGCGTTCGATGGAGGTGACGCGGTGGTAGGTGAGCACCCGCGCGCCGTGCTCGCGGGCGGACGCCGCGGCCGTCCAGACGAGCTGCCAGCCGTC
>JAUNSA010000029.1 GCA_030539405.1 Propionibacteriaceae bacterium
CACGTCGGCGGTCGCGGCCAGGTAGGCGCGCAGTAGGTCGCGGGCGCTGAGGGCCGACCCGTCGGTGGCGGGGACGGCGGCGTCCGGGGTGCGGTTCCAGGTGCGCAGGGCGGCGAGCGGGTCCTCTGGGCGGGGCGGCGGCGTCCCACCGGCCTCGGCGCGGCGCAGCACCAGCTCGGTCGCCACGACCACCAGCCACTGGGCGTGCTCGAGGCTGTTGGTGTCCCCGGCGATCACGTGCAGGCGGCGGTGGCGTTCGGGGTCGGCGTGCGGCTCGTCGCGGGTGTTGATCAGCGGACGCGAGCGGGTGGTCTGGTTCGAGACTGCCTCGGCGAGCACGTCCGCGCGCTGGGACAGCCCGAACCGGCCCCGGCGCCAGTGCCCCGCCCCGCCGAGGACCTGCCGGGCCACCAGGAACGGCACCAACCAGTCGCTCAGCAGCCGGGGGTCGGTCGAGCGGTCCACCAGGTAGTTCTCGTGGCTGCCCCAGGTGTTGCCGTAGGCGTCGACGTTGTTGCGGAACACCCGGAAGGTTGTCGTGCGCCCCTGCTCGGCCTCCGCGGCGACGGCGGCGTCCCGCAGGGACAGCAGGAGGGCGTCCCCGGCCCGTTGGGCGCAGACGAGGTCGACCGCTGCGGTGCACTCGGGGGTGGCGTACTCGGGGTGCGCCCCGATGTCGAGGTAGAGCCGCCCGCCGGCGGGGTGGAACAGGTTGGTCGTGGCGTGCGCCGACGCGATCGGGGCGAACAGCCGCGTCCCCGCCTCGTCGGCGGGCAGCCGCTGGCCGTCGCTGGTCGCGACGAGGCCGTACTCGGTCTCGATCCCGTAGATGCGCCGGCGCGCCA
The DNA here is from genome assembly GCA_030539405.1 of Propionibacteriaceae bacterium. GTDB lineage: Bacteria > Actinomycetota > Actinomycetes > Propionibacteriales > Propionibacteriaceae > Propioniciclava. The sequence continues at coordinate 846 of JAUNSA010000029.1, forward strand.
TCGCCTACAGCTTGACGGCGTCCAGCAGGGCGCCCAGTTCGTCGCGGGTCAGGTCACGGAGCTGTCCCGCGGGCAACTGCCCCATCCTGACCGGCCCGATCTGGGTGCGGGCCAGCACGCGGACGGGGTGGCCCACGGCGTCGAACATCCGCCGCACGATCCGGTTGCGGCCCTCGTGGAGCACGACGGTCACCATGGTGCGCTGCTCGGTGCGGATGCCGAGCTTGACCTCGTCGGGCTTGACCGGGCCGTCGTCCAGGCGGATGCCCTTGGACAGCTTCTTCAAGGTGGCGTTCTCGACGAACCCCTCCACCTCGGCCACGTACGTCTTGGTCAGCTCGTAGCTGGGGTGCATCATCCGCTGGGCGAAGTCGCCGTCGTTGGTCAGCAGCAGCATGCCCTCGGTGTCGGTGTCGAGGCGTCCGACGTGGAAGAGCCGCTCGCGGCTGTAGCCGCCGAGGTGGTCGGCGACCGTGGGCCGGCCCTCCGGGTCGTCCATCGTGCACACCACGCCGCGCGGCTTGTTGAGCACCGCGTAGATGTGGCGTCGCGGCGGCGGGATGCGGCTGCCGTCCACGCGGACCACGTCGCGCTCGGGGTCGACGCGGCGGCCCTGCTCGGTGACGAGCTTGCCGTTCACCTCGACGCGCCCCTCGGCGATCATGTTCTCGGCGGCCCGCCGGGACGCGACGCCGGCCTGGGCGAGCACCTTCTGCAGGCGGATGCCCTCGTCGTCGGCCGCCATCAGGAGGGCTCGGCGAGGCGGTCGAGTTCGTCCTCGGCGGGCACCTCGTCGGCCGTGATGGTGGGCTCGTCGTTGCGGGCGCTCTCGGCGGCCTCGGCGTCGGCCCAGTCGGCTGCCTGCTCGGCGCTGGGGATCTCGCTGTTCTCGGTCATGGGTCCATCTTCGCGTGCCGCGGGCGTCTCGGCCAGCCCGGCCAGTTCGGCCTCCAACAGGGACGCCTCGGGCAGGTGCGGCGCGATGGGGGGTAGCTCGTCGGTGCTGGTCAGCCCCATCTTCTCCAGGAACAGCGGGCTGGTGCGCCACAGCATGGCGCCGGTCTCCTCCGACGGGCCCGCCTCCTCGATGAGCCCGCGGGTGGCCAGCGTGCGCATCACGCCGTCCACGTTCACGCCGCGGATCGACCCCACCCGGCTGCGCGAGATCGGCTGCAGGTAGGCGACGACGGCCAGCGTCTCCAGGGCGGCCTGGGAGAGCTTGCCCTGCTGGCCCTCCAGCAGCCAGGCGGCGATCACCTCGTGGTGTTCGGGCCGGGTGTAGAACCGCCAGCCCTCACCGACCTGCCGCAGCGCGAAGCCGCGCCCGGTCTCGTCGTAGAACGTGGCGAGATCTTCGAGGGCCTCCCACACCACCGGGGTGGGCACGTCGAGGGCTTGGGCGAGCTCGGCGGCCCCCAGCGGCTCGGTGGCCATCAGCAGCAGCGCCTCCAGCGGTGCCGTCACCGTCGTGTCACGCATCGGTCCCCTCCTGTGGGTGCCCCTCGTCGAACTCGGCCGAAATGGTCAACTCGCCCTCGGCGCTGCCGGTCCAGCGGATCGTCAGCTCCCCCAGCGGCGCCACCTGCTCGAAGGCCACCGCACCCTCGCGGGCCAGCTCCAGCAACGCCAGGAACCGGGCGACGACGATGATCCGCTCCCCCGCGTCGGCGACCAGCGAGCGGAACGTGGCGGTCCCGCTGCGGCGCAGGCGTCCGACGATCAGGTCGGCCTGCTCGCGCACGCTGACGGCCGGGGCGTGGAGGTGGGCCAGCGAGACCGTCGGCTCCTGTCTCGGCTGCAGGGCGCGGGCGGCCAGCCAGGCCAGGTGGTCGGGCTCGACCGGGATCTCCACCTCGGGCAGCAGCCGCGTGAAGGCGTCCTCGAGCCCGCCGGGACGGGCATGCCAGGCCGACTGCTGCTCCAGGCGCTCGGCGATCAGGCCGGAGACGACCTTGAACGCGCGGTACTGCAGCAGGCGGGCGAACAGCAGGTCGCGGGCCTCCAGCAGGGCCAGGTCCTCGGCGTCCTCCACCTCGCCCTGGGGCAGCAGCCGGGCGGCCTTCAGGTCGAGCAGGGTCGCGGCGACGACCACGAACGAGGACGTCTCGTCCAGGTCCCAGGCGTCGCCCATAGAGCGGATGTGCGCGATGAACTCGTCGGTGACCTTGCTGAGCGCAACCTCGGTCACGTCCATCTTGTGCCGGCTGATGAGCTGCAGCAGCAGGTCGAAGGGTCCCTCGAAGTTGTCCAGCCGGAGGGTGAACGGCGACTCGGTCACTGCGACAGCCGTCGCACGACGTCGGCGTCCGCCCCCTGTTCGGCGATCGACGCCAGCGCCGAGGCGATGGCGGCGCGGACGATGCGCCCGCGGTCGACGGCCAGGCCGTGCTCGGCCCGCAGGTCCAGGCGCAGCCGTTCCAGGGCGAGCAGTTCGTCCGAACTGACGTAGACGGTGATCTTCTCGTCGTGGCGCACGCGTCCGGTGTGCTCGACGCCGTCGCCGGTGGGGGCCGGACGCCGTCGCGGCGGCTTGGCTGCCGCCGGCTGGGCCGGGGTCGCGTCCGGGGTCGCGGCAGGCGCCTCGGTCGCGCGTGCGGCGTCCGCCTCACGGGACAGCTCTTCCGCGGTGGACCGGAAGAGTTCGGACGCCCCGGGCAGGCCTACGCGTCGGGGCATCGGGCGAGCACCTCCCGGGCGAGGCTGCGGTAGGCGGCGGCGCCGGGGCTGGAGCTGGCGTAGGTGGTGATCGGCTCGCCGGCCACCGTGGTCTCGGGGAACTTCACGGTGCGCTTGATGACGGTGTGGAACACCTTGTCGCCGAACGCCTCCACCACGCGTTCGAGGACCTCGCGGCTGTGCAGGGTCCGCCCGTCGTACATCGTGCCGACGATGCCGAGGATCTCCAGGTCGGGGTTGAGCCGCTCGGTGACCTTGGCGATGGTGTCGGTGAGCAGGGCCACGCCGCGCAGGGCGAAGAACTCGCACTCCAGCGGGATCAGGGCGTGGTCGGAGGCAGTCAGCGCGTTGACCGTCAGCAGGCCCAGGCTCGGGGCGCAGTCGATGATGATGATGTCGTAGGCGTCCTTGACCGGGCGCAGCACGCGGCGCAGCGTCTGCTCGCGGGCCACCTCGGAGACGAGCTGGACCTCGGCCGCGGACAGGTCGATGTTGGCCGGCAGCAGATCCAGGCCGTCGACCTCGGTGGACAGGATCACGTCGTTGATGTCGACGTCGCGGGCCAGCAGCAGGTTGTAGATGCTCTGCTCCAGCAGGTGCGGGTTGACGCCCAGCCCCACCGACGCGGACCCCTGCGGGTCGAAGTCGACCAGGAGCACCTTGCGGCCGGTCTCGGCCAGCGCGGCCCCCAGGTTGATGGTGGTGGTGGTCTTGCCGACGCCGCCCTTCTGGTTGGTCATCGCGATCACGGTGGCCTTCTTGGGGCCCGGACGCGGTGCGCGCGGCTCGGGCAGGTCGGGCCAAGGACGCCCGGTGGGGCCCAGGTCGTCGCGCGCGGTGTCCGCCTCGTCCTCAAACAGCGCCGGTTCCTGGCTCACGGTGGTCCTTCCTTGTTCTGTTGTGCCGACCTTAGGGCCAGATTGGCGACAAAGTGACTTAGGCGCGCGGCAGGCGGGGGCAACCGCGGCAACCCAGTTACTTGATCGTTCAACGAATGGCCTACGATGGGGACCGTGGATGACGTGCGCTGGCTCACCGATGCAGAGATCGACACCTGGCTGAAGTTCCGGGCCGTGGTCGAGCTCTACCCCGGCGTGCTCGATGGCCAGCTGCGCCGCGACTCCGACCTCACCCACATGGAGTACCAGGTGCTCGCCATGTTGTCCGAGGCCACCACCTTCACCCTGCGGATGACGGCGCTGTCGAACCGCACCAACAGCACGCTCACCCGCATGTCGCACGTCGTCACGCGCCTGGAGCACCGCGGGCTGGTCGAGCGCAGCCGCAGCCCCGAGGATGGCCGGGCCACCAACGTGACGCTCACCGCGTCCGGCCACGCCACGCTGGTCCAGGCCGCGCCCGGGCACGTCACGCAGGTGCGCGCCTCCTTCCTGGATGCGTTGGACGCCGAACGCCTGGCCCAGCTCGACGGCATCTGCGACGCGATCCTGGACCGGATCGACCCCGAGGCGAAGATGACCGCCCGCTGAACCCCTCCCGACCAGGGAGGTCAGCGTGCCCGCGGGTGCGCGCCCAGGAACACCTCGCGCAGGTGCTCGGCGGTGACCAGCGTGTAGATCTGGGTGGTCGTCACCGACGCGTGCCCCAACAGCTCCTGCACCACGCGCACGTCCGCGCCGCCGTCGAGCAGGTGGGTGGCGAACGAGTGCCGCAGCGTGTGCGGGCTGACCGGGACGCCGATCTGTGCCCGCTCGGCGCACTCGGTGAGGATGTTGAACGCGGACTGGCGCGACAGGCGTCCGCCGCGCGCGTTCAGCAGCAGCGCCGGGGTGGCACGCGTCGCGCGTGCGCTGAACACCGGACGCCCCCGCACCAGCCAAGCGCCGATCGCCGCGCGCGCGTAGGAACCCAGCGGGACGATCCGCTCCTTGCGGCCCTTGCCGAACAGGCGCAGCCCCAGGTCGGGGTCGTCGAGCTGGGCGCTCACGTCGTCGACGTCGAGCGCGCACACCTCGGAGACGCGCGCGCCGGTGCCGTACAGCAGCTCCAGCAGCGCGGCGTCGCGAAGGCCGGTCGGGGTGGACGGGTCGGGGACGTCCAGCAGCGCCTGCACCTGCTCCAACGACAGGGCCTTCGGCAGGCGCCGGCCCTGCTGGGGCGGGCTCACCCGCGTGGCCGGGTTGGCCTCGGCGTCCCCATCGCGCACCGCGAAACCGTGCAGCCCGCGGACCGCGGCCACCGCCCGCGCCACGCTGGAGGCGGCCAGGCCCGGACCGCCGTCGGCGTCCGAGCGCAGCCACGCGGCGAACTCCTCCACCTGCTCGGGCCGGACCTCGGCGATCGAGGCCACGCCGCGGTCGGCCAGGAAGGCGCCGTAGCGGGCCAGGTCGCGGCGGTAGCCGGCGACCGTGTGCACCGACGCCCCCACCTCCGCCTCCAGGTGGTCCAGGTAGGCGCCCAGCACGCGCTCCAGCGCGCTCAACGCGGCCGGGTCTCCCCGCCCAGCGCCTGGATCTGGGCGTCGCGGCACTCCTTGACCTCGCGGGCCGGCCACGCGGCTTCGGCCGGGCGGAGGGCGTCCACCTTGCCGGTGCGCAGCGCAGCGTAGGCGGCCAGCGCGCCGACCACCATGGTCGGGTTCTGGATGCGGCCGGCATAGATGGCCTCGACGAGCTCCTCCAGGGGGACGAGGCAGACCTCCATGTCGGCCTCCTCGTGCTCGACGACGAAGCCGTCGGGGCGCGCGGTCGACGTGAGCCCGCGGGCCAGGAAGACGCGCAGGGTCTCCTGCAGGCAGCCCGGCGAGGTCATGTAGTCGACCAGGATGCGCCAGTCGGACGCCGCGAGCTCGACCTCCTCGGCCAGCTCGCGCCGGGCGACCTCCACCCAGGACGTCTCGCCGGCATCGATCAGCCCGGCCGGGGGTTCCACGAGCCGGAACCCGACCGGGTGGCGCAGTTGGCGCACCACGACGACGCGCTCGGCGTCGTCGAGGGCGATGATGCCCACCGCGCCGGGGTGCAGCAGGTAGTCGCGCTTCATCACCTCGCCGGCCGGGGTCTCCACCTCGTCGCGGACGAAGTCCGAGACCAGCCCGCCGCCCAGCAGGGTGTGCGAGCGCACAGGCCAGCCCAGCGGCTCGTCGGTGATCTCGTCGCCGGTCAGGACGCGCAGCGCGGTGGTCGCGGAATCGTGGGTCACGGGGTCATTCAACCAGTCGTTCGCTGCGCCGGCGCTCGACGGCCGCCTCGACCAGGCCGGTGAACAGCGGGTGCGCCTTGGTCGGGCGCGACTTCAGCTCCGGGTGGGCCTGGGTGGCCACGTAGAAGGGGTGCTGCTCGCGGTCCAGTTCGACGAACTCGACCAGGGAGCCGTCCGGGGAGGTGCCCGAGACCTTCAGACCGGCCTCCTCGATGCGCGCGCGGTAGGCGTTGTTCACCTCGTAGCGGTGGCGGTGGCGCTCGGTGACCTCGGTGGTCCCGTACGCCTGGGCCACGACCGACCCCTCGGCCAGGCGCGCCGGGTAGGACCCCAGCCGCATCGTCCCGCCGAGGTCACCGGCCCCCTCGACGAAGGCCTCCTGCTCGGCCATGGTCGAGATCACCGGGTGCGGCGTGGTCGGGTCGAACTCGGTGGACGCCGCGCCCGCCAGCCCGGCGAGGTTGCGGGCCGCCTCCATCACCATGCACTGCAGGCCCAGGCACAACCCGAGGGTGGGGATGCCGTTCTCCCGGGCGTAGGTGAGGGCGCCGAGCTTGCCCTCCACGCCGCGGATCCCGAACCCGCCGGGGACGACGATGCCGTCCACGTCGGCCAACTGGCGGGCGGCCCCCTCGGGGGTGGCGCACTCATCGGAGGCCACCCAGCGGATGTTGGCCTTGGCCCAGGTGGCGAAGGCGCCGGCCCGGACGGCCTCGGTGACCGAGAGGTAGGCGTCCGGCAGGTCGACGTACTTGCCGACCAGCGCGATCGTCACCTCCTCCTTGGGGTGGCGCACCCGCTCCAGCAGGTCGTCCCAGCGCTTCCAGTCGACGTCGCGGAACTTCACGCCCAGGCGGCGGACCACATAGGCGTCCAGGCCCTCGTTGAACAGGACGCTGGGGATCTCATAGATCGACGGTGCGTCCGGGCAGGAGACGACCGCCTCCTCGTCCACGTCGCACATCAGCGCGATCTTGCGCTTGATGGACGCCGGCACCTCGCGGATGCACCGGGCCACGATGGCGTCGGGGGTGATGCCGACCTGGCGCAGGGCGGCCACGGAGTGCTGGGTGGGCTTGGTCTTCAGCTCGCCCGAGGGGCCGATGTAGGGCACCAGAGAGACGTGCAGGAAGAAGCAGTGGTCCTTGCCGACCTCGCGGCGCACCTGGCGGGCCGCCTCCAGGAAGGGCAGCGACTCGATGTCGCCGACCGTGCCGCCGATCTCGTGGATGACGACGTCGATGTCCTTCTTGGCCATCGCCAGCATGTCGTCGCGGAGCTGGTTGGTGATGTGCGGGATGACCTGGACGGTGTCGCCGAGGTAGTCCCCGCGGCGCTCCTTCGCGATGACGGTGGAGTACACCTTGCCGGTGGTGACGTTGGCGTCCGCGGTGAGGTCGACGTCGAGGAAGCGCTCGTAGTGGCCGATGTCCAGGTCGGTCTCCGCACCGTCCTCGGTGACGAAGACCTCGCCGTGCTGGAAGGGGTTCATCGTCCCGGGGTCGACGTTGAGGTACGGGTCGAGCTTCTGCATCGTGACGCTGAGGCCGCGGGCGACCAACAGGGAGCCGAGGCTGGAGGCCGTCAGGCCCTTGCCGAGGGAGGAGGCGACGCCTCCGGTGACGAAGATGTGCTTGGTCTGTTTCGCGTTGCCCACGGGCCTCCAGCATAGGTTGCCGGGCGCGACGACACACCCCCGCAACGGGTGTCGGACGTTACCGCTGGATTAAGAACGCCCCGGGTGGGGACAATGACGCATGGACGTCGAACTGGCCGAGCTGCGCAGCTTCCTGGCCCAGCACCATCCCTTCGACCAACTCCCCCGGGGCACGCTCGATGCGCTGCCGGCCCAGTTGGTCGCCCGCTACTACCGCCGCGACACCACCATCGTGGAGCTGGGCGAGCACAACGACTTCCTCTACATCGTGCGCTCCGGTGGGGTCGACATCGTCGACGAGCACGGCACGCTGACCGACCGGGCCGAGGTCGGCGAATCGTTCGGCCTGTCGACGGTGATGACCGGCGGCCCCTCGCGCTACACGCTGACCGCCCACGAGGACTCGCTGCTGCTCCTGCTGCCCGCGGTCACGTTCCGTGAACTGATGGGCAGCTCGGTCGCGTTCTCGCAGTTCTACCTCGAACAGCAGGAGGGCCGAATGCGGTCGGCCATCGAGTCGGTCCGCGTCGGCGACTCCGGGTCGGCGATCCTGCGCACGCGCGTGCGGGAGATCCTGCGCAAGGAGCCCATCACGATGGGTCCTGAGGTTTCCATCCGGGAGGCCGCGCAGCTCATGACGCAGCGACGCATCTCGGCGCTACTGATCACCCAGGGCGACGCGCTGGTCGGCATCGTCACCGATCGCGACATGCGCGCCAAGGTGATCGCCGCCGACCACGACACGGCCGCCCCGCTGTCGTCGATCATGACTCCGGACCCCTTCACCATCCACCCCGACACCCTCGCCTTCGAGGTGCTGATCCAGATGGGCCAGCACGGCTGGCACCACGTGCCCGTCGTGGAGGACGGCCACCTGTTGGGCATGGTGACCTCCGGTGACCTGATGCGCCTGGAGCAGGCCAACCCCAGCTACCTGGTCGGCGAGATCGAGGGCCAGACCACCGTCGAGGGCATCGTCGAGTGCAGCACGCGGATCTCCCAGGTCGTCGCCCAGGCGGTCGCCCAGGACGCCACCGCCGACGACATCGCCCGCGTCATCACCGCCATCACGGACGCGCTGACCCGCAAGCTGATCCAGGTCGCCCAGGTCGACCTCGGGGAGGCACCGGTCCCCTACTGCTGGGTGGCGCTCGGGTCGCAGGGGCGCCATGAGTCCGGGCTCCAGTCCGACCAGGACTCCGCCCTGATCATCGCCGACACGGCCACCGATGAGGACCTGGCCTGGTTCGGCCAACTCGCCGACCGGGTGGTGGCCGGGCTCGAGGCGTGCGGGTACGTCCGGTGCCCCGGCGACATGATGGCGAGCAACCCCGAGTGGCGGGTGCGCCTGCAGCAGTGGGGCCGCTACTTCGCCACGTGGATGAACGCCCCCGAACCGGACGCGCTGCTGAATGCGCAGACCTTCTTCGACATGCGCCCCGTCCACGGGGACCGGCGCCTGTTCGAGTCGCTGCACGCGGCCGTGGTCTCCCGGGCGCCGACCTCCACGCGGTTCCTGACCTACCTGGCCAAGCAGGCGCAGCGCTTCGAGCCGCCGCTGGGGTTCTTCCGCGACTTCGTGCTGGTCGACTCGGGCGAGCACGCCAACACCCTCGACCTGAAGGCCGGCGGCATCGCCCCGATCGTGCAGATGGCCCGCATCTTCGCCCTGGCCAAGGGACAGCCCCAGTTGAACACCGGCGAACGGCTCAAGGCCGGTGCCGCGCACGGGGCGCTCAGCGACGAGAAGGCCGCCGACCTCGTGGACGCCTTCGAGTTCATCAACTACGTGCGCATCCGCCACCAGGTGCGCCAGATCAAGGAGGGCCAGGAGCCGGACAACCACGTGCCCCCGGCGTCCCTGAGCTCGTTCGAACGCCGGCACCTGAAGGAGGCCTTCACGATCATCCGGTCGATGCAGAAGGCGCTGGCCTACGTCCACCGCACCGACGTCACCTCGTGATGTTCGGGCTGTTCACCCCGTCGGTGGAGCGCCGACGAGCCAAGGCCGCGGCCCGGGCGTCTGGCCCGCTGGCGGCGTACTACGCCGTCCCCGCACCCCGCCCGGAGACGCCTGCGTCCGAGTTGGCGCTGTTGGCCATCGACATCGAGACCACGGGCCTGGACCCGCGGGTCGACGTCATGCTGAGCGTCGGCTTCGTCCCGGTCGACGGGGAGGAGATCCGATTCTCCGGCGCCGCCCACCGCGTCCTGGCCGCCGACACCGAGGTCGGGCAGTCGGCGGTGTTCCACGGCATCACCGATGACCAGATCGCGGCCGGCACCCCGGTGGCCGACGCGGTCGAAGAGGTGTTGGACGCCCTGGCGGGGCGGGTCCTGTTGGCCCACTACGCGCGCATCGAGATCGACTTCGTCTCCCGGGTGTGCGAACAGCTCTACGGCGCCCCCCTCGAGGTGCCGGTGGTGGACACGCTCGTGCTGCACGACCGCCTGGTCAACCGCGGTTTCGACGACGAGGCCAAGGCCGGCGAACTGCGCCTGTGGAACGCGCGGCGTCGCTACGGCCTGCCGGTCTACCCCGCCCACGGTGCGCTCACCGACGCCATCGCGTGCGCCGAGCTGTACCTGGGTCACCTGGCCGAGGCGACCCAGACGAAACCGCAGACGCTGAAGTCGCTGCAATCCTGACCGAGTGGTAAACGTTGGGGCGTGACCGAGACCTCCATCGCCGCACGCCTCGCCGCAGCCCGCGCCCGCATCGACGCCGCCTGCGCGCGCGCCGGACGCGACCCCGGTGACGTCGAACTGCTGCCGGTCAGCAAGACCCACCCCGTCGACGCGCTGCGCGCCGCCCACGCGGCGGGCCATGCGCGCTTCGGGGAGAGCCGCCCCCAGGAGCTGGAGGCCAAGGCGTCGGAGCTGGCCGACCTGGGTCTGGGCTGGGTGTTCATCGGGCACCTGCAGTCCAACAAGGCGCGCGTGGTCGCGGAGGTGGCCGACGAGTTCCAGGCACTCGACTCGCTGCGCCTGGCCCAGGCCCTGGACCGGCGCCTGCAGGCGATCGGGCGGCGCCTGCCCGTGCTGGTGCAGGTGAACTCGTCGGGCGAATCCACCAAGGGCGGGTTCGACCCCGACGAGGTTCCGGGCGTCATACGCGACCTCCGCGCCCTCGACGGGCTGGACGTCCGGGGCCTGATGACGCTGGCGGCCAACACCGACGACGCCGACGCCGTCCGGGCCTGCTTCACCACCATGACCGACCTGCAGGCCCGCCTGCGCGACGAGCACGGCGGCGGGTTCGACGCGCTCAGCATGGGCATGTCGGGCGACTTCGAGCTCGCCGTCGAGTGCGGCTCCACCTGCGTGCGCCTGGGCACCACCATCTTCGGTGCGCGGGACTACCCCACTCCCTGACGGTCAGGTGGGGGCGGTCGTCACGGCCAGCGCGCGGCCAGCGACAGCACCGACAGCGAGGCCAGCAGGGCGAACCCCAGCGCGATGCCGGCGTAGAGCTCGGTGACCTCCTGGTCGACCTGCTCGTAGCCGACCGAGCGGGCGATGGCGGCGTAGACGCGCTCCAGCTCGTCGCGCGACCCGGCCTGGAAGGCCTCCCCGCCCGACTCGCGGGCGACGTTGTTGAGCTCGGCCGGGTTCACCGGGACCGGTTCGCGACGGCCGTCGCTGATCACGTACCCGTTGGGCGTCCCGTAGGCGATGGTGGAGATCTTGTAGCCGGACTCCTTGGCGTCGCGGGCCGCCACCGTGGAGGACCGTCCGATGTTGGTGTAGCCGTCGGACAACAGCACGATCGCGCCGGGGGTCGGCTCGTCGGGCGCGTCCGGGTCCGGAGGGACGAGGAGCATCGCGTCCAGCGCGGAGTAGATGCCCTCGCCGATGGCGGTCGAGGGCGCCAGGTCCAGGTTCTCGATCGCCCGCTTGACCAGGCCGCGGTCCTGGGTGGGCGGGGTGATGATCGAGGACGACCCGGCGAACGCCACCAGCGACACGTTGAACCCACGCGGAAGCATGTCGATGAACCCCGAAGCAGCCTCCTTCGCCGCGACCAGCCGGTTCGGGTCGACGTCGGTGGCCTCCATCGAGCGCGACACGTCGATGGCCAGCACCACCGTGGCGCGCTCCCGGGGCACGTCCACGGCGTCCTTGGGTTGGGCGAACGCCAGCACCAACGCGGCCAGGCTGATCACGGCCGCCACGACCGCGATGTGGCGCTTCCAGGCGGCCTGCTTGGGCATCACCTTGGCGAGTTGGTCCAGCCCACTGCGCCGCGAGCGGGACGCCGTGCGCGCGAGCAGGGCGCCGTACAGCAACAGCAGCACCGGGACCAGCCCCAGCAGCCACAGGCGCTCGGGGTGGAAGAACGACAGCAACGGGGTCATCACGGCCACCTCGCCCCCAACGACACCGCGGCCAGCGCGGCGAGCACGGCGAACGCCAGCCCGTAGCCGGCCCACGTGGCGGTGGTCTCCTTGCGGACCTCCTCGTAGCCGACCTCGGAGCGGATGTCGGAGTACACGCGGCTCAGGTCGCCGGCCGACTCGGCGGCAAAGGTGGCGCCGCCGGACGTCTCGGCGATCTCGCGCATCAGCTCCCGGTCCGGCGGGACGCGTTCGCGCTTGCCGTCCAGGTCGACCGACCCGTTCTCGGTGCCGTAGGCGATCGTGTACACGGGCACCTCCTCCTTGCGCGCCTCGGCGGCACCCTGCATCGGAGAGCGGCCGACGGTGTTCATGCCGTCGGACAGCAGGACGATCGCGCCCGGCGCCGTCGACCCGTCATCGCCCTGGGGCGCCATCTTGATCGCGCTGAGGGCCACGTAGATGCCCTCGCCCACCGCCGTGGAGTCCTGCAGCGTGAGCGCGTCGATGGCCCGGCGGGCGAACACCCGGTCGGTGGTCGGGCTCAGCCGCGTCGCCGGGCTGCCGGAGAGGCTGACCACGGCGACGTTGTACTGCTCGGGCAACGCGTCGAGGAACTCGGTCGACAACGCCTGGGCCGCCTCCAGTCGCGACGGCGCCACATCGGTGGCGGCCATCGAGCGCGACACGTCGACCATCAACACGATCGTGGCCCGCTCCCGGGGCATCCTGTCGACCCCGTTGGGGCGCGACCAGGCCAGCACGAGGGTGACCAGCGACGCCAGGGACAGCATCACCGCGAGGTGGCGCCGCCAGGCCGACTGCTTGCGGACGACGCGTCCCAGCACAGCGGTGTTGGTGAACCGCATCCCTTGGCGGTTCTTGCGGCGGGTCGCCCAGATGTAGAAGGCGACCAGCACGGGCACGACCAGGAGCACCCACAGGCGCTCGGGTTGCATGAACAGCTCGGAGAGGTTCACTGGGTCACCCCCTGCGGTGGCTGGTGCAGCGTGGCGGCCACGCGGCGGTAGGCCAGCACGAACCGCGCGATGTCCTGGACCCAGTCCCGGTCGGTGCGGAGCTGGATGTGCCCCACCCCGGCCCGGCGCAGCGCGATGCGGATCCGCTCGCGCTGGGCCTGGGAGGCGGCATCGAAGCGGGCGCGGGCGCCGGCGTCGGAGGTGTTGACGTAGCGCGCGAAGTCGGACTCCGGGTCGCGGATCAGGATGTCCCCCACGTCGGGGAACTCGACCTCGCGCCGGTCGATCACCTCAACGCAGATCACCTGGTTGCGCACGGCCAGCCGGCGCAGGGCGCGCTCCCACTCGGGGGCCACGTCCGGGTTCAGCTCGGTATCGCCGGGGGTGAGGAAGTCGGAGACCACGACCTTGAGGCCACGACGCCGTTGCGTGCGGGCGAGCTGCTCGATGCCGCGGGTCAGCGTGTAGGGGCCGTCCGTGCGGTCCTTGACGATCGGCTCGGTCAGCATCCGGCTGAGCAGGGAGTACAGCGCCATTCGCCCCGAGCGGGCCGGGATGCGCACCATCGTCTCCGGGCGCATGATCAGCCCACCGAAGCGGTCGCCCATCTGCTGGCCCAGGAACCCGATCGTGGCGATCGCGGCGATGCCGAGGTCGCGCTTGGTGACACCCTCGGTGCCCCAGTTCATCGACGGGGTCACGTCCAGCAGGGCCCACACCTCGAGCTCGCGGTCGGCGATGGTGTCGCGCACGTGCGGCGTCCGGGTGCGGGCAGTGACCGCCCAGTCCATCTTCCGGACGTCGTCGCCGGGCACATAGGCGCGGGCGTCGTTGGTCTCCGAGCCGGGCCCGGGCAGCAACCCGCGGTGGTCTCCCTGCAGGAAGCCCTCCATGCGCCGCACGATCGTCAGTTCGAGGCGCTTGAGCGCCTGCTCGGGCGCGAGCTGGCCCAGGGGCAGCGTCGCGCTCGTCGGTTCCCGCAGCACGGACGCCACCGCACCGGCCTGGTCCGGTGGGGCGGACGCCGCGGTGAAGCCGGGCTTGTCGGGGGCCATCCAGGCGACCTCAGTCGGCCTCGTGGCGCGGCTCGTAGCGGTGCTCGGTGCGAGCCTGGGCGCGCTGCTGGTCGTTCCACACCGGCGTCGGTGCGGGGACCATCGCGATGATCCGCTCCACGACCTGCACCGGAGAGATGTTGTCGGCGATGGCGTCGAAGCCCAGCACCAGGCGGTGCGCCATGACGTCGCGGGCCACGGCCTGGACGTCGGTGGGCAGCACATAGTCGCGGCCGTGGATCAGGGCCAGTGCTCGCGCCGCGGCCACCAGGCCGAGCGTCGCACGCGACGAAGCACCGATCTGGATGACGGGCACCAGGTCGGGCATGCCGAACTCGGCGGGCGTACGGGTGGCCAGCACCAGCCGGACCACGTACTCGGCCACCAGGTTGTGCACGAAGACGTTGCTCGCGGCGTCCTGCAGTGCCTTGACCCGCACCGGGTCGAGGATCGTGCGCGCCGTGGGCGGGCTGACCGACATGCGCCGGAGGATCTCGAACTCCTCGTTGCCGCGCGGGTAGGGCACGTCGACCTTGAGCAGGAAGCGGTCGCGTTGGGCCTCGGGCAACGGGTAGACGCCCTCGGACTCGATCGGGTTCTGGGTGGCGATCACGATGAACGGCTGCGGTACCGGGTAGGTCTTGCCGCCGATGGAGACCTGCTTCTCGGCCATCAGCTCCAGCATCGCCGACTGCACCTTGGCCGGGGCGCGGTTGATCTCGTCGGCGAGAACGAAGTTCACGAACACCGGGCCCAGGTTGACGTCGAACTTCTCCTGCTGGGCCGAGTAGATGCGCGTGCCCACGATGTCGGAGGGGACCAGGTCGGGGGTGAACTGGATGCGCGCGAAGTCGCCGCCGACCACCTGGGCGAAGGTGCGGACCGCCAGGGTCTTCGCCGTACCCGGGACGCCCTCCAGGAGGACGTGGCCCTTGGCGAGCAGGCCCACCATGAGCTGCTCGACCATGTGCTCCTGACCGACGATGACCGACTGGACCTCGGCGATGGCCTCGCCGAGGACGTCCGCCGCCTCGCGCGTCGAGGGGGCCTGGCTGGGGGATGTCACGCGCGTGTTCTCCTCACGATGTCGGGACGTGCGAAACCTTACCCGGTCACCCCTGCAGCCTTGGAGGGGTGGGCGATCAGGCACAATGGGCGACGATGACCGAGCCGCTGCTGTATCCCCTCCTCGCGGTCGACCCCGCGCGCGTGGGCGACTGGTGGCTCGACGCGCGCCTGGCCGCCACCCCGTCCGGTGTCGCCTACACCGCCCACTCCGAGGCCGGTGAGCACGTGATGGTGCTCATGCTCAGCGAGGGTGCCAGCGCCGACGCCGCCGCCGTGGACCGCTTCGCCGGCACGGTCAACACGATGCACATCGACACGGTGCTGGCGCGCGGGGGCCGCGGCCAGGCAGATGGACGCCTCGGGCACCGGTTCGTCGCCCCGTCCGACACGCCGCAAGCACCGGACGCCACACCGGAGGCGCCCTGGGTCACCCTGGCCTGGGACGGCAGCCCGGACGCCGTCGCCGAGGCGCACCGCGTCCTGGCCGAGGTGGACCTGAGCTGGCTGCCGCCGCAGGGAACCCCGTCTGGGCCGGACTACCAGTTGCCGTGGATCGACAAGGTCACCCCGGGCCTGGCCCGCCGGTGGCCGCTGCCGTGGCCCGGGCGTCCCCAGCGCGCCGGCTGGCTGTCCATCCTGGTCTCGTGGCTGATCATGATGCTGGTGATGGCCCTGGCCGTGCTGATCGCGATCCTGATCTTCCAGGCCACGCCGCCCCAGTCCCCGCCCCCGCCAGTGCCCACCTCGGCGTCCGGGTCGGGTTCGGGCTCGCCCGAGTCCGGTTCGCCCTCGCCGGAGTCGGGCTCCCCGTCGCCGCAGTCCGGCTCGCCGAGCCCCGGGGAGTCCGCCGAGGGCAGCTCCCCCACCCCGGACAGCCGGCTGTGAGCCGCGTCCGCCTCATCGCCACCGACCTGGACGGCACCCTGCTCGCCCCGTCGGGGCAGATCAGCCCGGCCGACGCCGACGCCGTGCTCGCGGCGTCCGAGGCCGGTGTGGTGATCGTGGTCGCCACCGGCCGCCCATTGCGGTGGCTCGACGTGCTCGCCCCGATCGCGGACGCCGACCCGCTGGTGGTCGCCTCGAACGGGGCGGTGGTCTACGACCTGCACCATGACACCGTGGTGACCAGCCACGCGCTGGACCGCGCGTTGATCGGCCACCTGGCCGACGAGCTGCGCGCCGCCGTGCCCGGGCTGCTGTTCGCCCTGGAGGAGGGCCGCCAGTTCGCCACCGAGGACGCGTGGGCCCACCACCTGCCTGATGCCTCCCGCTCCTCGGACCAGGAGGAGGCCGTGACGCGCCGCGGTCCGTGGACGCGGGTGCTGGACGAGTGCGGCGACGTCGTGAAGTTCCTGGCCCTGCACCCCGACTCCGACCCGGACGAGCTGGTCGCGGCGGCCTCGGCGGTCCTGGACGGCCGGGCGGAAGTGACCCACTCGGTGACCGCCGGACGCCGGGCCCTGCTCGAGATCAGCGCCCGCGGCATCTCCAAGGCGGCCACCATCGCCGAGCTCGCCACCGAGCACGGCATCCGGGCCGCCGAGGTCGCCGCGTTCGGGGACATGCCGAACGACCTCGCCATGCTGGAGTACGCCGGCCATCCGTTCGTGATGGCGAACGGGCACCCGGCCCTGCTGGAGCGCTTCCCGGTGATCGGCTCGAACGCCGAGGGTGGGGTGGGGACCCAGATCCGACGGCTGCTGTCGGTTGGCATGATGGGGGCATGACCGACCACCTCCCCGATGACCTGGATCCGGCCGGCCGCGACCTGCGCGCCTGGACCGACGAGTTGCGCCCCGACCATCGCGTGGTCCGCAACACCCGCGGCGAGTGGGTGCTGCTGCGCCACGCCGACGTGATGGCTGCGGCCCAGGACGCCGACCGGTTCTCCAACGCGGTCTCGGCCCACCTGCAGGTGCCCAACGGCCTCGATGGGGACGCCCACCGCGCGGCCCGGGCGACGCTGGACCGCTACTTCACCGACGACGAGTTGGCACCCTACTCGGACGTGTTCGCCGACGTGGCCCGCGACCTGTTCGCGGACCTGCCGCGCGGGGAGGCCGTGGACGCCGTGCACGACATCGGCGCCGTGTTCGCCGTGCGCGCCCAGAGCGCCTGGCTGGGCTGGCCGTCCGACCTGGAGCCGCACCTGCTGGCGTGGATGGCCGACAACCACGCGGCGACCCGGTCCGGTGACCGGTCGCGGACGGCCGTGGTGGCGTCCGACTTCGACGCCATCATCGGCTCGATCATCGCGCCGCGGCGGGCGGCCGGCGACGACGCGCCCGACGACCTCACCACCCGCCTGATGCGCGACACCGTGGACGGGCGGACGTTCACCGACGAGGAGATCACCTCGATCCTGCGCAACTGGACCGGCGGCGACCTGGGCTCGATCGCCCTGTGCGTGGGCGTCCTGTTCGCCTTCCTGGGCACACACCCTGAGGTGCAGCAGCGCCTGCGGGCGGGCGTCCCGGACGCCGAGCTCGACGCGATCATCGACGAGGTGCTGCGCATCGACGACCCGTTCCTGACCAACCGGCGCGTCACCACCTGCCCGGTGCACATCGCCGGGACCGACCTGCCCAAGGGGGCGCGGGTGAAGCTGCACTGGACCTCGGCCAACCGCGACGAGGCCGTGTTCGGCGACCCGGACGCCTTCGACCCCGAGGGCAACGCCCCGCACAACCTCGTCTACGGCATCGGGCCGCACGTGTGCCCGGGGCGTCCGCTGGCGACGATGGAGCTGCGGATCGCCGTCCGGGAGGCGCTGGCGGCCACCGAGAACATCGCCCCGGCCCCGGGGGAGGAACCCGAGCGCGAGGTGGCGCCCGTCGGCGGCTACGCGCGCGTGCCGGTGGTGCTGACCTGACGGCGCCCTACGCGTAGCCGAGGTCGTGCAGGCGACGGTCGTCGATGCCGAAGAAGTGGGCGATCTCGTGCACGACCGTGATGTGCACCTCTTCGACGACGTCCTCGACGGTGTCGCAGATCGCCAGCGTCGGGTTGCGGAAGATGCGGATCTGGTCGGGCAGCACGCCCCCGTACTGCGTGCCCCGCTCGGTGAGCGGGACGCCCTCGTAGAGCCCCAGCAGCTCGGGGTCGTCGGCGGGCGCGTCGTCCTCGATCACGACGATGCAGTTGTCAAGCAGCTCGAACAACGCCTCGGGGACGGCGTCGAGGGCGTCGTTGACGAGCTCCTCGAACGCGTCGGCGTCCATCGAGACGGCCATGGCGTCAGAGTCCGGGGGTGCCGACGGCGCGCCCTGCCGGTGAATCCGCCAGGCCCTGGGCCAGGGCCAGCGGCGCGGTCGGCGCGAGCGGCAGGCGGGGCAGCAGCACGGTGTGCACGGAGTGGTACAGGTCCGGACGCCCCGGCCACACGGTCGCGGCGGGTCGGTTCTGCGGGTCGAGTTCGTGCGTCCAGGCGCCATCGGGCTGGACGAGGTGGGCGCGGGCGTAGTCCCACACGCGGCGGTACCACTCCTCGTAGACGCGCTCCCCGGTGGCGGTGGCCAGTGCCGCCGCAGCGGAAATGGCCTCGGCCTGCACCCAGTGCATCCGCTGCCGGACGACGGGGCGTCCGGACCAGTCGGTGGTGTACACGAAACCGTCGGCCCCATCGGCACCCCAGCCGTCGGCGACCGCCCGCTCGAACAGCCGCTTGGCGCCACCGAGCAGCGGTTCGGTGACGCCGCCCGGGGCGTCGGGGAGGGCGGCCTGCACGTGCAGCGCCAGCCGCGCCCACTCCAGCCCGTGGCCGACCGTCGCGCCGTACGGCTCGAAGGGGTGGTCGGGCTGGTCGCGGTGGTGTTCGAGCATCGGCTCCCAATCCGGCGTGAAGTGCTCGGGGATCCGCCAGTCGTGGTCGGCCGCCCAGCCGAGGACGGTGAGCGTGATCCGGTGGGCGCGTTCGCGCCACCGACCCTCGCCCGTGGCGTCCGCCGCCGCCAGGAGCGCCTCGACGGCGTGCATGTTGGCGTTGACCCCGCGGTAGTCGCTGACCTCGGACCAGTCCGCGGAGACCTTGTCGAGGTGCAGGCCGGGGCCGTCCTCCCAGAAGCGTCGGTCGAGGACCTCAAGAGCCTCGGCGAGCAGCTCGGCGGCGCCGGGGAGGTCGGCGACGGTGGCGCTCGCCGCCCCGAAGACGACGAACGCGTGGGCGTAGCCGACCTTCGCGGTGTCGCGGGCGTCGGCGTCCGGACCCACCGAGGCGAACCAGCCGCCGTGCTCGGCGTCGCGCAGCGGTCCGGTCAAGCCGGCGAGCGCCCGCTCGGCCAGCGGCGCCGAGCCCGGGAGGCCGGCCAGGTGCCCCAGGGAGTACACGTGCAGCATCCGGGCCGTGATCCACGTCTCGACCGGACGCGTGAGGTCAGGGTTGCCGTCGGCGTCCAGGTAGTGGGCGCCCCCGTCGGGGTGCGGGAAGCGGCGCGCGAAGTCGAGTTGGGCGGCGAACTGTTCCTGCAGCCAACGCTGGTGGTCGGGCTGTTCGGTCCATCGGATCATGGCTTGGACCTTACTGTGGTGCGGCCTCGTGCACGTCGGGACGGGTGGCGCGGGGACGGGTAGTGCCCCCCTACCGGGTGAGCGCGCGGGCGAACCGCAGGATCGAGTCGAGGGTGGTGGCCATGTCCTGGCGGGCCCGCAGCTTGGCGCGGGAGAAGTCGATGGCGAGGTTGTTGATGCTGAACACGGCGGTCACGCCCTCGTCGTGGACGGGCTCGAAGCCGTCGCCGATGTCCCCCACGACGGCGATGACCGGGACGCCGTGCGGTGCGGCCCGCCGCCCCACCCCGACCACGACCTTGCCCGACAGGGACTGGGCGTCGATCTTGCCCTCGCCGGTGAAGACGATGTCGGCATCCGCCAGGACGGTCTCGAAGTCGACCGCGTCGAGCACGACGTCTATGCCTTGGCGCAGCTCGGCGCCGACGAAGGCGAGCAGGCCGCCCGCGAGTCCGCCGGCCGCGCCCGCGCCGGGGACGTCGGCGATCGTGACCCCGAGGTCGCGCTCAATGAGGCCGGCCCCGACGACGAGCTGTCGGTCGAGCTCGGCCACCAGGTCGGGCGAGGCGCCCTTCTGCGGGGCGAACACGTGGGCGGCACCGCGCTCGCCGGCCAGGGGGTTGTCGATGTCGCACATCACCGTCACCCGGCAGGCGGCAACGTCCGGGTCGAGGCCGCTGGTGTCGATCCGCGCGATGCGGTCGATGGTGCCGCCGGTGGGCACGAAGGCCGCGCCCGCGGCGTCCAGGAATCGGACGCCGACGGCGGCCGCCGCACCCAACCCGAGGTCGTTGGTGGCGCTCCCCCCGGCACCGACGATGAGGTGGCGTGCCCCGGCCCGGGCGGCGGCCAGCATGAGCTCGCCGACGCCGTGGGTGGTGGCGCGGTCCGGGGCCTGGCGGCCGTCGACCAGTGGCAGCCCGGCTGCGGCGGCCATCTCGATCACCGCGGAGCCGTCGGGCAGGCGTCCGTAGAACGACTCGATGGTCTCGCCCTCGAACGGCCCGGTGACCGTGGCCGCCACCCGCTCTCCGCCGGTGGCGGCGAGGAAGGCCTCGACCGTGCCCTCTCCCCCGTCGGCCACCGGCAGTTGGACGACCTCGGCGTCCGGGAAGTGGCGTCCGATGGCCTCGGCCATGATGTGGCAGACCTCGGCCGAGGACATCGTCCCCTTGAACGAGTCGGGGATCAGGACGGCCTTGCGCATAACGGCTCCTTGGCGGTCAGAGGATCAGCGAGAGGATCCAGATGAAGATGATCGACACCACACCCATGATCAGGGTGACGACCGTCTGGGTGCGGTAGCCCTGGTCGGCGGTCATGCCTCCGAAGTTGGTCACGACCCAGAAGTAGGAGTCGTTGGCGTGGGAGACCGTCATCGCGCCGGCCGCGATCGCCATGACGGCCAGCGCGATCTGGACCGGCGTCTCAAGACCGAGCGCCGGCAGCATCGGGGCGACGATGCCGGCGGTGGTGACGAGCGCCACGGTCGAGGATCCCTGGGCGGTCTTCAGGATCGCCGACAGCAGGAACGGGAAGAACATGCCGATGGACGCCATCACGGTGGCGTTGGCGGTGATGAAGTCCACGATGTCGGTGTTGGCGATCACGCGGCCCAGGACGCCGCCGGCGGCGGTGATGAACAGGATCGGGCCGACGACCTTGAGGGTCTGCTCCGTGACGTCGTAGAAGTCCTTCATGCGGTCGGTCGTGGCGAGCAGCGCGATGGCGATGATGGTGCCGATGGCGAGGGCGATGATCGGGGTGCCGACGAAGCGGGCGAGGTCGGCGCCGAAGCCGGTCCACTTGGCCATGGCCGCGATGGAGCCCAGGGCCATGGCGAGGATCGGCACCACGATGGGCGCGAACGACAGCGCGGTGCTGGGCAGCTTGCCGTAGGAGGCGCGCAACTCGTCGTAGCTGCGTTCGACCTCGGCATCGATGGTGGCGTTGAGCTCGGCGTCCTCGCTCGACTGGATCCGGCCCCCGATGAAGCGGGCATAGAAGTAGGAGGCGATCAGCGCCGGGATCGAGACCAGTGCGCCGAGGCCGATGACCAGCAGCAGGTGGTCGCCCAGGCCCAGCGTGTTGGCCGCCGCGATGGGGCCCGGCGTCGGCGGGATGAACACGTGGGCGGTGTAGAGGCCGGCAGACAGCGCCACGGTCATGGCGACCGACGAGGTCGCCGTGCGGCGGGCCAGCGCCTTGCGGATGGGGTTGAGGATCACGAAACCGGAGTCACAGAACACCGGGATCGACACGATCCAGCCCATGAGCTGGATGGCCAGCACCGGACGCTTCTTGCCGATGGCCGAGACGATCGCGTCGGCGAGGCGGAAGGCACCGCCGGTGACCTCGAGGATCATGCCGATCAGTGCGCCGAGGATGATCACGATGCCGATCGAGGTGAACGTGCCCGAGAAGCCCTGGCCGATCACGGTCGCGATCCCCGGCGTCGTCGTGTCGCCGTCCTTCACGTCAACCAACGGGATCCCGCCGATGAGGCCGAACACCAGCGCGACGGCCATGATCGACAGGAACGGGTGGATCTTCAGCTTCGAGATCATGAAGATCATGGCGACGATCGCCAGCACGAACACGATGATGAGCGGAATGCCAGTCACGGGGAACTCCTTTGTTCACAGACGTGGTGAGGTGACATTAGGCCCTGTGGACTCCCTGCCTGTGCCGACGCGCCGCATCACCGGCCCCCGCTTCTGACTGAGGGCAGAGCGCCAAACAGGGCTCGATGTCGGGTGCTGGGTGGGGCGTGCGGGGCTCGAACCCGCGACCCAAGGATTATGAGTCCTCTGCTCTAACCGGCTGAGCTAACGCCCCAGCGCCGGCAACCCTACCGTCACCCGCCAGGCGATCGTGCGCCTTCGGCTCCGACCTACCATGGAGGCCAGTTCGCACAGGAAGCAGTGATATGCCCCAGCCCGGTTGGTACGCCGACCCCGACGGGACGCCCCAGCGTCTGCGGTGGTGGGACGGCGCTGGCTGGACCGATCACGTCCACGGCAACGAGCCGCCGCCGGAACCGGGTCGCAGGAGCCCCAGCAAGGGCCCTTGGCCCTGGATCGGATTGGCGCTCGCGCTCGGACTGGTCGGCATCGTGCTGTTCGGGCTGGCGAATGGACTGTTCGGCCCCAACCGGGTCGTCGCGCCCACCGAGGCGGAGCCTCCTGCATCGGAGGCGTCCGGGGCCGGTGTCCCGACGCTCCCCCCGGTGTCGCCGAGTGCCGCATCGACGTCAGGGAGTGTGCCCACGCCATTCCCGAGCCCGTCGGTGGCCAGCGCGGCTCCGTCCCCGTCGGCGGATCCCGATTGTCCTGACTGGGACGACAGCCAGACCCACCTGACCGACGGACGCCTCGAGCTGGCGCTGCCGGCGGGCTGGCGCGGCGTCGAAGGGGTGAGCTGGCTGCACTGTTCGCAGAGCGCCACCGACGAGGACACCACGGCCACCATCTCCATCGGGGTTTCCGACTCGCCGGCGAGCGATCTGGAGCAGGCGGCCGAGG
>JAUNSA010000165.1 GCA_030539405.1 Propionibacteriaceae bacterium
CGGCGGTGCGTCGTGAGCGCCGCCCAAGAGTCCTCGCGCGCGCGTAGAGAGCAACAGTCCTCGACAACTGTGGAAACTGTGGTTTTGGATGCAAAACCGCTGGTCAGGGCGCGGGGGGCTGTGCTTGTGCCCCCCGCTGCTACGACTGTGGAAACTGTGGAAATCTCGGAACCGGATCCGGGTGCCGCAGAGTCGGATGCCGACGACCCCACCGAGGCCGAGACGGACGTGTGGCGCGCCAGCCACCCGAACTGGCAGCCGAAGGGTGAGTGGGCCTACGCCGAGAAGCTCAAGGGTCGAGTCTTCATGATCACCACGGACCTGATCCACCCTGATGACGGCCGTGAGCTGATGACTGCCGAGCGGGTCGAGGAGGTCATCAGTAGGAAGGGCAACCTTCGCACGGCATGGGTGATCCACGATCGCGACCCGTACGTCGCCGAGGATGTGGCCACCAACCCCCGCGCGGTCCTCGGTGCGATGAAGCCGACCCACGTCCACGCCGTCGAGGAGCGACGCAACGCCACGACCGCCGGGCAGGTGGCTCGCGCCTACCGGGTGGCTCCCAACTTCGTGAAGCTGGGCAAGGGCCATGGTGCCTTTCTCGACTTCGTGGAGTACCTCACCCACGAGTCGGAGAAGGAGCAGGCCAAGGGCAAGGCCCTCTACTCCGACGACGAGATCCACGCGAACTTCGACTTCCGCCTGGAGGTCGACGAGCACGTCGCAGCCCGCAAGGCTGGCCTGTCCGGTCGGGGCTCGAAGTTCCAGCGACTCGTCGAACAGTGCCTGCTAGACGTGCTGGAGGGCCGCAAGACGCCCGAGGACATCCGTGACGATCCCGACTTGAAACTGGTCTACGCCAAGCACCACTTGAAGCTGCGAGACCTGCATCACGACTTCCTCAGCCGGGATGAAAACCGGCCGAAGGTGGGTGAGGTCTACCGCAAGGCGACGGTGGCGATTCTGGGGCCGACGAGGTCGGGCAAGGGGTTGCTGGCCGATGCCGTGCGCGACGAGACGATGGCGCTGGCGACGGCTGCGGGGCAGAAGTGGACGTATGCGCAACCTGCCGGCCGCAACGCGCTCGAGGGGGTCGGTACTGCGGAGGTCGTCCATCACGATGATGCTCGGCACTGGCTGTTGCCCACCTACGACGAGTGGTTGCGCTACCTCGATCCGAACCGGGCCACGGAGGTCGCGACCCGGTTCCGGAACCGGCCCCCGGTGGCTCCGCGCGTGATCATGGCGTCGAGTTCCCAGACGCTGATGTCCCTGGGATTGAGCGCCCTGTTGCAGAAGATGCCATCGGAACTGGCGGAGACTGCGAGCAAGCGCCGCCCGGTCAATATCGACGAGTTCCTGTTGCGCATCGGGTGGCTGGTGAACGTCCAGAAGCCCTCCGGTGAGACCGATCCGGAGGTGATCCGGGACGAGATGTTGGTCGGCATCTCGAAGGTCGTCGAGGGCGAGGCCTCGCGCATCGAGGAGGTCATCGACAGGGATGGCCAACACCTTGGCAACGTGTCCACGAGGCATCAGGTCGAACTGGTCGCCGTGGTCAAGGGCGCCTCACGCGCAGCGAGGTTCTTGGCCGTCTCGATGATCGCCGAGTGCTCCCCCGATGTGGCAGCCGTGATCCCTGGGGAGGTGATGGACGGCTACGCCGCGCACAGCCAGGCCGTGATCGAGGCCGAGCAGCAGCGGCGAGACGAGGAACTGCGCCGGGAGAACGAGCGCATCGCCCAGGAGCAGAGCCGCAAGTTGAAGGCGCTGGAGAAGCAGGTCGCTGAGCTGCCGCAGAAGCAGGTCGCCGCCGAGGAGCGGAGGCGACGCAACGAGGCCGAGGAGCGCGAGCGGAGGTACATGTTCGCCGAGCGCAACCTCGTGAAGCAGGGATTCATCCTGGACCCCCGCGCCTCTCGATAGGACTGCCCACCACCCCGGGGATGGGCACCGGAGCACCGATGGAAAGGAACATCGCATGACCAATCAGACCGCGCAGGAGAAGGCGATCCAGGACAAGATCGACGCCGCCAAGCGGGAAGTCGACGAGGCGAACGAGCGGCGCAAGGAGCTCGACCGCCAGCTCCGCTGGCTGAAGCGCGCGGCGCCCGAGATCGACGCCGAGATCGTGCGTCGGGTCGAGGCCAAGGACGACGGCACGCGCCAGTGGGTGGCCCAGCTCCGCCAGGAGGCCACCGACGCCATCTGGAAGCGCCACGAGCACGAGCGCAAGGAGGCCGAGGCCGAGGCCAAGCGCAAGGAGGCCGAGGCGGCGAGGATCGCCGAGGCGACGGCCCCGAAGGGGCCGGAGCAGGGGGCTGCCAAGCCCCAGCAGTGAGCCGCGAAGCGGCGAATCTGCCCCGAAGGACCACCCCGCCTATCATGGTGGGTGTGGTCCTTCTTGTTGCATCCCCGCGCTTGTCGCGGGCCCACGCCTAGAACCAGCGAAGCGGCCCGGAGGGAGGTTCTAGGGGTAGTGGGTACCCCTAGTGACCTAGGAGCGTCTACCATGGTCCCATGGGAGACGCGACGACGGGATGGTCCACGTCCGCTCGCTGGGAGCGGCGGACGGCCAATGAGGCCAAGGCGCTCCACAAGCATGAGGCGCGCGACTTGGCCAGTCCGGGGAGGGGCCACTCGAACCCGGACATCGACCTCGCCCGGGTCGGCGACAACAAGGTCTACGTCACCAACGATGACGGTGAGCTGGTTGAGTCGACGTCCCCGGGCGATTGGGCGCGCGCGATCGACCGGAACCTGGCACGGGTGAAGGGCGCGCGCTACGACCCGGTCGAGCAGCAGTGGTACGACTCGATCACCCGGAAGGGGAAGACCTCCGAGCGCAAGCGCCGGGCTGACCGCACCGAGGTGATCGACGCCGTGCTCCAGCTCGACCCGAAGTTCACCGGGCCGATCGTGGCGGGCGAGTACCCGGTGCGCGACGACCACGGCCACGTGCTGCTCGACGACGACGGCAACGAGGTCACCGAGTGGCACGACGACATGACCCCGGAGAAGCGGGAGGAGTGCGGGCGGCTGCTCATGACGATGGTCGAGACCATGGGCGACAAGGTCGGGCGGCACAACATCGTCGGTGTGGCTATCCAGTGGGACGAGACCTATCCCCACGTCCACTTGCAGCTGACGCCGGTCGACGACAAGGGCAGGCTCAACTGGAAGAGCTTCATCGACGGGCCGGTCGCCACCTCGAAGTTCCACGACGTGCTTCGGCGCGATCTCCAGGCCCAGGGCTACCACGCGACGATGGAGCGGATCTCCGACGGGCAGAAGCACCTTGGCCAGGAGAAGTTTAAGGCACACCGCGACCACGAGCGCCGGACCCGCCAGGAGATCGCCTCCGCTGAGGCCAAGGCCGCTGCCCTGGTGTCGGTCGCCGCGAAGGACGGTGCCCGAGCGATGGAGGACCGTCGAGCGGCCAGGGACGAGCTCGCCGCTGCCAAGGCAGAGCTGGCCGAGGTCGTCGAGCTGTGGCGCACGGCGAAGGCGCAAGGACACCGGGAGGGCTACGCAGACGGCAGGCGCGAGGCCGAGGACGAGGCGGCCGAGACGCTGCGCCAGGCCACCCAGCAGCGCGCCGAGGCGGCACGACAGGCCGAGGCCAACCGTCGGGCCGCAGAGGCGGCCCAACAGGCCCTCCGAGACGTGCAAGAGGAGCGCGACGCGGTCAAGGCGATCCGCGAGGACCTGGAGCGGTTCTTCAAGCGTCTTGGGGGCTTCCTCAAGAAGCACGGTGTGCCGGTCTCTGCGTGGACGGAGTACAACAAGCGACTGGACGCCGCGCGCGATCATGCGCAGGCGGCGGTCGCCGAGCCGGACGTCTCCCCCGCCGTCGGCCACGACCGCGAGCGCTGACGGAAAGCAGGAAGCCCGCTCGCGCGGGCTCCCCGGTGGGTCACAGGTTGCGGAAGACGTAGACGCCGTAGTCGGGCGCGGGTGCGTCCTCGACGACGTAGTCGTGCCGCTGGTCGGCCACCCAGCTCGACCAGTTGAAGTACGAGATCGCCTCCTCCGGCCAGCCCTGCTGGAGGCCGATGTCGTCGGCCATCTGCTCGGCATAGTCGCGGAAGCTCGGCCAGTGCCCGCAGAACCGCTCGAGGAAGTCCGGGATGGAGGGCAGGTCGCCCCGACCCTCGGCGACGTAGGAGCCGGACCGGACCCACGAGCGGAGCGCGGGCCGCAGGTGCTCGTCCACCTCGGTGAGCACCCGACCCCACTCAGCGGCCTCTAGGAGCCCCATCTCGCCCGAGACGGGGATGTACTCGTGGTCGAAGCACCAGAGCTCCTCACAGGCCGCCCAGCCCCTCCCAGAGCCCTCGTGGACGTCGGCCAGGGTGACCTCGGCTGCGTCGACGGCGTCGAACCAGTCGCCGACCAGGTGGCCGGAGTTGTAACAGTGCAGGCACCCGATCCACACCCGGGGCGTCTCGTCGGTGGCGGTGGCGGTCATGGGCTCCTCCTCGGTGGTCAGGAGGACCCGGCGCACACCCTCGCAGCCGTGCTCGGGTGAATCAGCGCTTGCGGGCGCGCGGCCGGGTCCTCGTGGGGCATCCCGGACGCGGCTCCGCCGCGGCGACACGGTGGCCCGAGAAATGTCGGAGCCTGCCTCTAGGCTCGATACATGGCCCAATGCACAGCACCCGTTGAAGGACACAGGACCGCGAGTGGGGCGGCGAACTGCCCCGCCTGCCGAGGGGGATACTCGCGGTCGTACTACTCCAGCTACACCCCGAGTTACACGCCCTCCTACTCCAGCGGTGGAGGCGGTTCCAGCTCGACCTACGGCGGCGCAACGCGCACTTCGCGTCCCCGGTGGTCGCCCAGCTCGTCCTCGGCGAGCTACACGTCGGGCGAGGTTCGCGCGCTGACCCCCGTGAGGGAGGCGATCGAGGCGCAGGGCGTGCTGCCGGACCGCTACGACCTGTTCCTCTGCCACGCCTGGGATGACCGGCGGGAGACCGCCAAGGAATTGCACGACGCGCTCGAAGCGATGGGCGTCTCGGTCTGGTTCAGCGAGAAGAACGTCGTCC
>JAUNSA010000166.1 GCA_030539405.1 Propionibacteriaceae bacterium
TGTACGCGAAATGTGCTCCTTCCACCCGGTGCACGTGCACCACGTCGAAGGAGCACAATCTGCGGACAAGTCCCGGGCGTCTGCGGACAAGTCCCGCGCGACCGATGCCGCCCCGCTCGGAGCCCGGCAGATCGGTGCGGCACAATGACCGGGTGATCATCGCTGCCGCCGACGGTTCGTCCCTGTCCAACCCCGGCCCGGCCGGTTGGGCCTGGTTCATCGACGGCGACCGTTGGGCGGCGGGCGGTTGGAAGCACGGCACCAACAACATGGGCGAGCTCATGGCGGTGCTGGACCTGCTGCGCCAGACCCGCGACGCCGACGATGACCTGCTCGTGCTGTGCGACTCCCAGTACGTGATCAATTCCGTGACGAAGTGGATGCCCGGCTGGAAGCGCCGCGGCTGGAAGAAGGCCGACGGCAAGCCGGTGCTGAACGTAGACCTGATCAAGGAGCTGGACGCCGAGCTCCCCGGCCGCCGCGTCACGTTCGAGTGGGTCAAGGGCCACGCCGGCCACGAGCTCAACGAGGCCGCGGACGCCCGGGCGCGCGCCGCCGCCGCCGCCTTCCAGAAGGGACTTCCCGTCGACGAGGGCCCGGGCTTCTCCCCCGACGTGATCCGGACCCCCACCCCCGACGTGACGCCGGGGGTGCAGCGCGAACCCGACCTGTTCGACGCCGCCCCCGATCCTGAGGAGCCAGGCGAGGAACACCCCATCGTGGCACTCCAGCGTCGCTGGCTGTCGGACGCCGTACGCTCCGACCCTGCCGCCGCCGAGTCGTTGCTGCACCCGCGCTTCCTGGAGCACGACGTGAAGGGGCGCGCGTCCGGCAAGGGGCGCACGCTGGCGACGCTCAAGCCCCTGGAGGACCCGGTCACCGTCGAGGTGGAGGGCCTGGACGAGCTGGCGCCCTGGGTGATGCTGCTGCGCTGGCGCGCCCGCTCCCGCTCGGCGGTCAGCCTGCGTAGTTCGGTGTGGGTGAAGCACGGCGAGACCTGGCGCCTGCGCTTCGAACAGCAGACCCCGACCGTGCGCTGAGGCCGGTCCCGAGGGGTGAACCGCGGCCCACGGCGTCCGCGATCTCCCTAGTGTGAGGTCATGTCCGACAACCTCACGATCTCCTCGGGCGAGGACACCTTCGACCTCGCGATCACTGACGGCACCATCAAGGCGACTGACCTCAAGCAGGTCGCGACGTCCGACGGACCCTTGGCCACCTACGACCCCGGCTTCATGAACACCGCGGCCTGCAAGAGCTCGATCACCTACATCGACGGTGACGCCGGCATCCTCGAGTACCGCGGCTACCCCATCGAGCAGCTTGCCGAGCAGGCCACCCACCTGGAGGTGGCCTACCTGCTCCTCAACGGCGAGCTCCCCAACGCCGAGGAGCTAGCCGGGTGGGAGCGTGAGGTCAACACGCACCGGTTCGTCCACGAGAACGTGGCCCAGATCGTGGAGTCCTTCCGCTACGACGCCCACCCGATGGCGAAGCTGATGGCCGGGGTGGCGTCCATGCAGACCTTCTACCCCAGCGCCCGCCAGATCGAGGACCCCGAATCCCAGCGCCGCAACATCGTCCGCCTGATCGGCAAGATGCCGACGCTGGCGGCCTGGTCCTACCGGCACTCGATCGGACGCCACCGCGTCTACCCCAACGACGAGCTGGGGTATGTCGACAACTTCCTGGCGATGCTGTTCCAGAGCCAGCAGCGCGTCTACCGCCCCGACCCGCGTGTGTCCCGGGCCATGGAGGTGCTGTTCATCCTCCACGCCGACCACGAGCAGAACTGCTCCACGACCGCGGTGCGCACGGTCGCCTCGGCCGGCAACGACGTCTACACCTCGGCCGGTGCCGGCGTCGGCGCCCTGTTCGGCCCCGCCCACGGCGGCGCCAACGAGGCCGTACTGAAGATGCTGCGCGAGATCGGCTCGGTCGATCGGATCGGCGAGTTCATCGACGGCGTCAAGAACGGCAAGGCGAAGCTGATGGGCTTCGGCCACCGCGTCTACAAGAACTACGACCCGCGCGCCCGCGTGATCAAGAAGGCCACCGACGAGGTGTTCGAGGTGACCGGCCGCAACCCGCTGCTCGACATCGCCGTGGAGCTGGAGCGCATCGCCCTGGAGGACGAGTACTTCGTCAAGCGGCGCCTGTACCCCAACGTCGACTTCTACTCCGGGCTGATCTATGAGGCCCTGAAGTTCCCGCCCGAGATGTTCACCGTGTTGTTCGCCGTGCCGCGCACGGCGGGCTGGTGCGCCCAGTGGCTCGAAGGGGTCACGGACGCCGAGCAGAAGATCATGCGCCCCAAGCAGGTCTACACCGGCCATCGCGAGCGCGCGGTGGTCCCGATCGACCAGCGGTGACGATCAGGCGCTGACGATCCGGCGCCGACGCCTCACGCGTCGGGTTCGGCCTCGAGGAACTCCCCGTCCATCTCGAGGTCGAGCCCAACCGGCTCGGCGACCAGGTGTGGGGCGTCCATGCGGGGGGCCCCGACGAAGTGGAGGCTGTTCACGATCGCTAGGCTCAACGCCTCGACGCCCGCCAGGTCCCGGGACTCGATGAGGTCCACCATCTCGGTGTGCCGCTGCAGGACCTCGCCCAGCACCCCGTACTCGACCGGGGCGCGCAGCCCGTCATAGGCCGTGCGCAGCCGCAGCTCGGTGCACATCCGCGCCAATTCGGCGTTGGGGTGCAGCGAGAGCAACGTCGCGGCGAAGGCATCATCGGCGCGCCGGAACGCGTAGTAGTCCTGCTGGTCGACCGCCTCGGCCACCCGGGAGGCCAGGTGACGCAGCGTGATCAGGTCCGCCGTCCGTGCGTGGGCGGCGGCCACCCGGGTCGCGGGCGGCTCCAGCATCCGCCGGATCTGCACGATCTGGTCGGCGTCCTCATGGTCGGTGGGGACCACGCGCACGGCGTCCTCACCGATGCGGCGCAGGAAGCCGTCGCGTCCGAGCTCCCACAGCACCGCCACGGCCGTGGCGCTGTCCACCGCGAGCAGGTCGGCCACCTCGGCGAAGCTGATGGGCACATCAGGGGCGAGGACGCCGTCGACGACCAGCATGCGCAGGCGTCCGACCAGGTGCGCGGGCGCCTGCCCGGCCATGGAGGTCCCCCCTGCCGTGGTCTGCACCGCTCTCCCCTCGTCGGGTCCTGCTCGATGGACCAGATCGTAGACCCGCCGGGATCGGGCCGGGCCGGTTGCACATTTTCCACAGGCAGATGGGTACGACCTGTGGACGCGCGAGAGGCCCCTGTGGAGGGCGCCACCGGTCTGTGGACGACACGCCGCCCGCCTTGCCGGGGGCCATCGGGGGCGCTAGGAATGTCCCCACAGGTCCCCCGCACGGGGGCGTGTGATGGCACGATCGAGTGGCCGCCGGTGGTCTGCAGTCCACCGCTTCATCCGGGTGACGTGGATGGAGGGCACTCCCCCTCGGGTCATCGGCCGGAATCGTCACGTTTTCTCCGGTCAGAACTGTCGACGGGCCCCTGCCGCTCATACCGGTGGGGGCCCGTTGTCGGGTTCATGGGTCGGCCGGCACCCACCCGTGGCCGGGGCGTCCGCCCTGCGGTTGCGGTGCCCAGAACCGCTAGGGTGGGCGCAGCACCGTCGCACCACTCACGTGAGGGAGACCGCAGTCCACATGGCCAAGATCATCTACACGCTCACTGACGAAGCCCCCCTGCTCGCCACCTACTCCCTCCTGCCGATCATCGAGGCCTTCACCTCGACCGCCGGCGTCGAGGTCGAGACGCGTGACATCTCGCTGGCCGGGCGCATCCTGGCCGCGTTCGCCGACGTCCTGCCCGAGGCGCAGCGCGTCCCGGACGCCCTCGCCGAGCTCGGCGAGCTGGCCAAGACGCCCGAGGCGAACATCATCAAGCTGCCGAACATCTCGGCCTCGGTCCCGCAGCTCAAGGCGGCCATCGCCGAGCTGAACGCCCAGGGTTACGACCTGCCGTCGTATGCCGAGGCGGACGCCGAGGCCAAGGCCCGCTACGACTCCGTCAAGGGCTCGGCCGTGAATCCGGTCCTGCGCGAGGGCAACTCTGACCGCCGCGCCCCGCTGGCCGTCAAGAACTACGCGCGTCAGCACCCCCACTCGATGGGTGCCTGGTCGGCCGACTCGCAGACCGAGATCGCCACCATGGGCACCGACGACTTCCGCAGCAACGAACAGTCGGTGATCATGCCGGAGGCCGACACCCTGCGCGTCCAGCTCGTCGACTCGGCCGGTGAGATCACCGTGCTGAAGGACGACCTGGCCGTCCTCGAGGGCGAGGTCGTGGACGCCACGGTCATGCGCGCCGCCTCCTTGGACGCCTTCCTGGCCGACCAGATCGCCCGCGCCAAGGACATGGGCGTCCTGTTCTCGGTGCACCTCAAGGCGACGATGATGAAGGTGTCCGACCCGATCATCTTCGGCCACGTCGTGCGGGCCTTCTTCCCCAAGACGTTCGAGACCTACGGCGAGGAGCTGGCCGAGGCCGGCCTCAACGGCAACAACGGCCTCGGGGCGATCCTGGCCGGGCTGGAGGGCCTGGAGAACGGCGCCGCCATCAAGGCGTCCATCGACGCCGAGCTGGCCGACGGCCCCGCGCTGGCGATGGTGAACTCCGACAAGGGCATCACCAACCTGCACGTCCCCTCCGACGTGATCGTGGACGCCTCGATGCCGGCCATGGTCCGCATCGGCGGCAAGATGTGGGGCCCCGACGGCCAGGAGGCCGACACGCTCGCGGTCATCCCCGACTCGTCGTACGCCGGCGTCTACCAAGCCGTCGTCGACGACTGCAAGGCCAACGGCGCCTACGACCCGGTCACGATGGGCTCAGTGCCCAACGTAGGCCTGATGGCCCAGGCCGCCGAGGAGTACGGCTCCCACAACAAGACCTTCGAGATCACCACCGCGGGCAAGGTCCAGGTCGTGACGTCGGAGGGCGAGGTGCTCATGGAGCACGACGTCCAGCCGGGCGACATCTGGCGCGCCTGCCAGACCAAGGACGCCCC
>JAUNSA010000030.1:0-882 GCA_030539405.1 Propionibacteriaceae bacterium
GGCCCGCCTGACTTTGAATCAGGATTAGCGAAGTAGGTTCGACTCCTACCCGGGGTGCTCCTGGTGGCCCGCGTTATGGCCCCTCCGAAGTGAGCGCACACTCACTGTGCGATCCTTGCCCGTCTGAGGGCCCACATGACGCAGTGAGTGCTCACTCACTTGGCGTCACGCCGAACCATCGTTGGGGCCTCTGACGGCGGCGATAAGGTTCGGTGCATGGTTGCTGCTGCCCTGCGGCGCGCGGGGGCGCGCATCCGACCCGATTTCGTCCTGGACGCCGTCACGCACCTCACCCCGCAAGCGCTCAAAGCTGCGGCCCCGGGCGTCCGTGTTGTGTGTTTCGACATCGACGGGACTGTGACCGACTACCACGCGCCGTCGGTGACGGACGCCGAGGCGTCCGGTCTGGCCGCCCTGCTGGCGGACGGCTACCTCGTGTTCGTGGTGAGCAACTGTTACGGCGAGCGCGCCCGCGAGGTGCACCGACTCTTCGAACCGCTGGTCACCGGCGTGTTCACCCCCGAGGACTGCCTCGACCCCGCTGACCCCAAGCCCCAGCCGCGCAAGCACGGCAAGCCGGCGCCGGACATGATCCTGGCCGCGGCGCGTCAGGTGCAGGTGTCGCCCCAGGCCGTGTTGATGGTCGGGGACCAGATGTTCAAGGACGTGCTCGCCGCCCGGCGGGCCGGGGCGCTCTCGTTGCTGGTCCCGCGATTGGGGCCCAGCGACCACAACGGCGTCCGGTTCTTGCAGCGTCCCCTCGAGTGGGTGTTGCGTCCGGTGTTGGGGTTGCCGGGTGGGCGGACGCCGTGGCCGCGGGTCCTCACGCCGGTTGCGTGATGCCGGTCCTCGGCAGCGGAACCGCCGGTCCTGGGCAGCGGA
>JAUNSA010000030.1:892-5997 GCA_030539405.1 Propionibacteriaceae bacterium
TCGCTAGGATGTCCAGCGTTGCCCCTACCAAGCAGGAGAGCGCACATGAGTGAGCAGGTCGGCGGAATCGCCGGAGTGGTCGTCCTGGCGGCCGGTGCCGGGACGCGGATGAAGTCCCAGACATCGAAGTTGCTCCACCAGGTGGCCGGGCGGTCCATGCTCAGCTACGCGATCAGCGCCGCGGACGCCCTGACGCCCCAGAACCTCGTGGTCGTCGTCGGCCACCAGCGCGAGCAGGTCGAACAGCATCTGAGCGAGATCGCCCCCCACGTCGTCACCGCGCTCCAGGAGAACCAGAACGGCACCGGGGACGCCGTGCGCTGCGGCCTGGCCCCGTTGGGCGATCTCCAGGGTGAGGTCGTGGTCACCTACGGCGACGTCCCGCTGCTGACCGGCGAGACGCTCATCGACCTCGTCAGGGCCCACCGGGAGCACGGCGACGCCGTCACGCTCCTGACCGCCGAGCTGGACGACCCGCACGGCTACGGCCGCATCGTCCGCGACGCCGATGGCGACCAGGTCGCCGCGATCGTCGAGCAGAAGGACTGCACCCCCGAGCAGACCGAGATCACCGAGATCAACGCCGGCATCTACGTCTTCTCCGCCGACGTCCTGCGCGCTGGGCTGGCGTCCCTGACCACCGACAACGCCCAGGGCGAGCTGTACCTGACCGATGTGGTGAAGTTCGCCCGCGGGCAGGGCCTGGCCGTCCACTCGATGGTGACCGCCGACCGCTGGCAGACCGAGGGCGTCAACGACCGCGTCCAGCTCGCCGCGATGAACCGCGAGTACAACCGCCGCCTGATCGAGAAGGCCCAGCGCGCCGGCGTCACCGTGCTCGACCCCGCCACTACGTGGCTGCACGACACCGTCGACCTCGGCTCCGACGTCACGCTGCTGCCGGGCACGAGCATCGAGGGGGCCACGTCGGTGGCCTCCGGCGCGACCATCGGCCCGGACACCACGCTCATCGACGCCGAGGTCGGCGAGGGGGCGAAGGTGATCCGGTCACACGTCGAACTCGCGGTCATCGGGGCGGGGGCCTCGGTCGGTCCGTTCGCGAACCTGCGCCCGGGTACCCAGTTGGCACCGGCGGTCAAGGTCGGGGCGTTCGTCGAGACCAAGAACGTGCGTGTGGGGGAGGGCGCCAAGCTGCCCCACCACGTCTACGCCGGCGACGCCACCATCGGCGCCCGCACCACCATCGGCGCCGGCGTCGTCTTCGACAACAACGACGGCTTCGCCAAGCAGTCGGCCACGGTGGGCGCCGACGCCTTCGTCGGCGCACAATCGGTGCTGGTCGCACCGGTTGAACTGGCTGACGGGGCGCATGTGGCGTCCGGTTCTGTCGTCACGGACGCCGTGGGGACGGGCGAGTTGGCCGTGGCCCGGGGGAAGCAGCGTAATATCCCCGGGTACGTGGAGGACCGCCGTGCAGGCGAGGCACCGATCATCGAAGGGGCGTCCGAGTGACGGGCATCAAGCGGCAATCCGAGAAGCACCTGATCGTCGCGTCCGGGCGCGCGTTCCCCGAGCTGGCGGAGGAAGTCGCCGAGCTCATGGGCGTCGACCTGGTCCCGACGCGCGCGCTGACGTATGCGAACTCCGAGATCTATGTGCGCTTCGAGGAGTCGGTGCGCGGCTGTGACGCGTTCGTCATCCAGTCTCACTGCGCGCCGGTCAACGAGTGGCTCATGGAGCAACTCATCATGGTGGACGCCCTCAAGCGCGCCTCCGCCAAGCGCATCACCGTCGTGTCGCCGTTCTACCCCTACGGACGCCAGGACAAGAAGCACGCCGGCCGCGAGCCGATCTCAGCGCGCCTGATCGCCGACCTCTACAAGACCGCGGGCGCCGACCGGCTGATGTCGATCGACCTGCACGCCTCGCAGATCCAAGGCTTCTTCGACGGCCCCGTCGACCACCTGATCGGCCTGCCCGTCCTGCTGGAGTACATCCAGGAGAAGTACCCGCTCGACAACCTGACCGTGGTCTCCCCGGACGCCGGCCGCGTGCGCCTGGCGGACGCCTGGACCGACAAGCTGGGTGCGCCGCTGGCGATCATCCACAAGCGACGTGACCCGAACAAGGCCAACGAGGTCGCCGTCGGCGAGGTCGTCGGTGACGTCGAGGGTCGCGTCTGCCTCCTGGTCGACGACATGATCGACACGGCCGGCACGATCTGCGCGGCCGCCCAGACGCTGAAGGACCACGGCGCCGCCCAGGTCATCGCGGCGGCGACCCACCCGATCCTGTCCGGCCCGGCCGCCAAGCGGCTGAACGAATCGGCGTTCGAGGAGATCATCGTCACCAACACGCTGCCGATCAGCGACGAGCTCAGCATTCCCAAGCTCACCGTGCTCTCGATCGCGCCGCTGATCGCCGAGGCGATCACCCAGATCTTCGAGGACGGTTCGGTCACCAGCCTGTTCGACGGGGCGCACCTGTAGTCGTCTCGTCGTCCGGTTGGCCGGACGCCGCCGTGGTCGGGTACAGTGGCCCGGTTGCTTGGCGAGGGGACTCTTCGGTCCCGTGATCGACTGGCCCTCCCTTGCCGAGCGCCCCTGTTCTTGAATGCAAGGTTGAGGAGAACCCATGAGCAGCAACGAGATCAAGCTCGCCGCCGAGTCGCGCAACGAATTCGGCAAGGGTGCGGCCCGCCGCGCCCGCCGTGCCGGCCTGGTGCCGGCCGTCATCTACGGCAGCCGCGACAGCGAGCCCGTCCACATCAACCTCCCCGGTCACGAGTCGCTGCTGGCGCTGCGTACCGCCAACGCGCTGCTCTCGGTGAGCATCGACGAGGGCACCGCCCAGCTCGTCCTGCCCAAGCAGGTGCAGCGCGACCCGATCACCGGCTTCCTCAAGCACGTCGACCTGGTCGTCGTGAAGAAGGGCGAGAAGGTCACCGTCGAGGTGCCGCTGGTCGTCCTCGGTGAGGTCAAGGAGGGCATCGTCACGATGGACCAGCAGTCCATCACCCTGCAGTGCGAGGCCACCAACATCCCGGCCCAGATCGAGATCGAGGTCGGCGCGCTCGAGGTCGGCGCCCAGATCACCGCGGGTGACCTGGACCTGCCCGAGGGTGCCGTGTTCCCCGGCGAGGCCGACGACCTGATCCTGTCGGTGGCCGCCCCGATCTCGGCCGAGGCTCTCGAGGCGTCCCTCGAGTCCCCCGAGGGCGAGGACGGCGCTGCCGATGCCGAGCCGGCCGCCGAGGAGGCTGCCGAGGACGAAGCGGAGTAATCCGACTTGTCTGCATGGCTCGTGGTCGGGCTCGGGAATCCGGGCCCGACCTACGCGTCCACCCGGCACAACGTCGGCTTCATGGTCGCCGACGAGCTGGCCGGGCGGGCGCGAGCATCCTGGTCGGCTCCGCGGGGTCTGCGCGGTGACGTCTGCGAGACACGCGTGACGTCGGCCGGTGTCGGGGGCGTCGGGGCGGATGCCACCCGCGTGGTGCTGCTGAAGCCGCGCACCTTCATGAACGAATCGGGGGCCGCGGTCGCGAAGGCGTGCGCGTTCTTCAAGATCGACCCCGACCACGTGGTGGCCGTCCACGACGAGCTCGACCTCGACTTCGGGCAGCTCCGCCTGAAGTTCGGCGGTGGCGACAACGGCCACAACGGGCTGCGCTCCATGCGCGCCCACCTGGGCAGCGGTGACTTCTTCCGCGCCCGCTACGGCATCGGGCGCCCTCCCGGTCGCCAAGATGCTGCCGACTATGTGCTCCGTCCCATCCCGGCGTCCCTGCGCGAGGACTACGCCGTCGAGACCTCTCGCGTGGCCGACTCGGTCGAGCTGCTGCTGACCGAGGGTCTGGCTGCCGCCCAGAACCGGTTCAACTCCTGACTGTCGGCGCCTTCTGCGCCAGGTGAGCCCTGGGCGGACACTCAACCTGAGCCGACATCAGTCCCACTGGGTTCCAACCCTCGATTGGGAAAATTGAATGGCGAGAAAGGCTCACCTGCCGCCCAGACCCAGCACCCAGACGGCGAAGGCCGCCATCGCCACGAACCAGATCACGCCCAGGACAGCCACCGCGATGGTGAGCGCGCGCCAGCGTTCGGGCAGCCAGCCCAGCGCGGGCCAGCGCAACCCACTCACCAGCAGTGCTCCGACGAACAACCCGAGGGCCAGCCCCAGGGTCCACGGTGGGGCCCAGTCGAACGGTCGGGCCAGGACCCAGATCGCCAGGCTGCCCAGCGCTGCGAGTCCCTGTCCCGCCAGCCGCAGCCGACTGCGCGAGCGAACCGAAGCCCAGGCGAAGGCCAGCACCAGCACCACCCCGGCCCCGACCCAGCCCACGGTGTCGGCGTCGACGTGCGGGGGAGCGGCCGGCAGTGCCGCGCCGGCACCATCGGCTCCGTCAGTTCCCTCGGCTCCATCAGCGAGCAGGAGCAGCCCGGCCCCGGTCAGGTCGCGGGCCCGATTGGTGAGCAGGATCACGGCGCGGTCCTGGGCCGGGTCGAGCGCGAACATGCTGGCCATCCCGCCCGTCATGCCGTTGTGCCACACCACCGCGCCACTGTCGGCCGGGGCGACGACCCACGCCAGGCCCATCTGCTGGCCGGCCAGCGGTCCGTCGGTGATGTCGAGCGTCGGCTCCAGCGCGGACACACCCGGGGCGGTGCCGTCCATCAGTGCTTGGGCGTAGCGGGCCAGGTCACTCGCCGTGCTGGTCACGCCGATCCCCGCGGGGCCATAGCCCGTTCCGGTCTGACCGGCCATGGGGGAGCCGTTGGGGTTGTGGGGCTGCAGCAGGTCCGGGGCCGGGGCGCCGGGTGCGGCCACCTGCGTGGCCGTCATGCTCAGCGGCGTGAAGATCCGCTCGTCGGCGAGGGTGGCCCAATCGGAGGCACCGGCCGCCCGCACAAGGGCGGCACCCAGCAGGGACAGGCCCAGGTTCGAGTACGCCCACGTCCCGCGCGCGCTGGTGGTGGCAGCGGCCACATCGGCGACGAGCGAGTCAGTCGTGGCCTGTCGATAGACCGTATACGGGGCGCCGGCGAGGTCTTCGGCCATCAGTCGCACGGAGTCGAGCGAGCCCATGCCCGGCAGGCCCGAGGTGTGCTGCGCCAGCTCCCGCAGGGTCGCCGAGCCGGCCG
>JAUNSA010000030.1:6097-23401 GCA_030539405.1 Propionibacteriaceae bacterium
GCCAAGCCCGGATCGCCCGTCGGGGGACCGAGGGGGAGGGGGCGAGGCCCGGCCAGCAGGCCGATGCCGGACCCGAGCAGGGCCGTGATCAGGAGGACGACAATGCTGCGCAACGCGGTCACGGTCCCATCCTCCTCCTGCGCCCGCCGCGGGGCGCCGGCGGATGGAGGAACTGAGGGGGCAATCAGGGTGTCACCTCACACCGTCCACCTCAGGGGACCCGGACCCGCGCGAGCCCGGCGGGGGGTTAGGGTGGACGGCGGCCCACCTGCAACACGGAGGAGTACGGATGCCCAAGCGCGACGACATCAACAAGGTCCTCATCATTGGCTCCGGCCCGATCGTGATCGGGCAGGCCTGCGAGTTCGACTACTCCGGCACCCAGGCGTGCAAGGCGCTGCGCGGGCTCGGCTACGAGGTGGCCCTGGTCAACAGCAACCCAGCGACGATCATGACCGACCCGGTGATGGCCGACGAGACCTACATCGAGCCGCTCAACGTGCCCACGCTCGAGGCGATCATCAAGCAGTCCAAGCCGGACGCCCTCCTGCCCAACCTGGGCGGCCAGACCGGGCTGAACCTGTCCACGGCGCTCGACCGCGCGGGCATCCTCGACGCGAACGGCGTCCAGATGATCGGCATCACCCAGGACGTCATCGAGCGCGGCGAGGACCGCGAGACCTTCAAGCGCACCATGGCCGAGATCGGCGTCGACATGCCGCGCTCCAAGACCGTCGGGACGGTCGAGGACGCCCTCGCCTTCGCCGCCGAGGTCGGCTACCCGATGGTGGTCCGCCCCGCCTACACCATGGGCGGGACCGGCGGCGGCTTCGTGCACTCCGACGATGAGATGCGCACCATCGCGCACCGCGGCCTGCAGGCGTCCCCGATCACGCAGGTCCTCGTCGAGGAGTCGATCCTCGGCTGGGAGGAGCTCGAGGTCGAGGTCATCCGCGACGCCAAGAACCAGATGATCAGCGTCTGCTTCATCGAGAACGTGGACGCGGTGGGCGTCCACACCGGCGACTCGTACTGCAACGCCCCCATGCTGACCATCGCCCCCGAGCTCCAGGCCGAACTGCAGCGCATCGCGCACCAGATCGTCTCCGAGATCGGCGTGATCGGCGGCACCAACGTCCAGCTCGCGCACAACCCCAAGACCGGCCGCGTGGTCGTCATCGAGATCAACCCCCGGACGTCGCGCTCGAGCGCGTTGGCGTCCAAGGCCACGGGCTTGCCGATCGCCATGGTCTCGACGCTGCTGGCCGCCGGACTGACCCTGGACGAGATCCCCTACTGGCGCGACGGCACCCTCGACCAGTACACCCCCGACGGCGACTACGTCGTGGCCAAGTTCGCGCGCTGGGCGTTCGAGAAGTTCCCCGGCGCGACCGACAAGTTGGGCACGCAGATGCGCGCGGTCGGCGAGGTGATGAGCATCGGCAAGGACTACACCGAAGCGTTCGGCAAGGCGATCCGCGGCCTCGAGAACGGACGCCTCGGGCTCGGCAACGCGTCCGACTTCCGCGAGCTGGGCCGCGACGAGCTGGTGGCCCGCCTGGCCGAGCCGTCCAGCGACCGGCAGTACCTGATGTATGAGGCCCTGCGCGCCGGGGTGTCGGTCGAGGAGCTGGTCGAGCTCACCCACATCAAGGCGTGGTTCATCGAGCAGATGGCCTCCATGCTGGCCGCCGAGACCGCGGTGGAGGCCCACGCCGGCGACCTCGCCGGCCTGCCCGCCGACGTGCTCCGCCGCGCCAAGGAGGTCGGCCACGGCGACGCCTACCTGGCGCAGATCCTGGGCGTCGATGAGGCCGACCTGCGCGCCCGCCGCATCGCCGAGGGGATCGTGCACCGCTACGAGGCCGTCCCTGTGTCGGGCGTGGAGGGGGCCGAGTACTACTTCTCCACCTACGCGCCCGAGCGGCCCAACCCGCTGCCCGACCCCAAGCCGGTCTCGGATCGTCGCAAGGTGATGGTGCTCGGCGGCGGCCCCAACCGCATCGGCCAGGGCATCGAGTTCGACTACTGCTGCGTCCACGCCGCCTACACGCTGCGCGAGGCCGGTTTCGAGACGATCATGGTCAACTGCAACCCCGAGACCGTCTCCACCGACTACGACACCTCCGACAAGCTCTACTTCGAGCCGCTCACCGTCGAGGACGTCCTGGCGATCGTCGAGCGCGAGAAGCCCGAGGGCGTGGTGTGCCAGTTCGGCGGCCAGACCCCGCTGAACATCGCGCGCGCCCTGCAGGACGCGGGCGTCCCGATCATCGGCACCTCGCCGGACACGATCGACCTCGCCGAGGACCGCGACGAGTTCCGCGCCATGATGGATCGCCTCGGCATCCCGATGCCGGCCGCGGGCATGGCGGTGACCACCGACGAGGCCGTGGCCGTGGCGTCCGAGATTGGGTACCCCGTCATCGTGCGGCCGAGCTACGTGCTGGGTGGGCGCGGCATGGAGATCATCCACGACGCCGACAACCTGCGCCGCTACATGGACGCCGCCGAGGGCGTGACGCCGGAGCGCCCGATCCTGGTCGACCGGTTCCTGGAGAACGCCCTGGAGTGCGAGGCGGACGCCGTGTGCGACGGCACCGACGCGTTCGTGCCCGCGGTGATGGAGCACATCGAGTATGCGGGCATCCATTCGGGTGATTCGGCGTGCCTGGTGCCGTCGGTGACCATCCCCGACGAGCAGCTCGCCACCATCGAGGACTACACCCGCCGCATCGCGATCGAGCTCGGCGTGGTTGGCCTGATGAACATCCAGTACGCGATCCTCGATGGGGTCGTGTACGTGCTGGAGGCCAACCCGCGTGCGTCGCGGACGGTGCCGCTGGTGTCCAAGGTGTGCGATGTGAACATGGCCTCGCTGGCCACCCGGCTCATGCTGGGGGAGTCGCTGGCCTCGCTGGAGCTGCAGAAGCGGCACGTGCCCTACTTCGGGGCGAAGGAGGCGGTGTTCCCGTTCAACATGTTCCCCGAGGTCGACCCGCTGCTCGGCCCGGAGATGCGCTCGACCGGCGAGGTGCTGGGGCTGGCGTCCAACCCCGGGCTGGCGTTCTTCAAGAGCCAGGAGGCCACCCAGACGGTGCTGCCGACCTCGGGCACGGTGCTGGTGTCGATCGCCGAGCGTGACCGCATCGACTCGGGCCAGGGGTCGCCGGGCGCCAACGTGCTCACCGCCGCGCGCACGTTCGTCGCCCAGGGGTTCTCGCTGATGGGCACCACGGGCACGGTCGCGTTCCTGGCCGAGCACGGCATCGAGGCGGCGCCGGTGAACAAGCTGCACGAGGGGTCACCGCACATGGCGGACGCCATCCGCGACGGCTCGGTGGACCTGGTGGTCAACACACCGTCCGGTTCGGCGTCCGAGTACGACGACTCCTACATCCGCAAGGCGGCCATCCGCGCGCGGGTGCCCTACATCACCACGACCTCGGAGGCCTATGCCGCCGCCATCGGCATCGCCGCCCACCGGCGTGGCGCCGAGCGGGTCAAGTCGCTGCAGGGGTGGCACTCCACCATCGGCTGACCCGCCCGGCGGCGCGCGCTCAGCGTCGGCAACCGGGCCACTTCGGCAGGAGTGAGCACCACGAGTCCCCGGTGATGGGCATGGCCGGTCCGGCCAAGGTGATGATGAGTGCGGCGGACAACGTCGCGGCCAGTGAACGGATCATGGTGATGCTCCTTCGTGTCTGGGGGTGGATCTGACAGCAGGAACGTAACGGGTGGGACGAGGCTGCGCGAGGGTCGGGTCGGGTCTCGGCACCTTTGGCGGGCGATCCCACCCAAACGGTCGGTGCTCGCACCCGGAGGGGGCGTCCGGGTCCTACACTGCTGGCAACGTCGAAGGATCTGAGGACCCCCCGTGCCAGCACGCCACGACCTTCTCGGGATGCGCTCCCCGTCGAGAAGCGCGCTGTTGACGGCGCTCGGCCTGGTCATCGGCATCACCTTGGCGGTCCTCACCATGGCGGAGTGGTTCCCGACCGGCGGGTGGGCGCCGATGCTGATCGGGCTGGCGCTGCTGTGCGCGGCGGGACTGAGCACGAGGATGCCGGGGCAGGGTGCCGCCGCCACCGGGGTCCTTCTGGCGGCCTTCCTGTTGCTGCCCGAGGGGTCGCACGGCGTGGCTGTCAACGCGGCGCTGGTCCCCGTCGGCGCGCTCAGCGCCCGCGGACGCCCCTGGTGGGCAACGGCGGTGGCCACCGTCTACACGATCCTCCTCGTCGCGGAGGTTGCCCGGGGTTCGGCGAGCCTGTGGGAGGCAACGCCGTACGCCGGCCTCTGGGTGCTGCTGTTCATCGTCGCGGTGATGTCGGGGCAGCTCGTGCTCCGCACGGCGCAGGCGGCCGAGGCGCAGCGGCTCGTCGAGGTCGCCGACCAGAGGCGGCTGATCGCCCGGGAGCTGCACGACACCGTCGCCCAGGACCTGACCATGCTGGTCATGCGGGGTGAGCACGCGCGTGCCCAGGGCTCCACGAGCCTCGACCTCAACCTGGTGCTCGACGTGTGTCGTGGCACCCTGCAGGACCTGCGGGTCATGCTGGACACACTGCACTCCGACGGGACGACCCGATTCCGGACAGCCCAACCCAGCACCATCGCGGGACTGCTCGAGAAGGCGCGCACGCGGCTCGCCGACGCCGGCTTCCGGTTGGACCTGGTCGCCGACGCCGACG
This sequence comes from Propionibacteriaceae bacterium, assembly GCA_030539405.1. Lineage (GTDB taxonomy): Bacteria > Actinomycetota > Actinomycetes > Propionibacteriales > Propionibacteriaceae > Propioniciclava. The sequence goes on from JAUNSA010000030.1 coordinate 10,789, forward strand.
AGGCGGACGAGGCGCCGGTGGCCCGGACGGCGTTGGCCGGTGTCCTGCGCGAGGCCGTCTCCAATGTCATCCGTCACGGCGACCCCCGCTCCCCGGTGAAGCTACTCGTCGGGTGCGCCGACGGACGCCTGGAGGCCACCCTGATCAACGCGGTGGCCCCGCGGCCGGTTGACGCGGGCCACCTGCCACTTGGCGTCGCCGGGATGCGGGAGCGTGCCCTGTACGCCGGCGGCGTGTTGGAGGTGACGTCGTCGGGGACGGAGTGGATCCTGCGCCTCGACCTGCCGTTGGACGTGACCGCCCAGACCCAGGAGGACCGATGACCCCGTCCAGTGAGACCCCCATCCGTGTCCTGCTGGTGGACGACGACCCCATGGTCCGGGCCTACGTCGGTGGCTTCCTCGCCGGCGACCCGGGCCTGGAGGTGGTGGGATCGGTGCCCGACAGCGATGCCGCGCTCGCCGTGCTGAGCCGCACCGAGGTGGACGTGGTCCTGCTCGACCTCGTGATGCCTGGCGTCGACGGCGTCGAGGCCACGGGGTTGTTCCTGGAGCAGGCCCCCGGCCTCCGGATCCTGATCCTGACCTCCCTCGACGACGGCGAGCGGGTCGGCCGAGCCCTGGCGCAGGGGGCCGTGGGGTCCCTCACCAAGGACCTTCCCGCCAACGCGCTGGTCCAGGCCGTTCGTGCCGCGCACTCCGGCCTGCGCGTCATGACGCCCCCATCCTTCGCCCACATCGTGTCGCAGCAGCGACCACACCGGTCCCCGGACGCCCCCGAGCTGTCGCAGCGCGAGCAGGAGGTCCTTGACCTCCTGTGCGCGGGCCACAGCAACAACGAGATCGGACGCCGACTGTTCCTGGCACCCTCGACCGTCAAGGGAGTCGTCTCCACCCTCATCTCGAAGCTGGGTGCCGTCAGTCGGTTGCACGCGGTGGCCCGCGCCCACGAGCTCGGGCTGGGGCGCCTCCACCCCTGAGCCGAAGAGCGGACCCCCCAACCGACCAATGGACGTCGGGAGCCGCAGTTTGGCCGGTGCCCACACAGGTGTTCTCGCGACAGGGTTGGGAAGCAGATCGGGCGACCGATCCCGCTACCCACCCGAAGGAGAACTCCCATGACGAACATCACCAAGCTTGTCCGCCTCGCGGCTGCCTCGGCCCTGGTTGGCACGGCAACCCTTGTCGGCGCTGGCGCTGCGCAGGCAGCCGAACCCATCCCCCAAGGGGTGGCGGTCCGACTGTCCCAGGCCCAGCTGGACACGCTCGAGAACCTCAACACCCCCGCCCGCGTCTCCGGGGGCGCCGCCTCCACCGGGCAGGTCTCAGGCGCCGCGTGCGGCACCCGTAGCAAGTCCGCCACCCTGTACCGGGGCAGCTTCCTCATGTGGGCCGAGGATCGCCTTCGGTTCTCCCACAGCACGTGCACGGGCAAGGTGACCTCGTCGTCGCTGTCGCAGCGCGCCGGATATGTGTTCCCGAACATCTCCAAGGCTCGCGGCACCAGCCGCTACTCCGCGACCTCCACCTTGCACCGCTGGGAGGGCCGCTACGAGATCGGTGCCGGCGTCGTCACCCCGTGGGGCGATGTGCGCGTCTACGGCGCCGACTACTCGACCGACTGGCAGGCAAAGGGATCCGGCAGCTACTCGGGCCGCTGGGAGAACTGACCCATCCGCGCTTCGGCCGGGGCGGACCGCGTCCGCCCCGGCCCTTGAGGAGACATGATGATCGAGATCAAGGATGTGCATCGGCGCTTCGGTTCGCGCCCGGTCCTGGCAGGAGCGTCGTGGACGTTCGAGTCGGGGACCGTCACCTACATCGAGGCCCCCAACGGGTCAGGCAAGACCACGTTGCTGCGGTGCCTGTTGGGGCTGGTCGACTGCACGGGAACCATCACCTTCGATGGCCGGCCCCGGTCGATGGTTCGCCCGAGCATCGCAGCCCTGTTCGAGACACCCCCCGTCCACCCCCATCTCACGGGGAACCAGAACCTGCGTGTGCTGTCGGGTCCGTTGGCTGACGACGGGCCCCTGCGTCGCCTGCTCCCCGACGCCTCGCTGCTGCGTCGGCGGGTGGCCGGCTACTCGTCGGGTGAACGCAAGCGACTGGCACTCGCCGGCTGCCTGGCGTCCGCGCCGGCGTACGTGTTCCTCGACGAGGTCGACACGGGGATCGACGTCGACACGCTCGACGTGGTCGCCCAACTGATCGACGAACTCCGGGGGCGCTCGACCGTCATCCTCACGGGGCACAACCCCGACTTCTACCGCCACCTCGCCGACGATGTCGTCGAACTCCGAGAAGGAGAGATCCATCGTGAGTACTGATGCCCTCACCCCGCCCGAGGTTCGGCCCCAGACCCCGGAACGTCACCAGGCGGTGTCCCGCCACGGGGCGATCCGCGAACTGCTGGCCGAGCTTCGCTACGCCGCCGCTGCGCGGTACTACCTCTGGTCCGGCATCTTCGGGGCGCTGGTCGGCCTGATGGCGACGCTGAGCCTCAACGACATCTCCCGTCGGCTGGTCTCCGACTTCCTCGGGGCGCTCACCGATGCCCAGGCCCAGGGAATCGATGTGGGCGCAGCCCTGGCGTCAGCGGCGGGGGTCGAGACGTTGGAGACGGGCGTGACGACCATCGACAACCCACTGAGGTATGACTTCGACCGGGCGTGGAACGCCGTCGGCATGCTGACCGGGCCCGGCTACGCCGCCAACGCCCTGCAGTTCTCCGCGCTCATCATCGTGCCCATCGTCGCCGTCGCGGCGGGGATCCTGCTGTCGGTGAAGGACTATCGCCACCGGACGATCCAGCTGCGGGCCATTCGATCCAGCCTGCCGTCCATCCACGCCTCGATGGTGCTCACGGCCGCCTCGGTCGCCATCGCTGTCGCCGTGGCTTCGGTGCTGGGCGCCCTCGTCACCGGTGCGGTCTCCCGCGACGCGACGCTCGCGGGTCTGGAGTCGGAGTTCCTGGCCCACTCGGAAGCGACGATCACGTTCGCCGACGCCGGGCTGTTCCTGCTCCTGGCAGCCGTGACCGCGCTGCTCTTCGCGGTGATCGGTGTTGCCCTGGGCCTGGTCACGCGATCGATGGTCGTCCCGATGGCGGTCTTCACCGCCGTTCACCTCGCGGTCCCGATGCTGGGCGCCTGGGACCCACGCCGCATGGTGGCCACCCTGTTCTCCACCACCCAGCGCTTCGAGGGCACCATCGACGTCCGTGTCCCCGACCAGGCCTCGCTCGCAGGAGCCGTGTTCTGGCTGGGCGTGATCTGCGTGGTGGCCTGGGTCGCGGGGCTCGTCGCACTCCGGCTTCGGCCGCGGCTGGGCGCCGGGGGGTGAGCGCCACCCGCGCCCCGTCCTCGGTGGACTCGCCCTGAGCACAAGCCCGGAGTAGCCTTCCTTACCGACCGGTCAGTAAGTGGAGGGTGAACGTGGACGACAAGCAACGCAATCGGGTGCTCGGGGTGCTCTTCGTGGGCGTGCTCATGGGGGCGCTCGACATCGCGATCATCGGGCCGGCGATGCCGGCGATCCAGGCTGAGTTCGGGCTGACCCCGCGTCAGTTGCCGTGGCTGTTCAGCATCTACGTGCTGATGCAGATGATCAGCACGCCGCTGTGGGCCAAGCTGTCCGACTTCTACGGACGCCGTGCGATCTACGTCCTCGACGTCGCGATCTTCGCGATCGGGTCGATCGTGGTGGCGGCGTCCCACGGGTCAGGGATGTGGCTGCTCCTGCTGGTCGGCCGCGCCATCCAGGGATTCGGTGCCGGCGGCATCTTCCCCGTGGCCAGCGCGGTGATCGGCGACACCTTCCCCGCCGACAAGCGCGGCGGCGCGCTGGGCCTGATCGGCGCGGTGTTCGGGATGGCGTTCCTGATCGGTCCCGTCATCGGCGGCCTGCTGCTCGGCTTCGGTTGGCAGTGGCTGTTCCTGATCAACATCCCGCTCGCGCTCGTCGTGATCGCGCTGGGCTGGAAGCTGCTGCCACACGCGCCGGTCGCCACCTCCGGCGGCTTCGACTGGGCCGGGATGCTCGCCCTCGCCGTCGCCCTGGCCGCCTTCACCTTCGGACTCAACGAGTTCAACCCCGCCGACGCCGCGGCCAGCCTGGCCCGCCCGGCCGTCTGGGCGACGCTGCTGGTCTCGATCGCCGCCTGGATCGCCCTGGTCGCCATCGAGCGCCGCGCCGAGAACCCGGTCTTCCCGGTCCGGCTGTTCGCCAACAAGCAGCTCGCCGTCGCGTTCGCGATCACGCTGGGCGCCGGCATCGGTGAGGCCAGCACCGTGTTCATCCCGCTGCTGGCCGTGCTGGCCTTCGGCGTCACCCCGTCGGTGGGCAGCTACCTGTTGCTGCCGCTGGTGCTCGCGATGGCGGTCGGGTCGCCGCTGGCCGGACGCCTCCTCGACAAGTTGGGTTCGCGGGTCGTCATCCTCGCCGGGCTGGTCATCATGGCCGCCGGCCTCATCGGCATCGGACGCCCCGCGCCGCTGTGGGTGTTCATCGCCTGCAGCGCCCTGATCGGACTCGGCCTGTCGGCGTTGCTGGGCGCCCCGATCCGCTACATCACCCTCAACGAGACCACGGCGGCCGACCGCTCGGCAGCCCAGGGCATGGTGACCACGTTCACCTCCATCGGGCAGCTCGTAGCCGCGGCCCTGATCGGCGCGGTCGCCGCCTCGTTCGGCGAGGCCCAGGGCTACGACCTGTCCTTCCTCGGCATCGGGCTGGTCACCATCGTCCTGGTGTTCGTCGCCTTGGCGCTGAAGTCGCGTGCGGTCGAGCAGTCCACCCGGGTGAGCTGATGGACGCCCCCCGCGAACGCCTCCTCGCCGAGGCCACCCGCCAGTTCGTCGAGCGCGGCTACGACGGGGCGTCCATGCAGCAGATCGCGGACGCGTGCGGGGTCACCAAGGCCGCCCTGTACTACCACTACGCCGGCAAGGCCGACCTGCTCCTCGGGATCGTCGGCGCCTATCTCGACGAGGTCGCGGCCGTGGTCACCCGGGCGGGGGAGGCGTCCGGTGCCCCGGCCCAGCTCGACGCCGTCGTCCGCGGCCTGTTCGCCCTGCCCGTGGAGAGCCGCGCGGTGATGCGGCTGGCCATGCACGACCTGCGCCACCTCCCCGAGGACTGCCGCGCCGCCTTCGGCGTCCATTACTACGAGCGCTTCCTGGCGCCGCTCACCGCGGTCGTCGCCGGGGGCATGGACGCCGGCGCCTTCGCCCGGCGCGACCCGGCCACCGTCGTGTGGATGCTGCTCGGGATGCTCTACCCGTTCTTCTCCGGACGCCCGCGCGACGACGAGGAACAGGTCGTCACCGACCTCCTCGCCGTGCTGCTGGACGGGTTGGCGCCCCGCCCCTGAGCGGGGGACGAGGGCTCAGCCGATGTGGGCCCGTGCGTTGCGGAACATCCGCAACCAACCGGACGCCTCGTCGGCCGGACCGCTCGTCCAGCTCATCTGGAGGTTGCGCAGCACCCGCTCGGGGTGGGGCATCATCGCGGTGAACCGGCCGTCCGGCGTGGTGACGGCGGTGAGGCCGTCCGGGGAGCCGTTCGGATTGGCCGGGTACGCCTCGGTGGCGCGGCCGTGGTGGTCGACGAACCGCATCGCCCGGTGCACCGCGTCGGCGTCGCCGCGGGCGGCGAAGTCCGTGCGGCCCTCGCCGTGGGACACCGCGATCGGCAGGCGGGACCCCGCCATGCCGGTCAGGAAGATCGACGGCGACTCCAGCACCTCGACCAGCGACAGCCGCGCCTCGAACTGCTCCGAGGTGTTGCGCCGGAACAGCGGCCACGCGTCTGCCCCCGGGATCAGGTCGGCCAGCGCCCCGAACATCTGGCAGCCGTTGCAGATGCCCAACCCGAAGGTGTCCTCGCGGGCGAAGAAGGCGCCGAACGCCTCGGTCAGCGCCGGATTGAACAGGATCGAGCGCGCCCAGCCCTCGCCGGCCCCCAGCGTGTCGCCGTAGGAGAAGCCGCCCACCGCGACCAGACCGACGGCGTCGCCCAGGTCGAAGCGGCCGTTCTGCAGGTCGGTCATGTGGACGTCCCAGGCGTCGAACCCGGCCCGGTCGAACGCGAACGCCGTCTCCACATGGCTGTTCACGCCCTGCTCGCGCAGGATCGCCACCTTGGGTCGGACGCCGCTGCTCACGAACGGCGCGACGATGTCCTCGCGGACGTCGAACGTGGTGGACACGTGCAGGCCCGGGTCGTCGTCGGACGCGAAGGCCGCGTGCTCGGCGTCCGCGCAGGCCGGGTTGTCGCGCAGGGACGCGATCCGCCACGACACCTCGTCCCACGCCTGGCCCAGGTCGCGCACCGTCTCGTCCAGCGCCCCGCGCCCGGCCACGGTGACCCGCACCCGGCGTTCGGACGTGGTCTCGCCGACGCGGCGGGTCAGGTCGCCCAGACCGTGGTCGGCCAGCATCTGCTCGGCCGCGGTGACGGACGCCGTGGGCACGGCCAGCACGGCGCCGAGTTCTTCGGCGAACAGCGCCGCCACCGAGTTCACCGACAGCGACAGCCCGGTCGCGCCGGCGAACGCCATCTCGCACGCGGCGGCCCAGAGTCCGCCGTCGGAGCGGTCGTGGTAGGCCGCCACCAGCCCCGCCTCGCGCAGGGCGTTCACGCCGTCGACCAGCGCGACGAGCCGGTCCGGGGCGTCCAGATCGGGGACCTCACCGCCGAACTCGCCGCAGACCTGGGCGAGCATCGAACCGCCGAGGCGGTCGGCGCCGGCGCCGAGGTCGACCAGCAGTAGCGTCTGGTCGGCGTCCACCTGGGGGGTGAGCGTGCCGCGCACGTCCGGCAGGGACGCGAACGCCGAGACCACCAGCGACACCGGGGAGGTGACCTGCTTGTCGGTGCCGCCTTCCGACCAGCGCGTCCGCATCGACAGCGAGTCCTTGCCGACGGGGATGCTCACGCCGAGCGCCGGGCACAGCTCGAGGCCGACCGCGCGCACGGTGTCGTACAGGGCGGCGTCCTCGCCGGGCTCGCCGCAGGCGGCCATCCAGTTCGCGGACAGCTTCACGCGGTTGAGCGTGATCGGCGCGGCCAGCAGGTTGGTGATCGCCTCGCCGACGGCCATGCGGCCGGACGCGGGGGCGTCCACGGCGGCCAGCGGCATGCGCTCGCCCGAACTCATCGCCTGGCCGGCGAACCCGATCGGGTCGGTCAGCGTGACCGCGACGTCGGCGACCGGGACCTGCCACGGCCCGACCATCTGGTCGCGGTGGCTGAGCCCGCCGACAGTTCGGTCGCCGATCGTGATCAGGAACCGCTTGGACGCCACGCTCGGGTGCCGCAGCACCGCGTAGGCGGCCTCGCGGACGGCGGCCGGGTCTTCGAACCGGGCCAGGTCCAGGGCGGGGGTCGAGCGCTCGACGCGGGTGACGTCGCGGGTCATCTTCGGCGGCTTGCCGAGCAGGGTGAACAGGGGCATGTCGACGGCCGGATCGTCGCCGGGGCCCGCCTCGATGCCGTCGTGGTCCAGGACGAGTTGGCCATCGTCGAAGGCCACGCCGACCACGGCGAACGGGGCGCGCTCGCGGGCGCACAGGGCGCGGAACCGCTCCAGCGAGGTCGGCGCGATCGCCAGCACATAGCGCTCCTGGCTCTCGTTCGACCAGATCTCCTTCGGCGCCAGGCCGGACTCCTCCAGGGGCACGGCGTCCAGGTCGAAGCGGGCACCCATGCCGGCGTCGTTGACCAGCTCGGGGAACGCATTCGACAGCCCGCCCGCACCGACATCGTGGATCGCCAGGATCGGGTTGTCGGCACCCAGCGCCCAGCACGCGTTGATGACCTCCTGGGCGCGCCGCTCCATCTCGGGGTTGCCGCGCTGGACGGAGTCGAAGTCGAGCTCGGCCGCATTGGTTCCCGCCGCCATCGAGGACGCCGCACCGCCGCCCATGCCGATGCGCATGCCCGGGCCGCCGAGCTGGATCAGCAGCGAGCCCTCACCGAAGACGACCTTCTCGGTCTGCTCGGCGCTGATCGCGCCCAGGCCGCCGGCGCTCATGATCGGCTTGTGGTAGCCGCGACGGACGCCGTCGACAGTCTGTTCGTACACGCGGAAGAACCCGCCCAGGCCGGGGCGTCCGAACTCGTTGTTGAACGCGGCGGCACCCAGCGGGGCGTCGGTCATGATCTCGAGCGGGGAGGCGATGTGGTCGGGGGCGCCGTAGCGCTCGGCCTCCCAGGGCTCGTCGGTGCCGGGCAGGTTGAGGTTCGAGACGACGAAGCCGGTCAGGCCCGCCTTGGGTGCCGAGCCGCGCCCGGTGGCGCCCTCGTCGCGGATCTCGCCGCCGGCCCCGGTCGCCGCGCCGGGGAACGGCGAGATCGCCGTCGGGTGGTTGTGGGTCTCGACCTTCATCAGCGTGTGCACCTCGCCGGGGCGTTCGGCATAACGCGCTGGGGCCGCTTGGCCGTTCGACTCGGGGACGAACCGGGTGGCCGGGCCGCCCTCCATGACCGAGGAGTTGTCCGAGTAGGCGACCACCGTGCCGCTGGCCGGGCCGCCGGCCACCTTCTCGGTGTGGCGGATCATGCCGAACAGCGAGCTGTCCTGGGGTTGGCCGTCGATGACGAAGTCGGCGTTGAAGATCTTGTGCCTGCAGTGCTCGGAGTTGGCCTGGGCGAACATCATCAGCTCGACGTCGGTGGGGTTGCGGTCCAGGCCGGTGAAGGCGTCGATGAGGTAGTCGATCTCGTCGTCGGACAGCGCCAGCCCGAACGCCGTGTTCGCCTCGACCAGGGCCGCACGGCCCCCGCCGAGCACGTCGATGTGCGCCATCGGCTCGGCTTCCTTCTCGGCGAAGACCGCGGTGGCGGCCTCGCGGCTGTCCAGCACGGACTCGGTCATCCGGTCGTGGAGGATCGCGGCGCACGCGTCGGCCTGCTCGCTGGTCAGGGGGGAGGTGAGCGTGATCGTGTACTCGGTGACCCGCTCAACGCGGTGCACGTCGATGCCGCAGTTGTGGACGATGTCGGTGGCCTTCGACGCCCACGGCGAGATCGTGCCCAGGCGGGGCGCCACCACCATGGATGCCGTCGGGGCGTCGGCATCGGGGACCGGCTCGGCGGGTACGCCGTAGTCGAGGATGCGTGCCACGGTCTCGGCGTCGGCATCGGAGAGGGCTTCGTCCGAGGCGACCAGGTGGACGTGCCGAGCGCTGATGCCGGTCACCTGCGGCGCGACGGCCCGGAGTCGGTTCACCAGGGCAGACGCGCGGAAGGCCGGGAGGGCCGATCCGCCGGGCACCACCATCAGGTCATAGTGGTGCGACATGGTGGGGTCGACCTGGTCGGGAGCGGGCGCCATGGAAGCCTCCGGTGTGACGGTTCAAGACGGTGAACAGGCTACCGCCGGGGACCGACCCCTGCCGTCCGGGCCCACCGTCGTCAGTCCAGCTCCAACACCCGCGACTCGGCTTGCATCTGATCGCGTTGTCGGAGCCGGGCGGCGTCGTGCAGGGCGCGCCTGATGGTGTCCGAGCGCGTCTCGCCCTCGCGCGCGAGCGAGGCGATGAGCGCGAGGGTGTCGGCGTCGCACCGAAAGCTCACCAATGCCATACACCTAATTGTGCGCGAAGCGGCGGTGGCCGGCTGGTCGGTCCTGGGACGGCCCCGAGGGGACCGCGCCAAAATCCACCGGAAGCCAGCACGGGATTTCGCGCGAAGCCAACTTCACGCTGGCCCGCGGTGGGGTGTTCGCAACGCGTGCTGGCTTCCGGTGTTCTTGTCCGAGAGACCAGTAGCCCCAGCGCCTACACTGATCGCCGTGGATCGTGCGGGTTTGTTGGAGCTCGTCGCCTCGGACCCCGTGGTCAGCCAGCTCATCGAGGCTGCTCGCACCGATTCCGAGCCGACGCTGGATGTCACATGCCCGGCGGCATTGCGGCCCTTGGTCGCCGCTGCCCTCACCGAGCAGGCCGCCACGCCGCTGCTGGTCGTCACCTCCACCTACCGCGAGGCGGAGAACGCGCGCGACACCTTGTCCTCCCTGCTCGGGCCGGACGACGTGGCCTATTACCCCGCGTGGGAGACCCTGCCGCACGAGCGCCTCTCGCCGCGCTCCGACACCGTCGGTCGCCGCCTGGCCGTGCTGCGGCGGCTGGCCGGCAACGCCCCCCAACCAGCACCGCGGATCATCGTCGCCCCCGTGCGCGCCGTGCTGCAGCCCCAGGTCGCCGGGCTGGGTGACCTGCTGCCGGTCACCGTCACCGTCGGCGAGGACCGCGACGTCGAGGACCTCGCCGTCGCCCTGGTGAACGCCGCCTATGTGCGCGTCGACCTCGTCGAGCGGCGCGGCGAGTTCGCGGTCCGCGGTGGCATCGTCGACCTGTTCCCGCCCACGTTGGACCATCCGGTCCGCATCGACTTCTTCGGCGACACCGTCGAGGAGATCCGCCCGTTCGCGGTCGCCGACCAGCGCTCGCTGGAGGAGACCCTGCCCGCGGTCACCGCCGACCCGTGCCGGGAGATGCTGCTCACGCCCGCGGTGCGCGAGCGCGCCGCAGCCCACGCCGCCCGCGATGGCGTGCCCGACCAGATGCGCGAGCTGTTCACGCGCATCGCCGAGGGCCACGCCGTCGACGGCATGGAGGCCCTGGCCCCCGCCCTGGTCGACCGGCTCGAACTGCTCGTCGACGTGCTCCCCGACGACACGACCGTGCTGGTCAGCGACCCCGAGAAGGTCCGCACCCGCGCGCTCGAGCTGCACGCCACCTCCCAGGAGTTCCTCGCCGCCTCGTGGCAGGCCGCCGCCGAAGGGGGCAAGGCTCCGATCGACCTGGCCGCCTCCGCCTACCGCCAGCTCGCCGACGTCCGATCGGACGCCCTGGGTCGCGGCCTGGCCTGGTGGACGCTCTCGGCCTTCGCCGAGGATCCCGAGTCCCGCCACATCCTCGCCGAGGAGAACGAACCCTTCCGCGGCGACCTGGAGGCCGCGATCGAGGCCATCGGCGAGGCGGTGGCCTCCGGCTTCGAGGTGGTGCTGGTCGCCGACTCGACCGGTCGCGCCCAGCGCCTGGGCGAGGTGCTGGCCGAGCACGACCTGATCGGCAAGGCGTCGGTCATCGTGGCCGACCTCCCGCACGGCTTCCGGCTCGACGCGGTCAACCTGCGGGTGTTCACCTCCGGCGACCTGGCGGGCGTGCAGGGTGGCTCGGCCAAGCCCGAGCGCAAGATGCCCGCGCGCCGCAAGAACGCCATCGACCCGCTCGAGCTCAAGCCCGGCGACTTCGTGGTCCACGACGCGCACGGGGTGGGCAAGTACATCGAGATGGTCACCCGCACGGTCCAGAACGCGACGCGGGAGTACCTCGTCATCGAGTACGCGCCGAGCAAGCGCGGCCACCCCGGCGACCGCCTCTTCGTCCCCATGGACGCCCTCGACCAGATCACCCGCTATGTCGGCGGCGAGGCCCCCTCGCTGGACCGCATGGGCGGGGCGGACTGGAACAAGCGCAAGGCGCGGGCCCGCAAGGCCGTCCGGGAGATCGCGGCCGAGCTGATCAAGCTGTACGCCGCCCGCCAGGCCTCCCAGGGCCACGCGTTCGGCCCGGACAGCCCCTGGCAGCGCGAGCTCGAGGACAACTTCACCTTCGTCGAGACGCCCGACCAGATGGCCGCGATCGTCGAGGTGAAGCGCGACATGGAGCAGGTCGTCCCCATGGACCGCCTGATCTGCGGCGATGTCGGCTACGGCAAGACCGAGATCGCCGTCCGCGCCGCGTTCAAGGCCGTGATGGACGGCAAGCAGGTTGCGATCCTGGTGCCGACGACGCTGCTGGTGCAGCAGCACTTCGCGACGTTCGCCAACCGGTATGCGGGCTTCCCGGTGACGGTGGCGGCGCTGTCGCGGTTCCAGACCCCGGCCGAGTCGAAGAAGACGATCGCGGGTATCGCCGACGGGTCGGTCGACGTGGTGGTCGGCACCCACCGGCTGTTCTCCAACGAGGTGCAGTTCAAGGACCTCGGCCTGGTCATCATCGACGAGGAGCAGCGCTTCGGCGTCGACCACAAGGAGGCCCTGAAGAAGCTGCGCCTCAACGTCGACGTCCTGGCGATGTCGGCGACCCCGATCCCGCGCACGCTGGAGATGGCGATCACGGGCATCCGCGAGATGAGCGTCATCGCGACCCCACCCGAGGAGCGCCACCCGGTGCTCACTTTCGCCGGACCCAGCGAGGACAACCAGGTCCGGGCGGCGATCCGCCGCGAGCTGGCCCGCGAGGGGCAGGTGTTCTACATCCACAACCGGGTGAACACCATCGAGAAGGCCGCCGCGCGCATCCGCGAGCTGGTGCCCGAGGCGCGCGTCGCCGTGGCGCACGGCCAGATGAACGAGCACACCCTCGAGAAGGTGATGGTCGACTTCTGGGAGCGCGAGGCCGACGTCCTGGTCTGCACCACCATCGTCGAGGCCGGCCTGGACATCTCCTCGGCCAACACCCTCATCATCGAGCGCGCCGACCTGTTGGGACTATCCCAGCTCCACCAGTTGCGCGGACGCGTGGGGCGCGGCCGCGAACGTGGGTACGCCTACTTCCTCTACCCGCCCGACAAGCCGCTCACCGACACCGCCCACGACC
>JAUNSA010000167.1 GCA_030539405.1 Propionibacteriaceae bacterium
ACGCCCAGATGGCCATGGCCGACCTCGAGGTCGCCTCCGGCCAGCTCGAGCCCGCCTTCGCACGGCTCGTGAACGCGGTCCGGCTCACCTCGGGGTCCGAGCGTGAGTCCGCACGGACCCGGCTGCTGGAGCTGTTCGAGACCGTCGGTGCCAACGACCCGGCCGTCCTGAGCGCGCGCCGCAACCTGATGTCGGCTCTGTTCTGAGGCTCAATCCTGGCCTGGCCAGCGCGGGCTACCCCGTGTTGCGCAGCCCCGCGGCGACGCCGTTGACGGTGACCAGCAGGGCCCGCTGGAGGGCGTCCGGCACCTCGGTGCCCGCGGCGTCCAGTTCGCGGACGCGGCGCAGCAGTTCCACCTGCAGGTAGCTGATCGGGTCGAGGTACTGGTCCCGGACGGCCAGCGTGCGCTGCAGGCGCGGCTGGCTGTCGAGCAGCGCCGCCTCGCCGGTCAGGCGGGTCACCTCGTCGACGGTGAGCGCGTACTCGGCCCGGATCGTCTCGAACACGTGGCGCAGGTGGTCGGGCACGAGCGTGTCGACGTAGTGGGCGGCCACGTCGAGGTCGGTCTTGGCCAGCGTCATCGACACGTTCGAGATGACGGCGGCGAAGAAGTGCCACGAGCGCAGCATCTCGGCCAGGTCGTCGCCGTGGCCGGCCTCGCGGGCGGCCCGTAGGCCCGAGCCCATGCCGAACCAGCCGGGGATGATCTGGCGGGACTGGGTCCAGCCGAACACCCATGGGATCGCGCGCAGGCCCTCGATGCCGCCCCCCGAATCCGGTCGCTTGGACGGCCGGGAGCCGATGTTGAGTGCCCCCAACTGCTCCACCGGGGTGCTGGCCACGAAGTACGCGGGCAGGTCGGCGTCGTCGACGAGCCCGCGGTAGGCGGCGAAGGCCGCGTCCGAGGCGAGCTGCAGGACGCCGTCCCAACGGGCCAGCTCGTCGGAGGACTGGCGCGGGGCCTGATGCAGGGCCGTGCTCTCCAGGACCGCCGCCAAGGCCAGGGCGAGGTTGTCGTGGGCCAGCGCCGGCAGGGCGTACTTGTCGGAGATGACCTCGCCCTGCTCGGTGAACTTGATCGTCCCGTCCAGGACGCCGTAGGGCTGGGCCAGGATCGCGTCGTAGGTCGGTCCGCCACCGCGTCCCACCGACCCACCGCGTCCGTGGAACACCCGCAACTGGACGCCGTGGCGACGGGTCACGTCGCGCAGGGCCCGCTGGGTCTGGTGGATCTCCCACTGGCTGGTCAGCACGCCCGCCTGCTTGTTGGAGTCGGAGTAGCCGAGCATGACCTCGAGCCGGTCACCGCGGAGCTCGACGAGGCGACGGTAGGACGGGTCCGACAACAGCCCGTCGATGATCTCGGCCGAGGTGCGCAGCTCGGCGACGGTCTCCAGCAGCGGGACGAAGCCGAGGTCGGCGTGCGCGCCGGTCCCGTCGGCGCCGCCGTGCAGGTCGATCAGACCGGCCTCGCGCGCCAGGACGACGGCCGCCAGGATGTCGTCGACGCCCTGGGTCATCGACACGATGTAGGTCTCGATGACGGCCTTGCCGTAGCGCTGTTGGGCCTCGCCGATCGCGGTGAAGACGTCGAAGGTGGTCCTGGCACGACCCTCCAGGGTGGGGTTCGTCCCGGTCAGCGGACGCCGTGAGCCCAGCTCGGCCGACAGCACCTTGCGGCGCTGGTCGCGGGTCAGGTCGGCATACGGGACGGCCACTTCGCCCACGTGGTCGATGAGCGCGCCGACGGCCTCGTGGTGGGCCCCGGCGTGCTCGCGGACATCCAGGGTGGCCAGGTGGAGCGCCGTCGCCGCGACGGCCTGGATCGCCGAGCGGACCCGCCCGTGCGCGGCCAGCCCCTCCTTCTGGGACGCCAGCGACTCGGCCACCAGCGTCAGGTCGGCCACCAGCGCGGCGCCGTCGGCGTAGTCGCGGCCCGGGACATGGTCGGCGCCCGACCGGGTGCGGGTGCGCGTGTTGAGCAGCTTGGCCCGCACGCAGGTGAGCTTGAGCCGGTAGGGCTCCTCGGCGTTGAGCTGCAGGACGCGGGGGTCGAGGCCGGGCAGGTTGGCTAGGTCCTCGGCCAAGGAGGCGTCGAGTTCGTCGGAGATGGCGCCGTGCCGGGTGGAGACCGACAGGTCGGTGGTGAGCTGGTCCACCACCGCGAGGGCGTGGGTGATGGCGTGCTCGTGCTGCAGTTGCAGGACCTCGCTGGTGACCGCCGGGGTGACGAACGGGTTGCCGTCGCGGTCGCCGCCGATCCAGGAGCCGAAGCGGATGGGCACGGCGGCCTCGGGCATCGCGACGCCGTGGTCGTCGCACAGCGCCGACAGGTCGTCCAGCACCGACGGCAGCGCGCCGGAGGTGACCGCGTCGAGGTAGAACAGGGCGTTGCGGGCCTCGTCGACGGGTGTGGGGGAGTTCAGCCGCAGCTCGTCGGTCTGCCACAGCAGGTCGATCGTCTCGGCCAGGCGAGCGTCCTGGCGTCGGCGGGCCACGCTGCCCTCGGGGGTCGGGGCGCCCAGCAGCGAGGCGACCTCGCGCAGCTTGAGCAGGACGGAGCGGCGGGACGCCTCGGTGGGGTGCGCGGTGAAGACCGGGCGCAGGTCGGTGGCCGCGATGGTCTCGGCGAGCAGTTCGGGGCCACCCTCGGCGACGATCGCGGTGACGGCCCGGTCCAGCCAGCCGCTGTCGGCCTCGGCGGCGTCGATGGCGCGGACGCGGTGCACCTGCTCGGCGGTGTTCGCCAGCTGGAAGTAGGTGGCGAAGGCGCGCACCAGGGCGGTGGCGGCGTCCAGGTCGAGGCTGGTCAGGGTCTCCCGGGCGGACGCCGCGGCGTCGGGGGACTCCTGGGTGCGGGCCTGCTTGACCTCACGGCGCACCTCCTCGACCAGGTCGAGGAGCTCGGGACCGCCCTGGCGGACCAGGCTCTCGCCCAGCAACGTCGCCACGCGGCGGACGTCGGAGCGGAGCTCGGGGTCGATGGCGGTGCTGTCGTCTGGCCGGTAGATCACGGCGTCCACTTTCGCAGAGCGACCCCCGCAGGGCCGAACCGTCTCGTCAGAACGCGAGCTCGGTGCCGCCCTCCAGGTAGCGGGTGCGGCCATCGGCCAGGGCGGCCAGCGCGCTGCGAAGGCGTCCGACCGCGAAGGGCGCCAACCGCTCGGCGGCCTCGTCGGGGGTGAGCCAGTGCAAGGCCAGGATCTCCTGGCCGTCGGGCTGGATGGCGGCCACCTGCTCGGCCGTGAGCTCGGGCGCGCCGAACACGACCTCGGTGGCGTCCTCCCAGCCCAGGTGGGGCGGCAGCCAGTCCAGGGCCAGGAGCCGGTCGAGGGTGACCTCGATCCCCATCTCCTCGGTGATCTCCCGCTCGCAGCCGACGCGAGGGGACTCCCCGGGCTCGACGATGCCCCCGGGCAGCTCGAGGTCGCGCTTGTAGGAGGTCTGGCACAGCACGACCCGCCCGTCGGCGTCGGTGAGCACGGCGTGGGCGATGAGGCGCTTGCGCGGGGTGACGGAGTTCATCACCGACGTGAACGTGAACTGGTCATCGCCGCGGTCGGTGACCAGCAACGAGAACACGCCGACGTCCTCTCCGCGCCGGATGCCCTCCCGGTGGAACCCGGCCCGGTAGAACGCGCGCCGGATCGCGAGGGTCTCCTCCGACAGGGGCACCCGCGCCTCCACGCGGGCCAGACCCGCCTCGAACGCGGCTCGCGCGGCGGCCAGCAGCGCAGACGGGTCCGGGACCCCCTCGAAGGAGAGGATCCCGGAGCCACGGTCGACGTGCGGGGCCACCTACTCGGACGCCTCGACGTCTTCTGCGTCGACCGGCGCGGTCACATCGACCGCGTCGGCGTCCACCTCGACGACCTCCGACAGCTCGCCACCCTCGACGGCGGCCTCAGCGTCGGCCGGGGCCTCGACGGCCGGGGCCTGCGGGGCGTCCGAGGCGGCCTCGTCGGCGTCCAACCGGAAGAACACGGCACCCAGCGGGGGCACCTGGACGGTGGCGCGGGCCTCGAAGCCGCCCCACTGGCCGGGCGTGGCGTCCACGCCGCCGAAGTTCCCGATGCCCGAACCGTCGTAGATGGTGGAGTCGGAGTTGAAGATCTCGGTCCAGCGGCCGGCCTCGGGCAGTCCGATCTCCATGTCGTACCAGGGTTCGGAGCTGAAGTTGACCACCACGGCGATCTGCTGGCCCTCACCGTCGCGCCGCACCCAGGCGTAGGCGTTGCGGCCGGCGTCGTCGGCATTGATCCACTGGAAGCCGTACGGCTGGTTGTCCAGCTTCCAGAAGGCGGGGTGGGCCTTGTAGAGCTCGTTGAGGTCCTTGATCATGCGCTGCAGGCCGTGGTGGCCCCACAGGTCGCTGACCCACCACTCGAGGCTGACGGCCTCGTTGAACTCGCTGCGCTGGCCGAACTCCTGGCCCATGAAGAGCAGCTGCTTGCCCGGGAACGACCACATGAACGAGTAGAACGCGCGCAGCGTCGCGAACTGGCGCCAGGCGTCCTGGGGGATCTTGTTGATCATCGAGCCCTTGCCGTGCACGACCTCGTCGTGGCTGATCGGCAGGATGAAGTTCTCGCTGTACTGGTAGACCATCGCGAACGTCATCTCGTGGTGGTGCCACTGGCGGTAGATCGGCTCGAGCGCCAGGTAGCGCAGGGAGTCGTTCATCCAGCCCATGTTCCACTTGAAGCCGAAGCCCAGTCCGCCCAGGTTGGTGGGCTGGGTGACCCCGCCGAACGAGGTGGACTCCTCGGCGATCAGCGTGACGCCGGGAACCCGCTCGTACAGGTGGCGGTTGACGTAGCGCAGGAAGTCGATGGCCTCCAGGTTGTGGTTGCCGCCGAACTCGTTGGGCACCCAGGCGTCCGGCTCACGGCTGTAGTCGAGGTAGAGCATGGACGCCACGGCGTCCACGCGCAGCGCGTCGATGTGGAACTCCTGCACCCAGTA
>JAUNSA010000168.1 GCA_030539405.1 Propionibacteriaceae bacterium
GCCAGGGCGGATCGCCACGCCGCGGCTCCACGATGGGGTGGTGGTGGCGGCAGTACAGCGCCATGTCCTTGACGTTGGTCTCGCCACCATCGCGCCAGCCCGTCGTGTGGTGGCAGTGGCACCAGCTCGGCGGCATGTCGCAGCCGGGGAACACGCACCCGCCATCGCGCAGGGTCAGCGCGACCTTCTGGAGCGGGTCGGCGAAGCGCCGTTCGCGCCCCAGGTCGAGCACCTCGGACTCCCCGCCCAGCACCACGGGCAGCAGGTCGGCCTCCACCAGCAGGCGCCGCAGGTCACCGGCGGCGATGTCCTCCCCGGTGGCCAACAGGCCGTGCTGTTCGGCGAGTTCCTTCAGCCGGTCGTGGTACATGACCACGAGCACCCGCGGACGATCCCCGTCGGCCCCCGGCGCCCACGCCTGCGAGGCGGCGAACCAGCCCAGCTCGAGCAGGGCGTCGGCCCGCAGTTGCGCCGCGCTCCGCACGGTGGCGAGCGGATCCCCTTCGTCCAGCGCCGCACGCTGGGCGTACAACACGGCGTTGACCCGGGCGTCCAACTGCGTGATCAACGACTCGGCATCACCGACGGGGAGGTAGCCGCTCAGCCGCACGCCGCCGA
Source organism: Propionibacteriaceae bacterium (assembly GCA_030539405.1). GTDB lineage: Bacteria > Actinomycetota > Actinomycetes > Propionibacteriales > Propionibacteriaceae > Propioniciclava. Next base: position 619 of record JAUNSA010000168.1, read on the forward strand.
GCCCGTCGCGGGTGAACGTTACGCGACGCTCCTGCTGGCAGCGCTTCTCCTGCGCCACCAGGCGGGCCGACTCCAGCTCCTCGGCCCGCTCGGGAGCGACCACCGCCAGCAGGTGCTTCGACAGCTTGGACAACCCACTCGGGTCGAACTCGGCCGCGAACCGCACCATCTCGCCGGCAGCCTGCTCCCGCGCGGCGGCGTCCAGTTCATCGGGCAGCTCCTTCAGCACACTTGCGATCGCCTGCGCCTGGGCCGGCGCCACCGCGCCGGTCAGCGCCGCCTCCCGGACCACCGGCAAGTCCCGCAACTCCTCGGCCCGCTTGATGAGCGCCCCCGCCTGCCGGGGGTTGAGCCGGTGCCGATCGGCCAGCCACGACCGCAGCCCACACCCGACGGCGATCTTGGCGGCGTCGGCCCGGTCGGCCTCCCCCACCACGTCGACCAGCAGGTTTTCGGCCAACCCGGCGAGCCGGACGCAGGCGTCCACGATCGCGAGCCGGTCGGCAGCCGTCGCCAATCGCCGCTCGTCGTGGTCGAGCCCGAGCAACAGCGACTCCGCTGCCGACAGAGCGGCCAAGGTGGCCTCGACCTGGGGGTGGTCTTCCATGTCGACGACACTATTCGTACGCACTGACAATTTCTGCGCAGGCGCAACCAAGCACTCTGATGCACCTCACGCATCACATCGCCAGCTCGGCCACCTGCTCTCCAAGCGGCACGAGATCCACGTCGGCCTGGACCACCTCGCGCACCAGCGGCAGGACGGCGTCCGCATCGTCGACGGCCAGGGTCAGCACGACCGCGGCGCCCCAGTCGGCGTCCACCACGTCGACGCCGCGGTTCATCAACGCGCCCTGCACCCGACCCGCCTCGGCGGCCGCCACCTCCAACCCCACCAACTTCCGGACCACCGGCCGCACCAGCGGCACCCCGACCAAGGCGCCGGCCACGGCGTCCGAATACGCCCGCACCAGCCCGCCCGTGCCGAGCAGGACGCCGCCGAAGTACCGCGTGACCACGGCGACCACGTTCGAGACGCCCGAGCCGCGCAGCACCTCCATCATCGGCATCCCGGCGGTGCCGGCGGGTTCGCCATCGTCGGAGGAACGCTCGATCGGTTGGGCGTCCGGCACGTCGACGATGAACGCCAGGCAGTGGTGCCGAGCATCGGGGTACGCCGACCGCACCGACCCGACCACCGCGCGGGCGGCGTCCTCGTCGTCGACCCGCGCCAGCCGCGTGATGAACCGCGAGCGACGCACCTCGAGCTCCGTCTCGGCGCTGAAACCGCGCGGGAGCCACAGGGTCATGCCGATGATCCTGCCATGCGGGGTTGGTGGCAGGATGAGGCGCGATGAACACGATCCCAGCACCAGACCACGGCGTCCGTGAGGCCGCCCTCGCCCACAGCAACGCGCAGGCCAAGCCGGTCGGCGCGCTCGGACGCCTCGAGGAGCTCGGCGCCTGGCTCGCCGCCTGCCAGGGCGCCTGCCCGCCCGAGCCGCTCACCGACGTCCGCGTGGTGGTGTTCGCCGGCGACCACGACGTCGCCGCAGCGGGCGTGTCGGCCTACCCGGTCGAGGTGACCCCGGCGATGGTGCACGGCATCCTGGCCGGCGGGGCGGGCGTCAGCGCGCTGGCCCGGTCGGTGGGCGCGACCGTGTCCGTGTACGACCTCGGCGTCCGGACCCTGGAGGGCGTGCCGGACGAGGTACGCCGCTTCCACGTGCGCCCGGCGCGCGCGATCCACCTCGAGGACGCCCTCACCGAGGCCGAGTTGGACGCCGCCCTGACCGCCGGCGACACCCTCGCCGCCGAGGCGATCGCGGACGGCGCCCAGGTGCTCATCGCCGGCGACCTCGGCATCGGCAACACCACCCCGGCCGCGGCGCTCGTCGCCGCGACGCTCGGCCTGCGCGGCGCGGACGTCGCCGGGCGCGGCACCGGGATCACGGACGCCGCCCTCACGGCCAAGGCCGCCCTCATCGACCAGGCCCTGGATCGCCTCGGCGACCGCGCCGACGACCCCCTGCAGCGGCTGGCCGCGCTCGGCTCGGCCGACATCGCCGCCGCCGTCGGCTTCATGGCCGGGGCGGCCCGCCGGGGCGTCCCGGTGGTGGTCGACGGCCTGATCGCCAGCGCCGAGGCACTCCAGGCGGACGCCCTGGCCCCCGGCGCCCGCGCCTGGATGGTCGCCGGACACCGCTCCCCCGAGCCCGGCTGCGCGCTGGCCCAGGCCCACCTCGACCTGGACCCGATCCTCGACCTGGGCATGCGCCTGGGCGAGGGCTCCGGCGCGGTGCTGGCGGTGGGCGTCCTCCAGGCGTCGGTGGCGGCCCTGCGTGAGGTCACGCTGCTGGCCGACCTGTGAGCAACGTCGCCGACGGCCTGCGCCTCGCGTGGGGCACGCTCACGGCGCTGCCCGGTCCGCCGCCGGGGCGGGTCGACCAGAGCGTCGCCCGCGTGGCGATGAGCCTCGGTTGGCTCGTCGTGCTGCCGGTCATGGTGGCCGCCGCGGCGGCGGGCTGGGGGCTGACGCTGGTCGGCGTCCCGGCCCTGGCTTCGGGATTCATCACGGTTGCGCTCGTCCAGCTCGCGACGCGGGCGATCCACGCCGACGGCCTGGCCGACACCGCCGACGGGCTCGGCTCGGGGCGTCCGCGCGACCAGGCCCTGGACATCATGCGCCGCGGCGATGTCGGCCCCATGGGCGTCACCGCGCTCGTGCTGGTGTTCGGACTGCAGGCGGTCCTGCTGGGCGACCTGCTGGCCCGGCCGTGGGGGTGGCTGTTCGCCGCACTCGCGTTGGCGGCCGGACGCCTCGCGCTCGCCTCGGCGTGCTCGGCGCAGGTGCCCTCGGCCCGCCCCGAGGGGCTGGGCGCCGCCGTGGCCGGCTCGGTGCCGACCTGGCTGGTGACCACCCTGCACCTGGGGATGGCGATCGTCGGCATGATGCTGGCCGACCTACTCGGCACGCTGCTGGGCGCCGACGTGCCCCGTCACGCCTGGGTGTGGGCGTTCGTGATCGGGATGGTGCTGTCCACGGCGACGCTGGGCCTGGCCATCCGCAAGCTGGGGGGCATCACCGGCGACGTGCTGGGCGCCGTGGTCGAGGTCATGACGCTGGGCCTGCTGCTGGGGTTGGCGATCCGCTGATCTGAGCCACGCGCCCGCCAACGACTCAGCGCGTCCTCACAAGGACAGAGGACGCCCCGCGACCATCAGGACCACCTCGTCGGCGACCGCACCCAGTGCTTGGTTGGCGCGCCCCAGCAGGTCGGCGAACAGGCGCCCGGAGGCGTGTTCGGAGACCAGACCCCAGCCGACCTCGTTGGTGACCAGCACGATCGGCCCCGGATGGTCGGCCACCGCCTGGGCGAGCTCGGCGGTCAGGTGCTCGAGGCGGGCCGCGACCTCACCCCGCGGGGAGTCCCAGCCCACGGCGTCCAGGTGGCGGGTGAGCCACGTCCCGACGCAATCCACCAGGACCGGACCGGGGTGTTCGCGCAGCGCGGCCGCCACGTCGACGGTCTCGACCGTGGCCCAGTGCGCGGGGCGGGCGAGCCGGTGCCGCGCGACGCGGGCGGCCCACTCGGGGTCGACGTCGGGGTCGGGCGGGTAGCCGGGCGTGATGTAGGTGACGGACGCCTCGCCCGCGGCGTCCCGGATCGTCGCCTCCGCGTACCGGGACTTGCCGCAGCGGACGCCGCCGGTCACCACCATCCGAGTCACGGAAGCACCCTAGCCCCGACCCGCTAGGTTGGGGGCGTGTCCACTCCGCGCTTCACGTTCGTGCGCCACGGCCAGTGCGTCGCCAACGAACAGGGGCGGGTGGCGGGGCAGCTCGACAGCCCGCTGACGCCGCTGGGGCACACCCAGGCAGAGGGCGCCGCGGTCCTGTTGGCCGGACGCCGTGGGTTCACCGCCGTCGTCTCCTCCGACCTGCAGCGCGCGCACGCGACCGCGCGGATCATCGCGGGCGTGCTGAACCTGCCGCTACACCTGGAGCCGGGCCTGCGCGAGCAGTGCTTCGGGTCGATGGAGGGCCAACTGTTCGCCGACCTGACGGCGTCCAGCCCGGGCGAAGGGCACATCAACGAGGTGCGTTGGGGCAACGGCGAGTCGGTGACGGACGTGCATGCGCGGTTGGTCGACACCTTCGACCGGATCACGGCGGCGCATCCGGGTCCGGTGGTGTTGGTGACGCACGGTCACGTCATCCAGATCGGGATGGCCGTGCTGCAGGGGCGTGGAGCCCGCGACATCGAGTGGTTCGACCTGCCCAACGGGGGGATCGTGGCCGGACCGACCGGTCCTCAGCAGTAGTACCGCCGGTCCTCGACAACC
>JAUNSA010000031.1 GCA_030539405.1 Propionibacteriaceae bacterium
CGCTGTTGACCAAGCGCATGGGCAAGACCCGCGTGATCGCCGAGACCGGCGCCGGGCAGCACGGGGTCGCCACCGCCACCGCCGCGGCGCTGCTGGGCCTGGAGTGCCGCGTCTACATGGGCAAGGTCGACACCGACCGCCAGGCCCTCAACGTCGCCCGGATGCAGCTGCTCGGCGCCGAGGTGATCGCCGTCGAGTCCGGGTCCGCCACGTTGAAGGACTCGATGAACGAGGCGATGCGGGACTGGGTCGCCACCGTCGAGGACACCCATTACCTGATCGGCACGGTGGCCGGGCCGCACCCCTTCCCGAAGCTGGTCAAGGAGTTCCAGCGGGTGATCTCCACCGAGGCGCGCGCCCAACTGCTCGAGCGCTTCGGCGAGCTGCCGTACGCGGTCGCGGCGTGCGTGGGCGGCGGCTCGAACGCCATGGGCATGTTCGCCGACTTCATCGACGATCCCGAGGTGAAGCTGTACGGCTTCGAGGCCGAGGGCGACGGCATCGCCACCGGCCGGCACGCGGCGTCCATCACGGGGGGCTCGGTGGGCGTCCTGCACGGCATGCGCACCTATGTGCTGCAGGACGAGGACGGCCAGACCGTCGAGTCCCACTCCATCTCCGCCGGGCTGGACTACCCCGGGGTGGGCCCCGAGCACGCCTGGCTGGCGGCGTCCGGACGCGGTACGTACGAGCCGGTCACCGACGCCGAGGCCATGGAGGCGTTCAAGCTCATCACCCAGACCGAGGGGATCATGCCCGCCATCGAGTCCGCCCACGGCATCGCCGGGGCGCTGCGGTTGGGCCGCCGCCTCGCCGAGGAGCAGCCCGAGCTGTCCCCGTTGATCTGCGTGTGCCTGTCGGGCCGCGGCGACAAGGACGTGGCCTCGGCCCTGACCTGGTTCGGCCTGGACGGCACGCCGAACCAGACCGTGGGAGGCCTGTCGTGAGCGCGCTGCAGGGTATCGAGGCCAACGCCGGCATCTCCGGGCGGACGATCCTGGCCGCCAAGGCCGAGGGGCGGGCGGCGCTGGTGGGCTACCTGCCGGTCGGCTACCCCGACGTCGACACCTCGCTGGACGCCATGCGCGCCCTGTGCGCACCCGGGGACGGACCGGGCGTGGACCTGGTCGAGATCGGCCTGCCGTACTCCGACCCGATCCTGGACGGGCCGGTCATCCAACGCGCCGGGACGACGGCGCTGCAGCGCGGCGTCCGGACCCGCGACGTGCTCCGGGCCGTCGAGACGGTCGCCGAGGCCGGCGCGACGCCGCTGTGCATGACGTACTGGAACCTCGTCGACCGCTACGGGGTGGACGCCTTCGCCCGCGACTTCGCCAACGCCGGGGGAGCCGGGCTGATCACCCCGGATCTGACACCGGACGAGGCCGAGGACTGGCTGGTCGCCTCCGACGCGCACGGCCTGGACCGGATCTTCCTGGTCGCCCCCAGCTCGACCGACGAGCGCATCATCGCCACCACCCGCGCCTGCCGCGGCTGGGTGTACGCCACCGCCGTGATGGGCGTCACCGGCGCCCGGCAGCAGACGTCGTCGCAGGCCCCCGCGCTGGTCGCCCGCCTGCGCGCGCTGGCCCCCGACACGCTGGTGGGGGTCGGGCTGGGCGTCAGCAACGGCGCCCAGGCGGCCGAGGTCGGCTCGTTCGCGGACGCCGTGATCGTCGGCTCGGCCCTGATCAAGCCCATGCTCGCCGCCGAGGATGCCGGGAACCCCGGCGACCTGTCCGGCGTGCGCGCCGTGGTGACGGACCTCGCCGCAGGGGTGCGCTCGGCGTAGGGCATGATGGGCGCCGTGCTCTCGCTCCTGTCGATCCCCAGCCCGGACATCAGCCGGTTCCACATCGGGCCGCTGACGATCCACATCTACGCCCTGTGCCTGATGGCCGGCATGGTGTTCGCGTGGTGGCTGGGTTCGCGACGCTGGAAGGCGCGCGGCGGGCTGGCGGAGACCTTCGAGACCATCGTGTTCGTGGCGATCCCGTCCGGCATCGTCGGGGCGCGGATCTATCACGTGCTCACGCACTGGGAGGACTACTTCGGCCCCGACCGGAACCCGTGGAGCGCGCTGTTCATCTGGGAGGGCGGCATCGCCATCTTCGGGTCGCTGATCGGCGGCGCCATCGGTGCCGCGGTCGCCGCCCGCATGACGGGCGCCCGGCTCACGTCCTTCGCGGACGCCCTGGCGCCCGGCCTGATCATCGCCCAGGCGATCGGACGGCTGGGCAACTGGTTCAACCAGGAGCTGTTCGGCGGCCCCGACTACGGCCCCCTCGGCCTCGAGATCGACCCGCAGTACCGGCCGGCGGAGTACGCCGACGTGCCGACCTTCCAGCCGACCTTCCTCTACGAACTCTCCTGGAACCTGGCAGGCGGGCTGCTCCTCCTCGCGATCGACCGCAAGTTCAAGCTCGGCTGGGGCAAGCTGTTCGCGCTCTACGGCGTCGTCTACGGCACCGGCCGGTTCTTCATCGAGGGCATCCGGACCGACTTCAGCTACTACATCGGCCCGCTGCGCACCAACCAGGTGACCGCGCTCATCATCGCTCTGGTCGGCCTGACGTACTTCATCGTGGCCAGCCGCCTGCGCCCGGGCCGTGAGCCGTGGGTCGAGCGCAAGGGCGTGGGCGGTCCGGACCACGCGGAGAATGAGGACGCCGACGCGTCCTAGGACGTTCGGCATCGGGGATTGTCAGACCGGACCGGCATGGTTGGCCTATGAGGTCAACCACCCCAGAGATGTCTGGATATCTTGACGGCGGTCGTTATGTCTGAGAATCTTGACAGCGAGGACCTGCCGATCTGGAGCACTGCGTAGGGGAGTGGGCATGCAACACATCAACGACGCGGACGCGGACTACTTCGAGCATTCCAACTCCAACGCTGGTCCCGACATCGCACAGGAGGTGGACCAGGCTGATCTTCAAGCCCTACTCCTGGCGCGACGGAGTGCTGAGGCGGCGGACGCGGCTCTGGCCTCGTCCGTGCGGGCGGCTCGGGCGCACGGAGTTACATGGCAGGCCATCGGCGCCATCCTGGGAGTCACGCGCCAAGCTGCTCACGCAAAGTACTCCCAGGTCGCCTGAGGCGCTTGGCGCGAGCGGCCAGGAAGGGGCGTCCACGATGAGAAACGGTGGGAATGTCGTAACACGCGCGCAACAAAACACGCGTTAGTCTGCGACCGCGGCATGCGGTAGTGGCCAGGAAGTTGCTCCACCAGGGGTGGCTGCCACAGAGCCCGTTGGCGCAGGAGACACAAGTGAAGAACATGATGCACAGGCCTGCCGAGGGCCTGTACCGACCTGACTTCGAACACGACGCGTGTGGCGTCGCCTTCGTCGCCCACCTCAGCGGCGAGGCCACCCACTCCATCGTCGCCCAGGGCCTGCTGGCCCTGGAGAACCTGGACCATCGCGGTGCCACCGGCGCCGACGAGGCCGCCGGTGACGGTGCCGGCATGCTGCTCCAGGTCCCCGACCGACTCTTCCGCGACACGGTGGACTTCGTGCTGCCGCCGCTGGGCAGCTACGCCGTCGGCATGGCCTTCCTGCCCGCTGAGGCACCGGAGCGCCTGACCGCGAAGCTGCGCATCGAGCACCTCGCCATCGAGGAGGGCCTGCGCGTCCTCGGGTGGCGCGAGGTGCCCATGAGCGGTGACACGCTCAGCCCCGTCACGCTCGCCGTGATGCCGCACATGGAGCAGCTGTTCGTCACCGCAGGCAAGGCGTCCGGCATCGACCTCGACCGCCGGGTCTACCCCCTGAACAAGCGCGTGCGCACCGAGGTGGGGGTCTACTTCGCCTCGCTGAGCGCCCGCACCACGGTCTACAAGGGCATGCTGACCACCCAGCAGCTCGGCGAGACCTTCCCCGACCTCCTCGACGAGCGCACCGAGAGCGCCCTGGCCCTGGTGCACAGCCGGTTCTCGACCAACACGTTCCCGAGCTGGGAGTTGGCCCACCCCTTCCGCTACATCGCCCACAACGGCGAGATCAACACGGTCAAGGGCAACCGCAACTGGATGCGCGCCCGCGAGGCCCTGCTCGAGACCGACCTCATCCCCGGCGACCTGGATCGCCTGTTCCCGATCTGTACCCCCGACGCCTCGGACTCGGCGTCCTTCGACGAGGTCCTCGAGTTGCTGCACCTGGGCGGCCGCTCCCTGCCCCACGCCGTGCTGATGATGATCCCCGAGGCGTGGGAGAACCACGACGAGATGGACGCCGCACGCCGCGACTTCTACTCCTTCCACAGCTCCGTGATGGAGCCCTGGGACGGCCCGGCGGCCGTCTGCTTCACCGACGGCACCCTGATCGGCGCCACCCTCGACCGCAACGGGCTGCGCCCGGGCCGCTACTGGGTGACCGACGACGGCCTGGTCGTGTTCGCCTCCGAGGCGGGCGTGTTGCCGATCGAGCAGTCCCGCGTGGTGGAGAAGGGGCGCCTGCAGCCCGGACGCATGCTGCTGGTCGACCTCGAGCAGCACCGCCTGATCGGCGACGACGAGGTCAAGGCCGGCTTGGCCGCCGAACAGCCCTACGGCGAATGGGTCAGCGAGCGCCTCACCCTGGACGACCTGCCCGAGCGCCAGCACGTCGTGCACAGTGCGGCGTCCGTCTCGCGCCGCCAGCAGGTGTTCGGCTACACCCACGAGGAGCTGCGCACCATCGTGGCCCCGATGGCCCAGACCGGCGCCGAGCCGATCGGGTCGATGGGCACCGACACCCCGGTGGCCGTCCTCAGCGACCGGCCGCGCCTGCTGTTCGACTACTTCAGCCAGTTGTTCGCCCAGGTGACCAACCCGCCGCTGGACGCCATCCGCGAGGAGCTCGTCACGTCGCTCGCCGGCTCGGTCGGCCCCGAGGCCAACCTGCTCTCGGCCGGGCCGGAATCCTGCCACCAGATCGTCATCGGCTACCCGGTGCTGGATTCCGACGAGCTGGCCAAGCTGGTGCGGATCAACCGCGACGGCACCATGCCGGAGTTCGCCTCGCACGTCGTCCGGGGCCTGTACCGCCTCCTGGACGGGCCCGACGAGCTCGCCCGCCGCATCGACGAGATCTGCGCCGAGGTCAGCCAGGCCATCGCCGACGGGGCCCGGATCATCATCTTGTCCGACCGGCACAGCAACATCGACTTCGCCCCCATCCCGTCGCTGCTGCTCACCTCGGCGGTCCACCACCACCTGGTCCGGGAGAAGACCCGCACCCAGGTGGGCCTGGTCGTCGAGGCTGGCGACGTCCGCGAGGTGCACCACGTCGCGCTGCTGGTCGGCTACGGCGCCGCCGCGGTCAACCCCTACCTGGTGTTCGAGTCGGCCGAGGACCTGGCCCGGCGAGAGATGTACGTGACCGTCGAGCCCGAGAAGGCGCTGGCCAACGTGCGCAAGGCGCTCGGCAAGGGCGTGTTGAAGGTGATGAGCAAGATCGGCGTCTCGACGATCGCCTCCTACACCGGCGCACAGATCTACGAGGCGCTGGGGTTGGCCTCCGACTTCGTGGACCGCTACTTCACGGGCACCACCAGCCGGATCGAAGGCGTCGGCCTGGCCGAGATCGCCCGTGAGATCCAGGCCCGCCACGACGTCGGCTACCCGGTGGACAGCCGGACGGTCGCGCACCGCGTCCTCGAAGTGGGCGGCGAGTACAAGTGGCGCCGCGAGGGCCCGCCGCACCTGTTCGACCCCGAGACCGTCTTCCGGTTGCAGCATGCGACGCGGGAGAAGCGCTACGACATCTTCAAGCAGTACACCTCCCGGGTCGACGACCAGGCCAAGCGGCTGATGACGCTGCGCGGGCTGCTGGAGTTCGACACCGAGGCCCGTGAGCCGATCAGCATCGACGAGGTCGAGCCGGTCAGCGAGATCGTCAAGCGGTTCTCCACCGGCGCCATGTCGTACGGGTCGATCTCCCAGGAGGCCCACGAGACCCTGGCCATCGCGATGAACCGGTTGGGCGGGAAGTCCAACACCGGCGAGGGTGGTGAGGACGCCGAGCGCCTCTACGACCCGACCCGCCGTTCGGCCATCAAGCAGGTCGCCTCCGGCCGGTTCGGCGTGACCAGCGACTACCTGACCAACGCCGACGACATCCAGATCAAGATGGCCCAGGGCGCCAAGCCCGGCGAGGGCGGCCAGTTGCCCGGCCAGAAGGTGTACCCGTGGGTGGCCAGCACGCGGCACTCGACGCCGGGCGTGGGCCTGATCTCGCCCCCGCCGCACCACGACATCTACTCGATCGAGGACCTCAAGCAGCTCATCCACGACCTTAAGTGCGCCAACCCGGTCGCCCGCATCCACGTGAAGCTGGTCGCCGAGGTCGGGGTCGGCACGGTGGCCGCGGGCGTCAGCAAGGCCAAGGCCGACGTCGTGCTGATCTCCGGCCACGACGGCGGCACGGGCGCGGCGCCGCTGACCTCGCTCAAGCACGCCGGCGGTCCCTGGGAGCTCGGCCTGGCTGAGACCCAGCAGACCCTGATGCTGAACGGGCTGCGCGACCGCATCGTGGTGCAGGTCGACGGGCAGCTCAAGACGGGCCGCGATGTCGTGATCGGCGCGCTGCTGGGCGCCGAGGAGTTCGGCTTCGCCACCGCCCCGCTGGTGGTCAGCGGTTGCATCATGATGCGCGTGTGCCACCTGGACACCTGCCCGGTGGGCGTCGCCACCCAGAACCCCGAGCTGCGCGCCAAGTACTCCGGCCACGCCGACTTCCTGGTGAACTTCTTCGAGTTCATCGCCGAGGAAGTGCGTGAGCACCTGGCCGCGCTGGGCTTCCGGTCGATCCAAGACGCCGTCGGCCACGTCGAGGTGCTGCGCACCCGCGCGGCCGTGGAGCACTGGAAGGCCGAGGGCCTGGACCTCAGCCCGATCCTGCACCGCGTCGAGACCGATGGACCGCTGCACAGCATCACCACCCAGGACCACGGGTTGGCGTCCAAGCTCGACAACGAGCTGATCGAGAAGTCGGCGGCGGCACTCGAGCGCGGTGAAGGCGTCCGGTTCAGCGTCGATGTCACCAACGTGGACCGCACCGTCGGCACCATGCTGGGCAACGCCGTGACCAAGGCGACGCGCGGCAAGGGCCTGCCCGCCGACACGATCGACATCACCATGCGGGGGACCGGCGGCCAGAGCTTCGGCGCGTTCGTCCCGGCCGGGGTGACGCTCCGGCTGGTCGGCGACACGAACGACTACTTCGGCAAGGGTCTCTCGGGCGGACGCCTCAGCGTGCGTCCGGCCGAGGACGCCCCGTTCACCGCCGAGGAACAGATCGTGGCCGGCAACGTCATCGCCTACGGGGCCACCTCCGGTGAGCTGTTCATCCGCGGGCAGGTCGGGGAGCGGTTCTGCGTCCGCAACTCGGGTGCCACCGCGGTCGTGGAGGGCGTGGGCGACCACGCGTGCGAGTACATGACCGGCGGTGAGGCCCTGATCCTGGGGCCCACCGGCCGCAACGTGGGCGCCGGCATGTCCGGCGGCCTGACGTGGGTGCTCGACCTCAACCGCGACCGGGTCAACACCGAACTCGTGGACGCCGTGGACCTGACCGACTCCGACGTCGACCGCATCGAGACGCTCCTGCGTCGCCACGTGGACATGACCGATTCCGCCGTCGCCCAGCGCCTGCTGGATGACGGGGCGTCGGCCTGGCGGGGCCGCTTCACCAAGCTGCTGCCGCGCGACTACGCCCGGGTGCTCGCCGCCCGTGCGGACGCCGAGGCCGCGGGCCTCTCGACCGACGAGACGGTCGCCAAGATGATGGAGGCCGCTCATGGCTGATCCCAAGGGTTTCATGAAGGTCGAGCGCCAGCTCGCCGATCGCCGCGACCCCGCCGAGCGGGTCAAGGACTGGGACGAGGTGTACCCCGGCTCGCCCGGGCGGGCCGTGTTGCCGATCATCCGGCAGCAGGCGTCCCGCTGCATGGACTGTGGCATCCCGTTCTGCCACACCGGCTGCCCCTTGGGCAACCTCATCCCGGAGTGGAACGACCTGATCTACCACGACCAGTGGCGTTCGGCGACCGACCGGCTGCACGCGACCAACAACTTCCCCGAGTTCACCGGACGCCTGTGCCCGGCCCCCTGCGAGACGGCCTGCGTGGTCGGGATCAACCGGGAGCCCGTCACCATCAAGAACGTCGAGGTGGCCATCGCCGACAAGGCCTGGGACGACCGCCGCGTCGTGCCGGTCGTGCCGGAGTGGCACACCAACAAGACCGTCGCCGTGGTGGGTTCGGGTCCGGCCGGCCTGGCCGCGGCCCAGCAGTTGACCCGGTCGGGTCACACCGTGGTTGTCTACGAGCGCGCCGACGACATCGGGGGCCTGCTGCGCTACGGCATCCCCGAGTTCAAGATGGAGAAGAAGGTCCTCAACCGGCGCCTGCGCCAGATGCGCCAGGAAGGGACCGTGTTCAAGCCGAACACCACCATCGGCGTCGACATCACCGGCGAGCAACTGCGCGACCGCTTCGACGCCGTCGTGCTGGCGGTCGGCTCCACCGTGCCGCGCGACCTGCCCATCCCGGGGCGCGACCTGGACGGCATCCACCAGGCCATGGAGTTCCTGCCCCAGGCCAACAAGGTGGCCGTGGGCAAGGAGGTCGAGGGCCAGATCACGGCGACCGGTAAGCACGTGGTCGTCATCGGCGGCGGCGACACCGGCAGCGACTGCATCGGCACGTCGATCCGCCAGCAGGCCGCCTCGGTCACCCAGCTCGAGATCATGCCGACCCCGCCGCAGGGGCGTCCCGGCGGCCAGCCCTGGCCGACCTACCCGATGATCCTGCGGGTCAGCACCTCCCACGAGGAGGGCGAGGTCGGCCGGCTGTACTCGGTGTCCACCAGTGAGTTCACCGGCGCCGACGGACGGGTCAGCGGGTTGCGGCTCTCCGAGGTCACGATGGGCCCCGGCGGCCCGAGCCCCGTCGAGGGGACCGAGCGGGAGATCCCCGCTGACCTGGTGCTGTTGGCGATGGGCTTCGTCGGGCCGGAGAAGGCCGGCCTGGTCGAGGAGCTGGGCGTCGAGCTGGACGCCCGCGGCAACATCGCGCGCGACGACTCCTATGCCACCTCGGTGCCGGGCGTGTTCGTCGCCGGCGACGCCGGGCGCGGCCAGTCGCTGATCGTGTGGGCCATCGCCGAGGGTCGCTCGGCCGCCAACGGCGTGGACGCCTTCCTCCAGGGCAGCTCCGCCCTGCCGAAGCCCATCCTGCCCACCGAGCGGCCGATGATGGTGTGAGGCGCCGCGGTCCCGTGCCACGATGGGCCATGACTTCGATCCAACCGCGGGTCGCCATCGTGGGCGCGGGGCCGTCCGGGCTGTACGCGGCCGGGGCGCTGCTGAAGGGGGCCGAGGGCGTCCGCATCGACATCCTGGACCGCCTGCCCACGCCGTACGGGCTGCTCCGCTACGGGGTGGCGCCCGACCACGCGAGCATGCAGGGCATCCAACGGGCGCTCGCGGAGCCGTTCGCGTCGCAGGACGTGCGCTTCTTCGGGCTGGTGGAGCTCGGCGTCGACATCACCGCCGACGACCTGCGGGCCGGCTACGACGCGGTCATCTACGCCGCTGGGGCCGCTGAGGACCGACGGCTCGACGTCCGCGGTGAGACCTTGCCGGGCAGCCGTTCGGCCCGGGAGTTCGTCGCCTGGTACTGCGGTCACCCCGATGCCGAACCCCAGTCGTTGGCGGGTGTGGAGACGGCCGTCACGTTCGGCGTCGGCAACGTCGCCGTGGACGTGGCGCGCATCCTGCTGGCATCGCCCCAACGGCTGGGGGGCACCGACATGCCCGCCGACGTGCTGGCCGAGCTGGCCGCCCACCCGGTGGCCGACGTCTGGGTGATCGGACGCCGTGGGCCGCAGCATGCGACCTTCACCACCACCGAGCTGCGCGAGCTGCTCACCCTCGACGGCGTCCAGCCGGTGCTGCACGACCCGGTCCCGGACGACCCCGAGGGTGCGGACCGGCGCGTTCGCCAGAACCTGGAGGCGCTGCGGGCAGCCGCCACCCGTGTGGTCGAGGCGCCCCGGGCGCGGCTGCACCTGGCCTTCTGGCGCCGGCCGGTCGAGCTCGTGGGCGCGACATCGGTGCGCGCTGTGGTCGTGGAACGCACCGCACCCGATGGGGAAGGCCGGGTCGTCGGCACGGGGGAGCGCGAGGTGCTCGCCGCCCAGCTCGTGCTGCGGGCGATCGGCTACCGCGGCAGGCCGCTGCCCGGCGTCCCGTTCGATCCCCAGGCCGGCGTGGTGCCGAACGAGGGCGGACGGGTGGTCGACGCCGCCGGCCCACGCGTCGGCGAGTACGTGGTCGGCTGGATCAAGCGCGGCCCCTTGGGCGTGATCGGCACCAACAAGGCGGACGCCCGCGCCACCGTCGCCGCGCTGATCGACGACCTCGCCGCCGGACGGCTCGCCGCACCGAGCGGGCCGGACGCCGCTGCGGTGTTGGCCGAGCGGGGGCGTACCGCGTCCAGCTTCGCCGACTGGGAGCGCATCGACGCCGCCGAGCAGGCCGCGGGCCAGCGGTTCGGACGCCCGCGCATCAAGGTGGCCACCTGGCACGCCCTCACCGACCTGGTCCGGCACGGCCGCGCGGGCGGCCCGCTGGAGACCGAGGATCCCTGAGCACCCGCGGGCCGGTCAGCCGCGGGGCGGGTTGTCCAGGTCGGTGATGCGCAGCAGCGTGGACTTGCCGAACAGGCTCTCGGCCAGGTCGACGGCCAGCTCGGCGGTGCGGTTGCGGACGTCGAGGGCCGGGTTGACCTCCACGATGTCGAGGCTGCCGAGGCGTCCGGTGTCGGCGATCATCTCCATCACCAGGTGGGCCTCGCGATAGGTCGGCCCGCCCACCACCGGCGTCCCCACACCGGGGGCGACGTCGGGGTCGACGAAGTCGAGGTCGAGCGAGAGGTGCAGGTGCGTGTCCTCGCCGACGGAGGCGAGCACGCGGGTCATCGCCCGGCGCATGCCGACCTCATCCAGGAAGCGCATGTCGTAGACCGCCAGTCCGGACTCGGCGAGGAAGCGCTTCTCGCCGGGGTCGACGCTGCGCAGGCCGACCTGGTGGATCTGGTCGGCGGTGATCGCCGGGACCTGGTCGGACAGGCCGGTGAGTTCGTCGGGGCCGTGGCCCAGCAGGCAGGCCACCGGCATGCCGTGGATGTTGCCCGAGGGGGTCATCTCGTGGGTGTTGATGTCGGCGTGGGCGTCCACCCAGATGATCAGCAACTTCTTGCCCACCGCCCGGCAATGGGCCGCCACCGCCGAGATCGATCCGATCGCCAGCGAGTGGTCCCCGCCCAGCATGATCGGGAGCCGCCCGTCGGCCAACTCGGCCGCGACCGCGTCGCGCAGGGCCGTGTTCCAGGCGATGACCTCGTCCAGGTGGCGGTAGCCGTCGACGGGCGGCTGCTGGGGGTTGGGCGGGCCGTCCAGGTCGCCGACCTGGCGCACCTCGTTGCCCAGGGCCTCCAGGGCGGCGCCGATGCCGGCGACGCGCAGGGCGCCGGGCCCGAGACGGCAGCCGGCGACGCTCGCGCCGACGTCGGTGGGTGCTCCGATCAGGGAAAGACGCATGGGCGCCAGTCTCGGGGCCGGGACGCCCGGACCGCAACCGGGAACTGTCTGCGACGCAGGCTAGGGTGTCGGTCTGGAGGTTGACCTGACACATGGGCGACGAATTCGTTCACCTGCACTGCCACTCCGAGTTCTCGATGCTGGACGGCGCCGCGCGCCTGAAGGATCTTGCGAAGGGCGCGGAGAGCATGGGCATGACCGCGCTCGCGGTGACCGACCACGGCAACGTGTTCGGCGCCTACGAGTGGTACAAGACGGCCAAGAACGGCCCGGTGAAGCCGATCATCGGGCTGGAGGCCTACCTCACCCCCAAGACGCACCGCAGCGAGCGCAAGCGCGTCCAGTTCGGCGACGGCACCGGCGACGACGTCGCGTCCAAGGGCGCCTACACGCACATGACGATGTGGGCGTCCAACAACGAGGGCATGCACAACCTGTTCCGGCTGAGCTCGCTGAGCTCGCTGGAGGGCTTCTTCTACAAGCCGCGTGCGGACCGGGAGTTGCTGGAGCGCTATGGCAAGGGGCTCATCGCCACCACCGGCTGTCCCTCCGGCGAGGTGCAGACCTACCTGCGGCTGGGTCAGTACGAGCAGGCCGTCGCCTCGGCCGCCGAGTTCCGTGACATCTTCGGTGAGGGCAACTTCTACGTCGAGCTGATGGACCATGGGCTCGACATCGAGACGCGGGTTCGGGCCGACCTGCTGCGCCTGGCCAAGGATCTGGCGCTGCCCCTCGTGGCGACCAATGACCTGCACTACGTGCACGCCACCGACGCCGAGGACCACGACACGCTGCTGTGCGTCAGTGCCGGCGCCAACAAGGACACCCCCGGCCGGTTCAAGTTCGACGGCACCGGCTACTACCTGAAGAGCCCCGCGGAGATGCGGCAGCTGTTCAGCAACCTGCCCGAGGCGTGCGACAACACGCTGGCGATCGCCGAGCAGTGCGAGGTCACGTTCGACGAGGGCACCGGCACGTACATGCCCGAGTTCCCGGTTCCGGACGGCGAGACCGAGGAGTCCTGGTTCCACAAGGAGGTGCGCCGCGGTCTGGAGGAGCGCTTCCCCGGCGGGGTGCCGGACTACGCCACCAAGCAGGCGGAGTTCGAGGAACAGGTCATCTCGGGCAAGGGATACTGCTTCCCTGCCGACACCCCGGTCCTCATGGCGGACGGGCGCTGGTTGCCCATCTCTGCGGTGCGGGAGGGTGACACGGTCACGTCGGTCAGCACCTGGGACCTCCGTGGCCGGTCCGCCACGGTGGAGAAGCTGCTCAGCCGCGAGGTTGACGAATCCATCACCACGATTCAACCCCACGGCCAGTGCTTCCCGATCAGGGCGACCGATGAGCATCCCTTCCTGGTGGATTCGAAGGGCTGGGTCGAAGCGAAGAACGTCCGGCCCGGGGACTGGCTGTTGCTGCCACAGCCGCCCAAGGCCGCCTACGAACCCTTTGACCTCGAAGCCGCAGCCGACGCACGCGGTTGGCTCCTGCGACGACGAGACGGCTTCATTCAACGGATGGCCGTGAGTGAGCATCGCGCGCCGCGCGAGACCAAGGGGACGCTTCCTGCCAAGGTCGAGTGGTCCGCGGACCTCATGTGGCTCATCGGGTTGTGGGTGGCCGAGGGCCATCTGATCGACGTCGACGCGCCCACGAGCCCGGGGCAGGTCGGGTGGACCCTCCACCAGGGGGAGCCGGCGGTGGAGCGGCTGCTGTCGACGATCGAGAGGCTGGGGCTGGGCACGCCGCGCCTGTACTCCAAGGCGAGTGCCTGCGCGCCCAACCACCAAGGTGTCACGGTGATGCTGACCAACCATCCCCTGGCGCTGCTCCTGACCGAGCTGGTGGGGTGCGGTGTGCGGGAAAAGCGTTTGCACCCGTGGGTCTCGTCCGTCCCCGACGAAGGCGTCCGAGCGTTCATCGACGGGTGGCATGAGGGTGACGGCTACCGGGATCGGACTCGCTTCGGCATCACGACGGTGAACGGGGGGTTGGCCCGCCAGTTGCGCTCGCTCCTCCTGGCCCGGGGGCAATGGGCGACCGTGGAGATGAGTCCGAGTCAGTCGGCCTATCGCGTGAAGTGGATCCCGGAACGGACGAAGGCGCCCTACAACGCCCGATCGGTCGACGGCCGATGGTGGGTCCGCGTTCGCACGTCGTCGTCGGAGCACTACGAGGGCACTGTCCACAACCTCACCGTCTCGGGTGACCACACCTACGTCGCCGAAGGCGTCGCGGTCCACAACTGCGGTTACTTCCTTGTCGTGGCCGACTACATCAAGTGGGCCAAGGAGAACGGCATCCGGGTGGGCCCCGGGCGTGGTTCGGGCGCCGGCTCGATGTGCGCCTTCGCCATGAAGATCACCGACCTCGACCCGGTGCCGCACGGCCTGATCTTCGAGCGCTTCCTCAACCCCGAGCGCCCCTCGATGCCCGACTTCGACGTCGACTTCGACGAACGTCGCCGTGGTGAGGTGATCCACTACGTCACCGAGAAGTACGGCAGCGACCGGGTCTGCCAGATCGTCACCTACGGCACGATCAAGGCCAAGCAGGCGATCAAGGACGCCGGCCGCGTCCTTGGCAAGCCGTACGCGCTGGGCGACCAGATCACCAAGGTCTACACGCCGGCCCAGCAGGGCAACGACGTCTCCATCGTCGACGTGTTCAACCCCCAGCACGAGCGGTACGGCGAGGGCACCGAGTTCCGCGAGCTCTACGCGTCCGACCCCGACGTGAAGGAGGTCGTCGACACCGCCAAGGGCATCGAGGGCCTCAAGCGCCAGTGGGGCGTCCACGCCGCCGGGGTGATCATGTCCAGTAAGCCGTTGATCGACGTCATCCCGATCATGAAGCGGGAGCAGGACGGCCAGGTCATCACCCAGTTCGACTACCCGAGCTGTGAGGACCTCGGCCTGGTCAAGATGGACTTCCTGGGCCTGCGCAACCTGACCATCCTCGACGACGCGGTCAAGAACGTGAAGATCAACGCCGACGTCGACCTCGACCTGGACGCCCTGGCTCGCGAGCCCGACGACGCCAAGACCTACGAGCTGCTGGCCCGCGGTGACACCCTGGGCGTGTTCCAGTTCGACGGCTCGGGCTACCGCGCCCTGTGCCGCCTGATGCGCCCGGACAAGTTCGCCGACATCACCGCGCTCGGCGCCTTGTACCGGCCCGGCCCGATGGGCACGAACACCCACGTGAACTACGCGATGCGCAAGAACGGCCAGCAGGCCGTCACGCACATCCACCCCGAGCTGGAGACCGAGCTGGACCGGCTGCTGGGGGAGACCTACGGCTTGCTGGTCTACCAGGAGCAGGTCATGCAGATCGCCCAGGAGCTGGCCGGCTACAGCCTCGGCGCCGCCGACCTGCTGCGCCGGGCCATGGGCAAGAAGAAGAAGTCGGTGCTGGACGCCGAGTTCGTCAACTTCGAGGCCGGCATGAAGGCCAACGGGTACTCCGGTGCGGCGATCAACGCGCTGTGGGAGACGATGGTCCCGTTCTCGGCGTACGGCTTCAACAAGTCGCACGCGGCCGCCTACGGGGTGGTGTCCTACTGGACGGCCTACCTCAAGGCCCACTACCCGGCCGAGTACATGGCCGCCCTGTTGGAGTCGGTGCGCGATGACAAGGACAAGTCGGCCATCTATCTGGCCGAGTGCCGCCACATGGGCATCAAGGTGCTGCCCCCGGACGTGAACGAGTCCCAGGGCCGGTTCACCCCGGTCGGCTCCGACATTCGCTTCGGCCTGGGCGCGATCCGCAATGTGGGCAACAACGTCGTCGACGGGATCATGGAGGCCCGTGGCGCCCACGGGGCCGCCACCGACTTCAACGACTTCCTCGACAAGGTGCCCGCGGTGGTGTGCAACAAGCGCGTCATCGAGTCGCTGATCAAGGCCGGGGCCTTCGACTCGATGGGGCACACCCGCCGCGGCCTGATGGAGGTCTTCGAGCACAAGGTCGACGAAGTGGTCTCGCTCAAGCGCAACCAGGCGCTGGGTCAGGACGACCTGTTCGGAGACTTCTTCGGGGGCGACGACGAGGGTGCGGGGGCGCTGGCCGCCAGCCCCGTGCCCGACCTCCCGGAGTGGGAGAAGATGACCAAGCTCGCCTTCGAGCGCGAGATGTTGGGCCTCTACGTCAGCGACCACCCGTTGTACGGGCTGGAGCACGTGCTCGCCGCCAACCGCGATCTGGGCCTGCAGCAGCTCTCCAGCGAGGACGGCCCGCGCGAGGGTGTCGTCACCATCTGCGGCATGATCACCGGCATCCAGCGCAAGCAGACCAAGGACGGCAAGACCTGGGCCATCCTGACCGTGGAGGACCTGGACTCCTCGATCGAGGTGATGGTCTTCAACAAGGCCTACCTCCCGGTGGCGAACTCGCTGGGCACCGACGTGGTCGTGCGCATCCGGGGGCGCCTGCGCGAGCGCGACGAGTCCGTCGAGGTCACCGCGTCCGACGTTTCGTTCCCCGACGTCAGCGCCGGCCCCACCGGCCCGGTCACCATCTCGGTGCCGACGTCGCGGTGCACGCCCGAGGTCGTGGAGCAGCTCAAGTTCACGCTCACCCAGCACCCGGGCACCCAGGAGGTGCGGGTCAGGCTGATCAGCCCGCAACGCTCCACGGTGTGGAAGCTGGACGACCGGCTGCGCGTCCAGAACACCAACGCCCTCGTGGCCGAGTTGAAGGCCCTGTTGGGGCCGTCCTGCCTGAGCGCCTAACATGCCTGACATGGGCTTGCGCACCGCTTTCAGCCGCACCTTGGTGCTGGCGGTCTTCGCCGTGCTCGTGGGGGGCGTCGGGGCGCTGCTGTGGGCCTATGTGGCCGTCCTGCCGGCGTGGACCGTCTTCCCGGACGGGCATGCCGAGCTGGCGCCGACCGGCCGTGCCCAGGTGTTCTCCGCCACGTTCTGGTACTGCATGATCGCGCTCGTCGGCGGGCTGGGCATCGGGGTTGCGGCCTGGATCAGGCTGCGGTCCCTGGGGTGGCCGGTTGCCGTGCTCACCACCGCCTTGGCGCTGGTCGCCGGCCTGACCACGTGGTGGTTGGGTGAGGTGTTCGGCCCCGGGCCATTCCCCGAGCGGCTGGCCGCCGCCCAGGCCGGTGACCTCGTCCCGGTCGCGCTGCGCCTGCAGGCGCCCTCCGCGCTGGCGATCTGGGTCTTCGCCGCTGTGGCGGTGCCGTTGTTCATGGCGTCGCTGGGCCCTGAATGGGCCAAACCCAGCGCCAACGCGGCGCCGCAACCGGCCGCCGGCGACGGCGTCGGCGGCGACCTCCTCGACGAGGACGCCGGGCGCCAGCGAGTGGGCATCGATGGCTGAACGCTCCCTGGAGCGGGAGTGCACGTTCACCGTCCCAGCCGACTTCGCCCCGGACCTCACCGGGCTGGTCGAGGTGGGTCCCGCCCAGGTGCTCGAGCTGGACGCCACCTATCACGACACGCTGGGCTGCGCGTTGGCCGACGCCGGCTGGTCGCTGCGTCGACGGGTCGGCGGGCACGACGCGGGGTGGCACCTCAAGCGCCCCGCCGCCGACGGCGCGCGCACCGAGGTGTGGGTGCCCACCGCGGAGTCAGACGCCGAGGTCATCCCGGACGCCCTGCGCCAGGAGGCCCGCGAGGTCACCGCCACCGCGGCCATCGTGCCGGTGGCCCGGCTGCGCACGACGCGTCACGAGCGGGCGCTGCTGGTGGACGGGATCCCGGCCGCCACCTGGTGCGTCGATCACGTCCGGTCCTCCACGGCTGCCGGCGTGCAGGCCTGGTCCGAGGTCGAGGTCGAGCTCACCGACGGTGCCCCCGACGCCCTGCTGGAGCAGGTCGCCGCGCGCTTCCGGACAGCCGGGGCGGGGGAGTCGCCCTTCGTCTCCAAGGTGTCCCGGGCATTGGCGGCGGTGCCGCGGCTGGTAGCCCCGAGCGGCCCGGACGCCCCTGCCGCGGACGTGCTGGTGGCGTGGGCGGCCCGGCAGGTTGGCGTCCTGCAGAGCCTGGAGGCCGGCGTCCTCGTCGACGCCCCCGACCACGTGCACAAGTCGCGGGTGGCCACCCGGCGCCTGCGGAGCCTGCTGAAGACGTTCGCCCGATTGTTCGACACCGAGCGCACCGACCCGTTGCGCGCCGAACTGCGCTGGCTGGGGGAGATCCTCGGCCGGCCGCGGGACGCAGAGGTGCTGGCCGAGGAGTTCGAGAAGCTGCTCATCGACCTCGGAGACGCCGTGGCCCCCGACGTGCGCTCGGGTCTGCTCGCCCATCTGGCCACCGAGCACGAGCAGGCGCACGCCGCGCTGGTCGCCGAGCTGGCCGGGCCCCGCGCGGCGGCGCTGCGGGCGGCGCTGGTCGACCTGCTCTTGGATCCACCGCTGCGCCGACGCGCCCATCGTCCCGCCCGTGAGGTGCTGCCGCCGTTGCGGGCGAAGGCGGTCGGCAAGGTCGCGCGACTGCGGGAACGCGCCGAGGCAGAGCCCTCGCACCTGGAGGGCTGGCATGAGGTGCGCAAGGCGGCCAAGGCCGTCCGCTACGCCACCGAGGCCATGGTCGGCGCACTTCCCGACCTGGAGCCGGAGGCCTCCGCCTGGGAGGATGTGACCGAGGCACTCGGCGAGCTGCAGGACTCGGCGGTCGCCCGTGACCTCATCGCGCAGGTGGCGCGCAGCGCGTCCGAGGACCCGACGCAGGCGCCGTGGGCGGTGCTGACGCGCACCCAGGACGAGCGGGGTGCCGCAGCGCGCGCCGAGGGCCGGGTCGCGCTCGCAGCGGTGCTGGACGCCGACTGAGTCAGCGGATCATCTCGACGACCACGACGAGGATCGGCGCGAACACCAGCGCGGGCAGCAGGTCGCCGACGGGGATGTTCTTGAGCTTCAACAGCCGGACGCCCAGCGCCATCAGCATCACCCCGCCGGTGGCGGTCAAGGCATCGATCTGCGCGAGCGAGAAGAGGTCGCCCAGCAGGAACGCGGCCAGCGTGAGGCTGCCCTGCAGGATGCCCACGGCCACAGCCGAGAACAGGACGCCCCAGCCCAGGGTGCTCGCGAACGCGATGGCGGCGAACCCGTCCAGCACGGACTTGACCAGCAACTGGTCCGCACCGCGCCCCAGGCCGTCGGACAGCGACCCCAGGATCGTCAGCGGCCCGATGCAGAACAGCAGCGTCGGGGTGACGATCGCATCGACGAAGGTGCTCGCGTCCCCGGTGCCGGCGAAGCGGCGGCGCAGCCAGGCGGCACCCCACTCGAGCCTCTCCTCGATCCGGAGCGCCGAGCCGACCACGGCCCCGAACAGCAGGGAGCCCAGCACGATCAGCATGGGTGCCCCGGGACCCACGGCTGCCGTGAGCGCCTCCGAGGACATCGACAGGGCCGAGCCCACGCCCAGCACCAGGGTGATCAGGCCGAGCACGTCGGTGATGGTGTTGCTGGTCCGCTCGGGGATCCGGTCACCGAGCAGGCGTCCCAGCACCGCGCCGACGGCGACGGTGACCACGTTGGTGACCGTGCCGATCCCGATGAACATGGCAGCCATAGAATCACCCCCGTGGAACTACGCGTGATCGACGTCCGAGGGACGAACCCCGACTACCGCGCCGTCGTGCCCCGCGGGGCGTTCGACGTCGAGCAGGCCGTCGCCGTGGTCAAGCCGATCTGCGACGCGGTCGCCGAGCGGGGCGCCGACGCGCTGCGTGACTTTGCCGAGCAGTTCGACGGGATCGTGCCCGAGCACCTGCGCGTGCCGGCCGCCGAGCTGGCGCGCTGCGCCGACGAACTGGACGCCGACGTGCGGGCCGCCCTCGTCGAGAGCATCCGCCGCCGCCGCGAGGTCGCCCAGACCGAGGGGACGCCCGAACTGGTCCGCGCCGAGGTGGCGCCGGGCGCCGTCGTGGAGACCAAGACCGTCCCGGTGTCGCGCGTGGGCCTGTACGTGCCCGGCGGGCTGGCCCCGCTGGCCTCCAGCGTGCTGATGAACGTCGTCCCCGCGCAGGTGGCCGGCGTCGGCAGCCTGGCCGTGGCCACCCCGCCCAGCAAGGAGCACGGCGGGCTGCCCAGCCCGACGATCCTGGCCCTGTGCCACCTGCTCGGCGTGGACGAGGTCTACGCCGTCGGCGGCGCGCAGGCCATCGCCATGTTCGCCCACGGCGTCCCGGATCTGTGCGAGCCGGTCGACCTCGTCACCGGACCGGGCAACATCTACGTCGTCGCCGCCAAGCGGCTGCTCCGCGGCGTGGTCGGCATCGATTCCGAGGCCGGCCCGACCGAGATCGCCGTGCTGGCCGACGACACCGCCGACGCGGACTTCGTCGCCGCCGACCTGATCAGCCAGGCCGAGCACGACCCGATGGCGGGCTCGGTGCTGGTCACCGACTCAGCCGAGCTCGCGGCGTCCGTCAACGAACGCCTGGCCGGGCAGGTGGCGGCCCTCGACAACGTCGAGCGGATCGGGACCGCCCTGGGTGGTCCGCAGTCGGCGATCGTCCTCGTGGACGACCTCGAACAGGGCCTCGCCGTCGTGGACGCCTACGCCGCAGAGCACCTCGAGATCCACACCCGCAACGCCTACGAGCTGGCCCACCGCGTCCGCAACGCCGGGGCGATCTTCATCGGCCCGTGGTCGCCGGTGCCGCTGGGCGACTACTCGGCCGGGTCCACGCACGTCCTGCCGACCGCAGGCGCGGCGCGGTTCCAGTCCGGGCTGACGGTGCGCTCGTTCACCAAGACCGTCCACCTCATCCACTACGACGAGGCGGCGCTGCGCGAGGTCGCGCCCACCGTCGAGACGTTCGCGACCGCCGAACACCTTCCCGGCCACCGGGCGGCCATCACGGTCCGCACCGCCGCGCCGACGGGGGACCGCTGGTGAGGCCGAACCCGACGCTGGCCGACCTGCCGCTGCGACCCGAACTGGTGGGCCAAGAACCCTACGGCGCCCCGCAGCTCGACGTGCCGGTGTGCCTCAACGTCAACGAGAACCCGTACCCGCCCTCGGCGGACACGCTGGACGACATGGCCGCGGCGATCCGGGCGGCGGCCTACCACCGCTACCCGGACCGGGAGTTCACGGGGTTGCGGCGCCAGTTGGCCGACTACCTCGGCCACGGCCTGGGCGTGGAGAACATCTGGGCGGCCAACGGCTCGAACGAGGTGATGACCCACGTGCTCGGCGCGTTCGGCGGCCCCGGGCGTCGCGTGCTGTCGTTCACCCCGACCTACTCGATGTACCCCGAGTACGCGCGCAACACCCACACCGACTACGTCACGGCGGCGCGTCACGACGACTTCACCCTCGACGCTGCGCTGGTGGCCGACGCGATCGCCGAGCACGACCCGTCGGTGGTGCTGATCACCACGCCCAACAACCCGACCGGCACGACCACGCCGCTGGCCGAGATCGAGGCGGTCCTGGCCGGCACGGACGCGATCGTGGTGGTCGACGAGGCCTACCAGGAGTTCAGCCGGACGCCGCAGGCCACGGCCCTGACGCTCCTGCCGCGCTTCGGGAACCTCGTGGTCTCGCGGACGATGAGCAAGGCGTTCGCCTTCGCCGGTGGACGGCTCGGCTACCTCGCGGCCGCCCCCGCCATCGTGGACGCCTGCCGGATCATCCGGTTGCCCTACCACCTCTCGGCCCAGACCCAGGCCGTGGCGTCGGTCGCGCTGGCGCACGCCGACGAGATGCTGGCCCGCGTGGATGACCTCCGGGTCGCCCGCGACGACCTGGTGGCCCGGTCGCGCGAGCTGGGCTTCGAGGTCGTCGAGTCGGATGCCAACTTCGCCCTGGTGGGGCGATGGTCCGACCGGCACCTGGCGTGGGAGCAGTTGTTGGAGCGTGGCGTTCTGGTGCGGGAGACTGGCCCGGCCGGCTTCCTGCGCGTGAGCGCCGGGACGCCCGAGGAGATGGAGGCGTTCTTCGCGGCCCTGGCCGCGGTGGACGCCCCGAGGATGGAGCAGTGATGGCACGCACAGCCCGCGCACAGCGGACGACCAGCGAGAGCACGATCACCGTCGAGGTCAACCTCGACGGCACCGGCGCCTCCACGATCAGCACCGGGGTCGGCTTCTACGACCACATGCTCACCGCGCTGTCCAAGCACTCGCAGATCGACCTCACCATCGAGGCGACCGGCGACGTCCACATCGACGGCCACCACGTCGTCGAGGACACCGCGATCGTCCTGGGCCAGGCCCTGGGCGAGGCGTTGGGCGACAAGTCGGGCATCACCCGTTTCGGCGACGCGCTCGTGCCCCTGGACGAGGCGCTGGCCCGCTGCGTGGTCGACGTCGCCGGGCGGCCGTACGTGGTCTGCACCGGCGAGCCGGACGCCCAGGTGTACGCCCGCATCGGCGGCTCCGGCGTGCCCTACCAGGGGTCCATGACCTACCACGTGATCGAGTCGCTGGCCCTGAACGCCGGCCTGTGCGTGCACCTGGACCTGATCCGCGGCCGCGACCCGCACCACATCGTCGAGGCCCAGTTCAAGGCGTTCGCCCGCGCCCTGCGCACCGCCGTCGAGCCGGACGCGCGCCTGGAGGGCCAGATCCCGTCCACCAAGGGCGCCCTGTGACCCAGGTCGCGGTGCTCGACTACGGCTCGGGCAACCTGCATTCGGCCACGCGTGCCTTGGCTGCCACCGGCGCCGAGGTGGTCCTGACCGCCGACCCCGCGGTCGCGCTTGCCGCCGACGGGCTGGTCGTGCCCGGCGTGGGTGCCTTCGCCGCCTGCATGGCGGGCCTGGCGGCGGTCGACGGGCCGCGCATCATCGCCGAACGGCTGGCGGCCGGACGCCCCGTGCTCGGCATCTGCGTCGGCCACCAGGTGATGTTCTCCGCCGGGGTCGAGCACGGCACCGAGACCGCCGGCGTGGGCGTCCTGCCCGGGGTGGTGGAAAAGCTGCACGCCGAACGCCTGCCCCACATGGGCTGGAACACGGTGCAGGTGGAACCGGGGTCGGCGCTGTTCGAGGCGGTGGCCGACGAGCGGTTCTACTTCGTGCACTCCTACGCGGTGCGCGGGGGCCTGCCCGAGGGCGCCCACGGCGTGTGGGCCGAGCACGACGGCGACCGGTTCCTGGCCGCGGTCGAGTACGGGGCTCTGGTCTCGACCCAGTTCCACCCGGAGAAGTCCGGCGAGGCAGGGGCCCGATTCCTGCGCGCCTGGGTCGCCTCACTCTGACCCCTCGTGCCCAATCACCTGTTGACAAGGATGAATGCCTGTCGCGGGGGCGACGGCGCTGGTAACGTCCGGACATGGCGAAGGACAAGAAGAAGTCAGGGTCGGCCGACCAGCGCGGCACCGGGGGCGAACTGCACCAGGGGGTCCGCGGCGACGAGCGGATGACCACCGCCCAGGGCGCACCGCTGTCGGATGGGCAGAACTCGCTGCGGGCCGGACGCCGCGGCCCCACGCTGGTGGAAGACCAGGCGCTCCGCGACAAGCTGTTCCACTTCGACCACGAGCGCATCCCCGAGCGCGTGGTGCACGCGCGCGGCTACGGCGCCCACGGCACCTTCACCACCACGGAGAGCCTGGCAGACCTCACCACCGCGGCGATCTTCGCCGAGGCGGGTACGAAGACCGAGGCGTTCGTCCGCTTCTCGACCGTGGCCGGTGCCAAGGGCTCGGCCGACCTGGCCCGCGACGTGCGCGGCTTCGCCGTGCGGCTCTACACCACCGAGGGC
>JAUNSA010000169.1 GCA_030539405.1 Propionibacteriaceae bacterium
GAGGTCGAGGTCACGTTGGACGTCGGGGCCTGAGCCACGTCGGGGCCTGACCCCTACCCCGCCAGTACCACGGCCACGATCGCCCCGGCGACGAGGACCACTCCGCCGGTGAACACGGCGTCGCGCCAGCCCCACCGCACCGGACGCCAGATCGTGCGGGGCGTCCGGCCGAGGCCGCGCGCCTCGAGCGCCTCGGCCAACTGCTGGCCGCGGCGCAGGGCGACGACCATCAGTCCGAACGCCGACCGGGCGAACCCGACCAGCCATGCACGGCGTCCGCCCCCGAGCCCCCGCGACCGGACCGCATGCGCGGCGCGGATCGTGCGCCACTCGTCGGGCAGCAACTCGAGCAGCCGGTAGCCGGCCAGCAACGCGTACGCGTAGCGGACCGGCACCCGGGCCTGGCTGTGGGCGGCGTTGACGAAGCGCACGGCGTCCGTGCTGAGGACGAACACGGCGGCCAACCCGCCGATCGCCAGGGTTCGGGCCGCCAGCGCGAGTCCCCAGGCGAGGCCGGGTTCGGTGGCGACGAAGATGCCCCACCCGCCGAGTTCGGGACCGGGCCGGCTGAACAGGTTCACCAGGAACGTCGACAACGCGAACCAGCCGATCGGTATCTGGAACCGGAGCGTCCGGCGCAATGAGACCCGCGCGAGCAGCGGTACCGCCGCCGTCGCCAGGGCCCAGACCGCCAGCACCGGCCAGAACGCCGTGGTGAACAGCAACCCGACGCTGGCGCCGAACACGGCCAGGAACTTCAGAACCGGCGAGCACCGGGCCAGGAACGAGTCGGGGACCTTCTCCCGGGGTGCGGGGCGCTCGGCAGCGTCCTGACCCGATAGCTCGAGGCGGGCGTCGGCGAGCCGGGCGGCAAGCGCCACATCGTGCGTGGCGAGCAGGATGGCCCGCCCCTCGTCGCGCAGCGACCGGATCAGCGACTCGACCGCAGCGACGCCCGCGTCGTCGAGCCCGAAGGTGGGCTCGTCCAACAGCAGCACCGGGTGGTCCTGGGCGGCCATGGCGACCACCGACAGCCGGCGCTGCTGCCCCAGCGACAGGGTGTGCGGGTTGCGATCGGCGAAATCGGCCAGGCCGACACGCTCGAGCAGGGCGCGCCCTCGCTCGACGGACGCCCCGAACGACGCCTCGGCCAGCACCGTCGAGGCGAGGAACTGGTTCTCGGGACGCTGGAACACCAATCCCACCGCGTCCGTTGGCTCCTGCCCCGGCAGCACCCCCGCGAGCGCCATCAGCAGCGTCGACTTGCCCGAACCGTTCGGTCCGAGCAGCGCCGTCACGGTGCCGGCGCGCAGCGTGACCCGCACGCCATCGATCACCACCGGACCCTCGGCGTCGCGCCGCACCCCCGTGAGCTCGCGGTCGAGCACGACCGCCCCCGGACACCCCGGACTCTCCTCCCGCTCGACCGGGCCCGGCGTGCCGAGCCGCACCACGGCGTCCGGGACGAGCCCGGCCCGTTCCAGCTCGTGGGAGCGGTGTTCGACGATGATCCCCGCCGGACCCTCGCCGCCGAGCTCGCGGCGCAGCAGGGCGGCGACGTCGGCGGCGGCGTCCGGGTCGAGCATGCTCAGCGGTTCGTCCAGCAGGACGACCTCGGGGTCACCGATGAGGGTGGCGGCCAGCGCCACGCGTTGTTGCTCGCCGCCGGAGAGCTGGTTGGTGCGCCGGTCCAGCAGGTGGGTGATGCCGAGGCGCGCGGCGATGGCCTCCACGCGCGGGCCGATGTCGTCGCGCGGCAGGCCGGCGTTCTCCAGGGGCAGGGCGAGTTCGTCGCGGACGTGGGTGAGGCAGAGCGAGGACGCCGGGTCCTGGGCGAGGAACCCCAGCCAGGCGGCCCGGGCCCACGGCGGGTCGAGGGTGACGTCCACGCCGCCGTGGCAGACGCGACCCCACAGCTCGCCGGCGCGGCCGTGCGGGATGAGCCCGCCGGCGACCGCCAGCAGCGTCGACTTGCCCGATCCCGACGGCCCGGTGAGTGCCACCAGGCCGCCGGGGCGGACGCCGAGGCTCACGTCGTCGACCACCGGCTGGCCGTCGTGGGCGACGGTGACGTCCTCGAGGCAGAGGGCGTCAGGCATCGGCCGCGGTGGCGACCGCTCGGCCGGCCGGCAGGTCGCGCAGGACGCCGGTGCGCAGCAGGGCGCGGGCGATCACCCAGCCCAGCACGCCACACAGGACCAGCCCCGAGACCAGGTGCAGCCCCAGCCGTGCCTCGAACAGGCTCTGGCCGAACCAACCGAACCGGATCGTTGAGTACACGAAGCTGAAGATCGCCGCCGTCAGGCCGGAGGTGAGGAACGCCACCAGGTCGTAGCGGCGGTAGCGGAACAGCGCGAAGCCGAGCTCGGAGCCGAGGCCCTGGATGGTCGCCGACAGCAGCAGGATCGGCCCGACCGGGCTGCCCAGGAACACGAACTCGACGATCGAGGCCATGATCTCGGCGACCAGCCCGGCGCCCGGCTTGCGGACGACGAACAGGGCCAGCGGTGCGACCACGAACCAGCCGCCGATGACGACGTTCTGGGCGAGGTCGCCAAAGGGTCCCATGGCGACGGCGAGGGCGTTCCAGCCCTGCACCAGCAGGTAGTACAGGAAGCCGAACACCACCCCAAGGGTGACGACGGCCAGGATCTCCTTCAGCCCGAAGCCGCGGCCCTGCGGGGCGCGGACGGGCTCGGCGCGGGTGCCTCCGGGCGTGAACGTGGGCTGGGTCATGACGGCTCCTGGGTGGGCGAGTTGATCGAGAAGGACAGGTGGGTGGTGACGTGCTGGACGTGCGCGCCGACGTCGCGCCACGCCGCCGTGACGAGGGCGAGGATGTCGGCGACATCGCCGTGCAACCGGGTCACGTAGTGGTCCGACCCGTCGAACAGCCCCGACTCCTTGGCGCGGTCGATGGCGGCCATGATCGGCTCCATGTGGTCGGCGTCCGCGCCGCCGTCGAGCAGGGGGTACAACGACCACTCGGCGCGCGCGATCACGCCGGTGGGCTCGGCCTCCAGCGGGGTGGTGGACGCCCACGGGCCGCTGCGGAGGTCGCAGGTGACCTCACCGGGGCAGCCGCGGGAGAGCAACACCGACACCGCGAGATGGGCGCCGTCGGCGCGGCGGGTGGCGGCGCCGATCAGGGTCGACAGGTAGCGCAGCAGGTCCGCCTCGTCCCCGCCGACGAAGGTGCTGACCGCACCCGTCCGCGTGGCCAGGCCGCCGCGTACCGCGTCCGCCTCGGCCAGTGCGCCGAGGATGATGTCGACGAAACGATCCGACATCGGGTGCAGCGCGATGCGCGCCCCGACGCCGTACGAGGTGGGGGTCGGGTCCCCCTGGGTGGGTTCCATGTCGTCCTTCCCGCCCCCGAAGGTGGGTGCGGGACGCCCCGGACGCAGGCGGGCTGGCCGCGCGCGTCGGGTTCGAGGACGCCGCGGGCGCGGCACCCTGCCCAACTCCCTCCGCTGGTGTTACCCAGTTCAGGTTCCACGGGTCTGCCGGATGGCACTCTCAGCGCTGGCGCGCTCCCCGGGGGCATTACGTGACGATCACTCTAGCCGACGGCGGCGTCTGGGCTGCGGGGCGTCCGTGCTTGCCACCCCCTATTGTGTGGACATGAACCCAGCGAGCGCGTGGCGAGGCGAGACCCAGATCGCTCCGGGGCAGTTGCGCGCGCGGCGCGCCCTCCTGGTGGCCGTGATCGCGGTCACGTCGCTGCTGCCGCTGGTCTTCGTCACGCCCGAGGACGTGCCGGTCGCGGTCAACGTCTACAAGTACCTCGCCAAGATCGGGGCCTTCGTCGGCAGCATGCTGCTGGTGTGGCAGATCCTGTTGGGGTTCCGGGGGCTGGTGTCGTCGGTCCTGCCCGACCTGACGTGGGTGGTGAGCGTCCACAAGGCGCTGGGGCAGTTCGGCGTGCCGATCATCGTGCTGCACCCGGTGTTCATCGGGCTGTACTACCTCGCCAAGGAAGAGCGGAACATCTACGCGCTCGACCTGGGGCGTCCGTTCGACCAGTTCGTGCTGCTGGGGATGGTGACGCTGGCGCTGATCGCGTTCGTGATCATCACGTCGGCGTTCTTCCGGGACAAGCTCGGCTTCTACCCGTGGCTGTACACACACCTGTCGACGTACCTGGTGCCGCCGTTCCTGTTGGTGCACAGCTTCGCGCTGGGGCAGACCATCGAGGGGTCGGGGCTGCGGTGGTACTGGTGGGGCGTCACCGCGGTGGTGGTCGTGGCCCTGGCGGTCCGGGTGTTGCACAAGCTGGGGATCGCCTCTGACCGCTACCGGGTGGTCGGGACGCGCTCGGTGGCCGAGGCGACCACCGAGGTGACCCTGGAGCCGGTGGGGGCGCCCTTGGAGCCCGCGCCGGGGCAGTTCATCTACCTGCGGCGGGCCCTCGGGGAGAACAGCCACCCGTACACGGTCTCGGGCCTGTCGGGCCGCGCGCTGTCGGTGACCGTGCAGGACGAGGGCGGTCAGACTGCTGCGTTGCAGGAGGCCTCGGTCGGCGATGAGGTGCTGCTCGACGGACCGTTCGGGGTGTTCACGCGGGTCTCACTGGCCAAGGAACTCCCGCTGGTGATGATCGCCGGCGGGGTGGGGATCACCGCCTTCCGGCGCCTGTGGCAGCGGCTCGAGGACGAAGCCTCGCGAGAGGCGTACCTCTTCTACGGCAACGAGACGTTCGAGCAGATCGTGTACCGCGACGAGCTGGATGCCCTGGAGCATGTTCAGGTCGTGCACGTGCTCCACGACGAGCCCGACTATGACGGCGAACAGGGACTCGTCGACCTCGACGTGCTGACCCGCCACCTTTCCGAGGACGTCACGGAGTACCAGTTCTTGGTGTGCGGTCCGCCGGTGATGATCGAGTCGTTGGAGGAGCTGCTCACCGAAGC
>JAUNSA010000032.1:0-14981 GCA_030539405.1 Propionibacteriaceae bacterium
GCCGACTCGGCGTCGCCACGATCACCGGCAGACCGAACAAACCCACCACACAGGGCAAGAACGAACGGTTCCACCAGACCCTGTTCCGCTGGCTCGACAAGCAACCCCTGGCGTCGACCCTGGACGAGCTCCAAGCCCAAGTCGACGCGTTCGACCACGTCTACAACCACGAGCGACCCCACCAAGGACTGCCCGGTCGAATCACACCGGCCCAAGCATGGCAGGCCACCCCCAAGGCAGAGCCACCACGACCCGAACCCCCTGCACCCACCATCATCATGGCCGGCGGCGCGAGCGTCCCTGCCCCCACATGGCGCGACACCCCGGGCGAACACACCCTGAAGATCCGTCGTGATGGCACCGTCACCGTCCACAAGATCGTCTACCGACTCCCCAAAGGCAACGTAGGTCGCCACGTCTTCGTCAGTCACGACACCACCCAGATCAGCTTCTACGACACCATGACCGGTGAACTCCTCATCGAACACCCCATCCCCAGCCACGGCACGAAATACGTCGGCAACGGTGCCCCCATGGGCCGCCCGAAGACCAGCCCGAATGTCACCGATGTCCTGACACACCAAACGTCACCGATGTCCTGATACAGGACTGTCACCGAAGTCCTGATACATCACAGATTTCGGGGTAATCCGGTGCCAATCTCATGACCCGGCATGAGTTCGTCCCGCGCAAGGCTGGCGGCAACCGCAAGGCTGAGGGCAACCGCACGAGGCTGACGACAACCGCCCGACCGAGCGGCGACGGGGTCGAGCCAGCCCCTTGACACCAGAGCGATCCGGGTCGACACTGGTTCCATGGTTAGTTACTCCACTAATGAACCCATCGGCCAGGCCGATGGGGTGGAGTTGCCGCTGTTCCAGCAGATCGCCCGCGCCATCGAGAACGACATCGTGGACGGACTGCTCGCCGAAGAGTCCCAGGCCCCGTCCACCAATGAGATCGCGGCCTTCCACCGGATCAACCCGGCCACCGCACTCAAGGGAGTCAACGAACTCGTGGCCAACGGCGTCCTGTACAAGAAGCGCGGCATCGGCATGTTCGTCACCCCGGGCGCCCGCGAGGCACTTCTGCAAAGGCGCCGCGCCGACTTCGCCACCCGCTTCCTGGCCCCCGCCCTCGCCGAGGCTCGCCTGCTCGGCCTCACCGACGCCGACGTGATCGCCCTCATCCAGAAGGACCCCCATGACTGAGCCAGCCGTCGTCCTCGACGACCTGAGCATGACCTTCCGCACCCCCGGACGGGACGTGCGCGCGCTCGACGCCCTCACCGCAACGGTGCCGGCCGGTGCCATCGTCGGGCTGCTCGGCCGCAACGGCTCGGGCAAGACGTCCCTGCTGCGGGTGCTGGCCGGGCGAGACCCGCGGTTCACCGGGTCGGCGTCCGTGTACGGGACGCCGGTGCGCGACTTGGGGCGGACGCCCGGGCTGGTGGGCTGGGCGATCGGCGGCTGGCCCGGCGCCCGGGACCAGAGCCTGGCGTCCCTGCTCCGGTCGATCGGACGGGCCACCCCGCTGCTCGACCAGGACCGGGCCCGCGTCCTCATGGAGCGATTCGGCCTCCCGGTCGGCGGCTCCTGGCAGAAACTGAGCCAGGGAAAGCTGAGCGCGGCGCGGGCGTCCATCACGCTGGCCATGCGCGCTCCCCTGACGCTGCTCGACGAACCCCAAGCCGCCATGGACGCCCCCAGCCGCGACCTGCTGACGGCGGCCATCATCGAGGAGCAGGAACTTCACCCGCGCACGTGGGTCATCTCCACGCACCTCATCGACGAAGCCGCCCCCCTGTTTGAGCGCGTGCTCGTGCTGGACTCAGGCCGCCTGGTCACCGACGCCGAGGTCGACGAGCTGCTGGCCCGCTGGGTGCGCGTCGAGGCGGACGCCGAGACCCTCGCGTCCCTGCCCCACCTGGGCGAACTCGATCGGCTGGGCGCTCGCGCCAGCGCGATCCTCCCCGTGGACGCCGTGCCCGCCGGCCCGGGCGTCCGAACCCACCCCCTCACGCTGCAGGCCCTGGCCGGCCTGCTGCCCCTGGCCCCGAAGGAGTAACCATGTCCACTCACACCGACACGCGCGTCCCCGTCCGTTCGCCGGGCGCGCAAGTCCCCGCAGTCGCGGCGGCCGTGGCCGGTCGCTGGGGCTGGCGCTTGTGGTGGCCCGTCGTCGCCTGGCTGGTGGTCGCCGCGTGGTCGTGGGTCGCGTTGACGATGCGGACGCCCTTCGACGAGTCCGGCCAGTGGAGCACCGCCGCCTCGGGCGCGATGTTGCTTGGCAGCATCTCGGCGATCCCCGTGCTGTGGGGGTGGGGGGCGCGCTACGCGCTCGGCCTGGGGCACGACCGAGGGGTGGTCTTCGGCGTGACCGCGGCCCTCAGCCTGCTGTTGCCGGCGGTGCTGCACGTGGTGTCGCTGGCCGCCGGGATCCTCGAGCTGCGCGTGCTCGGTGAGGGCGGGATCCACGTGTTCGCCCTCGAGACCAGCAACAAGATGGGCACCTGGGACTCGTTGTGGAACGGATCGTGGACCTTCGCGCTGATCTTCGTGCTGCCCGTGATCGTCGGTGCCGTGCTGGTGTCGGTCGCGGTGCTCCGGTGGGGGGCGCTCGGCCTGCTGACCGCGCCCGTGGTGCCACTCGCGCTGCTCGCGATGGTGGTCCTGTCCGACGTGATCCCGCTCACGATGGTCGGTCCCGTGACCGTGGCTGCCGCCGCGTTGGTCGCTGCCTGGTTCGTGTTCCGCCGGACGCCGGCCTGACCGGTCCTCGGCAGAGACGGTGCCGGTCCTCGGCAAAGGCGGCGCCGGTCCTCGGCGGTCAGGGGCGCTGCGGGCGGTTGGCCGCGGCGTCCTCCACCTCTTCGCGGGTGAACCCCAGCAGGTGCAGCACGGCATCCAGGTAGGGCAGGTTCAGCGAGGTGTGGGCGGACGCCCGCACGGCCGGCTTGGCATTGAAGGCGACGCCGAGTCCGGCGGCGGCGAGCATGTCCAGGTCGTTGGCGCCGTCACCCACCGCGACCGTGCGGGACAGGGGCAAGCCCTCGGCGTCCGCGAACCGCTTCAGCATGGTGGCCTTCATCGCGCGGTCCACGACCTCGCCGGCCACGCGCCCGGTCAGGACGCCGTCGACCACCTCGAGCCGGTTGGCGTGCACGTGCCGGATCCCCAGCGACTCGGCCAGCGGCTGGACCACCTCCAGGAACCCGCCCGAGACCAACCCGACCGCGAAGCCCAGCTCCTGCAGGGTCGCGACCAGCGTGCGGGCACCCGGGGTGAGGCGTACCGCGTCCAACACGTCGTCGAAGACGCTCACCGGGAGGCCCGCCAGGGTCGCCACCCGTTGGTGCAGGGACGCCGCGAAGTCCAGCTCGCCGCGCATTGCCTCCTCGGTGACCGCGGCCACCTCGGCCTCGCGCCCGGCATGGCGGGCGAGGAGTTCGATGACCTCGTCGCGGATCAGGGTCGAGTCGACGTCCATGACGACGAGGCGACGTCCCTGCCGCGCGAGGCCTGCCGGTGACACCGACACGTCGAAGCCGATCTCGGCGGCCGTGGCGGCCAGCGCCGGACGCAGCGCGGCGACCTCGGCGTTGGAGACGGTGAACTCGAGCGTGGTCATCGGCGTCCGCGACAGGCGGCGCACGCGGTCGATGTTGCCGCCGTGCTCGGCGACCACCCGCCCGACCGCCGCCAGGTGGGTGGCGCGCAGGGGGCGTCCGAGGATGGTCACGACCACCCGCTTCGGACGCGGTGGGTTGTCGCCCTGGCCCTCGTCGATGACGAGCCGGTAGCCCAGGCGGGCGCAGGTACCGGCGAGGCGGTCCTCGAGGGTGTCGAGGTCGTCGGGCAGGCTGCCCAGCAGCACCGCGATGGTGACCTGTCCGCGCACCACGACCTGCTCGAAGTCGAGCACCTCGGTGCCCAGGCCGGCGATGGCCCCCATCAGCGCCTGGGTGATGCCGGGGCGGTCGGGTCCGGTGAGCGTTGCGGCCAGCGTCTGCATCTGCGTCACGGGGTCATCCTGCCATCCGCCGAGGGCTTGGGTTTCGTCCGCCGCGACGCAGTGGGAGGCACGACCAGGGCTTGGGTTTCGTCCGCCGCGACGCAGTGGGAGGGCGCGTCAGCGCTTGGCCTCCCACAGCCCACCGCACCAGACGAGCTCGTTCGGCGTCCCCTTGAACTCGGACTCGCCCATGATCTTCTGGATCGTCTGGCGAACCACCTCGCGGGTGTTCTTGTACGAGTTGATGAACGTCTTCACCATCGGCACGTCGTAGAGGTGGGTCGTCCAGTTCAGGCCGATGAACACCACCGGCTTCTCCCAGACCTGCCACGGGATGTCGGCCGACATCGGGTTCGCCCAGCGGATGCGGTAGGCGTTCTCCGACGCGTACCCACGCAGGTCGCAGAACGTGAAGGTCGCGTCGAAGTCACGCACGTAGTCGGACACCTTGCCGCCGATGCGCATGTCGCCGGGCGCGTAGGTGACCTGGAACCCGACGGCCTCCAGCTCCTCCTTGATCATGTCGAGTGCACCGCCGGCCGCGTAGATGCCACCGGCCTCCTCCATCGAGAGGTAGCGCAGCTCGATCCGCGGGTGCGTGTCCGGGCGAATCGGCAACTGGTCGGCGGTGTTCTTGACCAGCGTGATCGCCTTGTCGGCGGCGTCGCGGGCGATCTCGAGGTGCTTCTCCGACCCGATGACCGCCAGGCCCTCCTCGGTGGGCACGTGCTCGCCGCGGTGCAGGCCGATGGACGCCTTGACGCCCAGGATGCGCCGCAGCGCGTCGGTCAGCCGCTCCTCGGTGATGACGCCGTCGCGGTAGCCGGCCATCATCGACTCGTAGTCCTCGTCCTCGTCGCGGAAGAACAGCAGCATGTCGCAGCCGGCGGCAATGCAGCGGGGCACGGCGTCCTTGCGCTTCATGGCCGCCGCGAAGCCGATCATGTGCGAGGCGTCCGTGATCGTCAGGCCGTTCCAGCCGAGCTGGCCCTTGAGCAGGTCGGTGAGCAGTTCGGGCGCCAGGGTGGCCGGCATGATGTCGTCGTCGGTGAACTCCGGCCGCAGCTTCTTGCTGTACTCGGGCAGGGCGATGTGGCCGACCATGATCGAGTGCAGGCCGTCCTCGATGAGGGTGGAGTAGACCTTGCCGAACGACTCGTCCCACTCCTCCACCGACAGCTCGTTGACGCCCAGGACCAGGTGCTGGTCGCGCTCCTCGGTGCCGTCGCCGGGGAAGTGCTTCACGCACGTGGCCAGCCCGTTCTCGGTGATGCCGCGCAGGTAGGCACGGGTGTGCTTGAGGACGGTGTCGGCATCGGTGCCGTAGGCGCGGGTGTTCACGATGGTGTTGCGCCAGTTGTAGAGGATGTCGACGCAGGGGTCGAAGTTCCAGTTCACGCCGATCGCGCG
The DNA here is from genome assembly GCA_030539405.1 of Propionibacteriaceae bacterium. Lineage (GTDB taxonomy): Bacteria > Actinomycetota > Actinomycetes > Propionibacteriales > Propionibacteriaceae > Propioniciclava. The sequence goes on from JAUNSA010000032.1 coordinate 5,425, forward strand.
GCAGGTCTCGCCCGCCACCAGCCCGGCGCCGTACGACACGTTCTCGTCACCGGACGCCTCGCAGGCCGCGCCCGACCCGACGTAGACGCCCTCCTCGCAGGCGCCGTCGCCGCCGTTGTCGCAGTTCGCCGCGACCAGCATCGGGATCTTGGAGACCTCGCGCAGTCCGGTGGTGAAGTCGAACACGTCGCGCGCGGCCGAGCCGGCGTCCTTGTAGCGCTGGCCGCCGTAGTGGTAGGTCGAGATCTTCTCCTGCGCCTCGTCCACGTCGAGGTTGCGGTTGTGGCTGATGAACAGCTGGCCGATCTTCTCCTCGATCGACATGGTCGCGATGGTGTCCTCGACCCACGCGATGTCCTCATCGGACAGGTTGTACGGCTTGGCCTTCAGGTCAACGAATTCGCCCATGACTGCTCCTCGTCCACGCGGGGCGCCCTCGCCCCGGCTCGATGTCGTTCACGAGCGAATCTAACGCCGATGGCGCGGTTTCACCCGCGTGTTTCCGCAATTGCCATCGCGGATCGCGTCGGCTCAGAAGTCGAAATCGAAGTCGAACCCGCCGCCGTCGCCGCCCCCGTCGAAGAAGCCACCACCGTCGCCACCCTCGCCCCCGCCGAGGTCTCCCCCACCGAGGTCACCGCCTTCGAGTTCGCCCATGCCGGTGGCGTCGCCCACATCCGAACCGAAGTCACCCAGGTCGCCCAGCGCGTCGAAGCCGCCCATGTTCAGGAAGGTCGACCACAACATGATGTCGGCGGCCACATCCAGCGCCAGCCAGCCCGGCGCATACTCGGCCTCGGCGTAGTCGTGCTTCACGACCTCCGACCACTGCGGGAGGATGCCGAAGAGCACCGCGTACGGCAGCAGCCGCTCGTGCAGCTTGGCGATCTCGCCCTTGTCGGTGCCGTCCGGGCCGGCCAGGGCGGGCACGCGCTCGGCGGTGTCAGGGGCCTGCAGCACCTTCAGCCGGTCGGTCTCGGCCATCGTCATGTAGAGCTTGAGACCGTCGAGCTCGTCGTTGATGCGGCGTCCTTCGGCGGTCAGGCGCCACGGCTTGGGCTTGATGAACTGCGTCGCCAGGCCGCCCAGGATCGTCACGGCCAGCAACGGCAGCCCGGCCGTCGGAACGCCGCCGGTCAGCGTGACGAAGCCCACCACCGCCAGCGCGAGCCCCGCCCAGCCCGTGGCCAACAGGCGCTGCGAGGAGCCGTACTCGACCCAGCCGCGGGCCTGCACCACGCCGTACGCGTCGGCGATGGCGCCCTGCAGCGCGATCGTGCGCCCGCGGTCCGGACCCAGCTCGACGCGGGTCAGCGGCGACCCGGGCGGGAAGACGGCCCGGTAGACGGCCAGCGGCACCTCGGGCAGCTCCGGCTCGGTGGTGCCGTCGCGCTGGACGAACCAGACCTTGTCGTTGCCCTCCCCCTGGACGCCGACCTGCCAGATGCCGCGCACGGCCAGGTCGAGGATCTCAGCGGGGACCAGCGCCGAGTCCGGCACCTCCCGGCGCAGCGCCGCCGACAGCCCGGGCGTGACCGCCCGCGGCGGGGCGAACGCCACCGCCACCGTCTCGTTGCCCAACGCGTCCTGCTCGCGACGCACCAGCACGATGCGCGCGACCAGGGTGACGACGGTGAGGATGGCGAGCAGGGCGGGCCAGATCATGCCTCCAGCGTACGGATCGGGCCAACGTGGGCACACGGGCCCAAGATCGGCGTCCACGACTAACCTTGAAGGACCGTCATACCAGGAGGGTCCCATGCCTCAGCTCCGCTCCCGCACCACCACCCACGGCCGCAACATGGCCGGCGCCCGCGCCCTGTGGCGCGCGACCGGGCTGACGGATTCGGACTTCGGCAAGCCCATCGTCGCGATCGCGAACTCCTTCACGCAGTTCGTGCCCGGCCACGTGCACCTCAAGGACATGGGCCAGCTCGTGGCGGGGGCGATCCGCGAGGCCGGCGGCGTGGGACGCGAGTTCAACACCATCGCCGTCGACGACGGCATCGCCATGGGCCACGCCGGCATGCTCTACTCGCTGCCCAGCCGCGAGGTGATCGCCGACTCGATCGAGTACATGGTGAACGCGCACGCCGCCGACGCGCTGGTCTGCATCTCCAACTGCGACAAGATCACCCCGGGCCACCTGCTGGCCGCGCTGCGCCTGAACATCCCCACGGTGTTCGTCAGCGGCGGCCCCATGGAGGCCGGCCGGGTGCTGGGCGAGCGCGTCGTCTCCGGGGCGCCGGACGAAGGCAGCAACGACCAGCGCCTCGACCTCATCGACGCCATGATCAAGGCGGTGGACTCCGGCGTCTCCGACGAGCAGATCAGCCAGATCGAGGCCAACGCCTGCCCGACGTGCGGGTCGTGCTCGGGCATGTTCACCGCCAACTCGATGAACTGCCTCACCGAGGCCCTCGGGCTCTCGCTGCCCGGCAACGGGTCGACGCTGGCCACGGCGTCCGCCCGCCGCGACCTGTTCCTGCGCGCCGGACGCCTCGCGGTCGAGTTGGCCAACCGGTACTACCACGAGGACGACGAGTCCGTGCTGCCGAAGAGCATCGCGACCCGGGAGGCGTTCTCCAACGCCATGCGCCTGGACATCGCGATGGGCGGCTCGACCAACACCGTCCTGCACATCCTCGCCGCGGCCCGCGAGGCCTGCGTCGACTTCACCCAGGACGACATCGACGCGCTGTCCCGGGTGACCCCGTGCCTGAGCAAGGTGGCCCCGAACTCCACCGAGTTCTGGATGGAGGACGTCCACCGGGCCGGCGGGATGCCCGCGATCCTCGGCGAGCTGCGCCGCGGCGGGCTGCTGGAGGAGTCGGTGCACGCCGTCCACTCCCCCGACCTGCAGACGTGGCTGGACGACTGGGACATCCGGGGCGGCAAGGCCACCCCCGAGTCCCTCGATCTGTGGTACGCCGCGCCCGGCGGCGTCCGCACCACCGAGGCGTTCTCGTCGACCAACCGGTGGGCCGACCTCGACACCGACGCCGAGAAGGGGTGCATCCGCTCGGTCGAGCACGCCTACACCGCCGACGGTGGCCTGGGCGTCCTGAAGGGCAACATCGCCCCCGACGGCGCGATCGTGAAGACCGCCGGCGTCCCGGAGCACCAGTGGGTGTTCCGTGGCCCGGCCAAGGTCGCCGAGAGCCAGGACGAGGCGGTCGAGATGATCCTCGGCGGCCAGATCGTCGAGGGCGACTGCGTCGTCGTGCGCTACGAGGGCCCCAAGGGCGGCCCCGGCATGCAGGAGATGCTGTACCCGACCTCCTACCTCAAGGGCATCGGCCTGGGCCCGAAGTGCGCGCTCATCACCGATGGGCGCTTCTCCGGAGGCTCCTCGGGCCTGTCGCTAGGCCACATCTCGCCCGAGGCGGCCTCGGGCGGCCCGATCGGCCTGATCCGCGACGGGGACATCATCAGCATCAACATCCCCGAGCGGTCGATCAACGTCGAGCTCTCCGACGACGAGCTCGCCACGCGCCGCGCCGAGCAGGACGAGCACGGCTGGAAGCCCGCCGACCGCGAGCGGCACGTCAGCAACGCCCTGAAGATCTACGCCTCCTTGGCGTTGTCGGCCGACCAGGGTGGCGCGCGGCGCGAGATCGAATGAGCGTCGTCCCTCGCCACGTGGCGTACTACCGGTACGCCGTGCTGGCCCTGCTCGTCGCGGTCGGCATCGGCATCCTGGCTCTCGGCACGCGTCCCGCCCCGGTCACCGAACTCGGCCAGGCCCTCGCCTCGGGCCGCGTCACCGAGGTCACCGTCGCGAACGCGCTGGCGCCCGGCGCGACCGGGACGGCCACCGCCGAGGTTCGCTGGCACGACGGCCTCCTGCCCCGGTTCACGACGGTGCGACAGGTCGCCCCGCCCCCCGGCCAGGACGGCGGGGTGGTGGTCAGCGAGCCCGACCAGCCGGTCACGACCAGCATCGAGGAATGGCTCACCGGCTACACCGAGGCGCCCCTGGCGATCACGCACGTCGAGGACCGCACCACCGGCACCACCTGGTGGTTGTACGGCTGGAAGGTGCCGGCCTGGGTCGCCCTGCCGGGGCTGCTGGCGGGGCTGCTCACCCTCTCCCTGCTCATCACCGGTCCCGAACCTCTGCGCGCCACCCGGTGGGCGTGGTTCTGGGCCATCGGCAGCCCCCTGTCGTTCGTCACGCTGCCGCTGTTCCTGCTGATCGGCCTGCCGCGTACCGGCGCGATCGAGCAGCCGTACACGAAGGCCGGACGCCTCACCGGCGGCTGGTCGTTCCTGCTGTTCTGCGTGCTCGGCGCGACCGTCATGCAGAACCTCACCTGATCAGCGCTTGCGGCGCCGCTCGCGCAGGGCCTCGAGCTCCTTGCGCTCGCCCGGGGTCAGGCTGTGGATGCCTTGGGCGGAGATCTTCTCCAACAACGCGTCCATGCGCTCGGCATCGGAGGCCTGACGCTGGGCCGCCTTCTGCTGGGAGCGGGACACGCGCGCGGCCGGACGCGGGGCTGCGGACGGGCGCCGATGTCCGGACGCCGCCTTGGCACGCGGGCGTCCGCCCGGCAACCAGGACAGGTCGGACAGCAGCCCGAAGCGGCGGGCCAGCAGTGCCGCGACGAACGCGGTGATGATGAGGCTGGCCAGGCCGGCGAGGCTGCGGTTGGCGATGTAGCCGAGCACTTGGATGGCCACCAGCACCGCGCCCACGACCCAGGCCGGGATGCCGAAGAAGAACGGACGCCGCGGGTTCTCGGCGATCCACAGCAGCAGGATGATGAACTGGATGGCGTCCAGCCCGGCGAGCGCGCCGCCGCCGAGCAGCAGGCCGACGAGGAAGTTGACCACGGTGAGGGTGGCCCACAGCCCCACGTACAGCGATGCCATCGGGCGGCGTCCGATCTGGGACTCCAGGTCGCGACCGAAGAACCACAACAGCACCAGGGTCAGGACGCTCCACAACGACACGCCGCTGACCAGCGGCCACGTGACCACGCGCCATACCTCACCGCGCAGCACCTCGACCGGGATGAAGGCGCCCCCGGCCAGCAGCGCCGGCACGAACGCCGAGAGCACGAGCCCGACCGCACCGGCCAGTACGACCAGGACGGTGGTGGTGACATCGAGGCGGCCGACGCGGAACCAGGCATCGCCGGAGTGGTCGGAGGAGAGGTGGAAACCAGACACGGACCAAGCGTGCCAGATCAGCGCGGGTCGGACGCCCCCGGATCACCCTGCGCGGTGACCACGCTGGGCTGCTGGCGGGCCTTCACGAACAGGGCGCCCGCACCCAGGATGACCACCAGGCCCAGGATCATGTGCGGCCAGGTGATGTACAGCTCCCCCAGGCCGTACTGGATGGCGCCGATGATGAAGACGGCGAACCCGAGCGGGATGATCCCCGACGTGTTCGACTGCTTGGCGTACCGCATGCCCGACAACGCCGACACCAGCGACGTGACGAGGAACACCAGGGCGAGCACGGCGTGGACCGAGCGGAGCTCGAAGACGTTGTCCATCAGCGACCCGAGCACGCCCAGCGACAGCGCCACCAGCGCACTGATGCCGGAAGCCCACCGGAAGACCGTGTGGGAGAGCAGGGGCTTGAGACGGGTGATGGCCATGGGTCAGCTCCGGGTCAGGTAGTCGGCGACTTCGTCGCCGTGGACGGTGGCGAGGGCGTCCACGAGCGCGATGCGGAAGGACGCCGGCCCGCGGCTGTGCTCCTCGGCCCGGTCAGCGGCCAGCGCGAGCCACGCCGCCCCGGCCAGCGCGGCCTCGACCGGACCGGTCGCGGTGGAACAGGCGGCCATCAGGGCCGTCACGGCCGCCCGGACGCCCGGGACCTGGCCCAGCATCTCCGAGCCGGCCAGCACGGCCACCTCCTGGCCCTCCCACAGCACCCGCACCTCGGACGCCCCCAGCGCGAGCGCGCCGTCGGTCGCCTCGAGCTTGACGCCGTCGACCTCGGCCGAGGAGGCGCGGATCACGGTGGGGCGATGGCCCAACAGCCCGCGCACCCGGTCCGCCCGCAGCGTCTCGCGGCCCAGGGGGGTGGCGTCCAGCACCCACGGCGTCCCCTGAGAGCGCAACTGCGCCACCGTGGGGTTGATCGCGTCCGACCACTCCGAGGCCAGCGTGCCCAGGTCGAACATCACCGAGTCTGCGGTCAGGCCCGAGCCGAGGGCTTCGGGCGAGGTGCCCGTCACGACCGAGCTGGCACCGGCCCCGTGCAGGACCTCGGCCACGAAGGAGGTGGCCGCGCGGGGCGCCACGCAGTGGACGAGCGGCGCGTTCTCACGGACCGTCTCGACGGCGAACCCGACGGTCAGGGCGAGCCCGGAACGATCCATGGCGACATCTCCTCATCTGCGTCCACGCTGGTCCCCCCAGTATGGACGAAACGGGGGCGTCCCGGTGTGCGGGACGCCCCCGTTCGGTACGGCGGGTGGGTGGACGGGCTCAGGCGGCAGCGGGCTTGCGCAGGGCCAGGGTGAACAGCGAGACCGCTGCGATCAGGTACACGAAGCCGAGGACGATGTGCACCATCGTGAGGTGCATCTCGCCGAGGGCGATCTGGATGACGGCGAGCACGGGCAGCGAGAGCGCGTGGAACATGAGGCCCTTGTTGCCCGAGGCGCGGCCCCAGAGGATGCCGGCGATGCCGGCCACCAGGGCGAGGACGAAGTTGAGGTTGCCGATCATGCCGTGCATCGCGTGCAGGGGCCCCGAGGAGGTGAGCGGGCCGAGCGCGAGCAGCGGCGAGGCGATGGCGCCGAGCGAGGCCAGGATGGCCGCGACGCGGAGGAAGGTCAGCTTGCCGGAGGAGTTCGTGTCAGTCGTGGTCACGGACAGCAGTCTAGCAATCCATTCAACTATTGTACTTCTCGATGTCGTCCCACCTGCGGGCGGCGCCTGGACCGCGTCCGCGACTCGCACCCTGGCCGCCGGGCCGCCAAGATGGACCCATGACCGCGGGACCACCGGAGACCTCCTCCCACTTCGCCGAGGCGTTCACGTCCTTCCGCATCCCCGCGAGCAACCGCGAGGAGCGCGTGGCCCACGGCAAGACGCTGCGGGCACAGACGCCGCACGCGAGCCTCGGGAGCTGGACGCCCACCGCGGACCGGCCGGGCGTCGTCGAGATCATCGAGCGCTCCCATGTCGGACGCCTCGACTGGCTGTTGGGCGTCCGGATCGCCCGCATGGCCGCCTCCCCCTTCGGCTTCCTGCGGGGGACGGCCAACCTGATGGCCCATGACGTGGCGCACCTGCCGGCCACGGGCGTCCACACCACCGCGTGCGGGGACGCCCACATCGGCAACATCGGCTTCTACCGTTCGGCCGAGGGCAAGCAGGTCATCGACCTGAACGACTTCGACGAGGCGCACACCGGCTCGTGGGAGTGGGACCTGCGACGGCTCACGGCGTCCATCTGGGTGCTGGGGCGCGACAACGGCGCCGGCGAGGACGTCTGTGCGGACGCCATCCGCGCGTGCGTGGCGGCCTATCGCGACGAGGTCAGCTTCCTGTCCAAGCAGCCGCTGCTGTGGCGGGCGTTCAACCACCTGGACGTGGACCTGTTGCACGAGACGGCCACCGAGCAGTCGCTGCGCGAGGAGATCAAGCGGGCGGCGAACGCGGCCCGGCGCCGGACGTCGGACCGCAAGCTGCCCAAGCTCTCGGGCGGGGCGACGACCGCGGCGCGGATCATCGACGACCCGCCGCTGGTCACCCACCCCGACCGCGGCGAGCACGAGGCCCTGGCGACAGCCCTGGACAGCTACCTGCGCACCCTGACCCCCCAGTGGCGCCGGATCGTGGGCGGCTACACGCTGGTCGACATCGCGCACAAGGTCGTGGGCGTCGGGTCGGTCGGGATGCGAGCGTGGCTCGCGCTGCTCGTGGGCTCACGCAGCGATGACGTGCTGTTCCTGCAGATGAAGCAGGCCCAACGCTCGGTGCTGGCCCCGTTCGTCCATGGCGAGCGCGCGTGGCACGCCCACCAAGGTCAGCGGGTGGTGGAGTACCAGCAGCAGCTCCAGACGGTGTCGGACCCGTTGCTGGGCTGGACGTCGGTCGGCGAGCACCAGTACTACGTGCGCCAGTACCGCAACATGAAGGGCGGCGTCCCGCTCGATGCGATGACGCCCGGTGCGCTGGTCGACTACTCGGGCATCGTCGGGCACCTGCTGGCCAAGGGGCACGCGCGGACGTCCGGGGCGTCCATCATCTCGGGTTACCTGGGCAAGAAGGACACCGCGGTCGAGGCGTTCATCGCGTGGGCGCGAGCCTATGCCGACCAGACCGAGGCCGACCACGCCGTGCTGGTGAAGGCGGTGAAGGCGGGCAAGCTGCCCCACGAGCCGGGCCTGTGATCGGCCGCGGTTCCGTCAGGGCGCGGGGTCAGCGCAGCCAGGGGGCCGGGTTGCTGTTGGCCCCGTTGACGTAGACCGAGAAGTGCAGGTGCGGGCTCGTGGACAGCCCGGTGCTGCCGACCGTGCCGATGACCTGGCCGCGCTTGACCTTCTGGCCGGCCTTCACCGACAGCTTGGTCATGTGCAGGTAGGCGGTCTCCAGGTTCTTGCCGTTGACCTTGCCGTGCTTGATCCGCACGTTGTTGCCCGAGCCGCTGTTGTGGCCGTAGGCGGCCTTGGTGACCACGCCGTCCTCGGCGGCGTAGATCGGCTGGCCGGTACGACCGCCGATGTCGACGCCACCGTGCAGGCGGGTGTAGCCGAGGATGGGGTGCTTGCGCATGCCCCACGGCGACCCGATCTTGCCGGCGGTGGGGAAGAAGAGGGTCCCGCCGGAGGAGATGTCGGACACCACGGCGTCCCCGACCTCAGCCATGCCGACGACCTCGACCTCTTCCTTGGCCGGGGGCTTGGTACCGAGCTGCTTGGCCGGCACGTACCCCACCTTGCCGTCGAGGGCGACCTGGACGTAGCTGCCCACCACCTTGTCGGTGACCGTGACCTGCTCGCCCTCCTTGACCGTTCCGAGGGACTCCGCGGCCTTGTCGGCCTGCGCGCGGACGGTCACGTCCTGCTGCGCGTACTTCTTGCCAGTCACCGTGCCGAAGGCCTCGGCGAAAGTGCCACCCACGAACGCGGCGTTGGCCGTCGGCTCGGGGGTCGGGGTCGGTGCGGGGGTCTCGGGCACCTCGTCCGCCGCCTGCTCGGCGTCCGCTTCGCCCGCCGCCTGGTCGGCGGCCAGGCCCTCGGCGGAGCGCTCGAAGTTGCGGCTGGGGGCGTCATCGACCCGCACGGGGGCGGGGACGCCGGTGGTCTCCTGGGTGTTCAGGGCCACGGCGACGCCACTGGCGGTCGCCAGCATCGTGACCGAGACGGCCGCGGGGGCGATGCGCGTCGACATGACGTGCATCCGACCGCGGACGGCGCGACGGGGCGCGCGGTGGAAGGCATCGACAGCAGCACGGGACGTGGCGTCCGAGGACGCGCGGCGCGGCTGGTACATCAGGAGGCTCCGAACATGACGAGGAAGACTGAACGATTCTCACCATAGCTGAGAATCTCTCAGGAAAACAATCAGGTTCTTGGGTTGCC
>JAUNSA010000032.1:15081-21644 GCA_030539405.1 Propionibacteriaceae bacterium
CCCCAGTGCTCCGGACGCGGTGGGTGCAGGCCGTGCTCGGCCGCGGCCTTCGCCGCGTTCGCCACCAGGACGCCCCGGTTGGCGATCACCTGCGACTGCGGGGAGGCCCAGGCGCCGACGCGCGAGTCGAGGGGGCGGACTGCGTAGTAGGCGTCCGACTCCGCCGCGCCGACCCGCTCGACGGCACCCTCCACCCGGACCTGTCGCTCCAGCGCCGGCCAGAAGAACAGCAGCGCAGCGTGGGGGTTGGCGTCCAGTTCGTCGCCCTTGCGGGAGTCGTAGTTGGTGTACCAGACCAGCCCGTGGTCGTCGTACTCCTTCAACAAGACGATGCGCGCGGACGGGTGGCCCGCGGCGTCCGCCGTGGCGAGCGTCATCGCGTTGGGCTCGAGCCCCTTCACGCGGCGGGCGTCGGCGAACCAGCGGTCGAACAGGGCCAGGGGCACGTCGGTGGTGTCCCGCTCATCGAGTTCACCCTGCTCGTAGCTGGTCCGGAATCCCCTGATGTCCACGCTCGCCACCCTAACCCCAGCACCCGTGCGGGCGATCGCTCCGCCCGTCGGCGCAGGGGTCAGGCGGCGGTGGTCACCGCCTGACGGACGCCGTGGGCGTCCGCCCGTGTCAGCCGGGCCAGCACCCCGCTGAGGGCGGCGACCACGCCGAGCGCCGTCGGCATCGCGAGGGCGGCCGGGGCGCCGAAGGCCTCGATGACCCAGCCCGCCACCGAAGCGCCCGATCCGACACCGACCATCAGCGCGGTGGCCAGCAGCGTCAGCACCAGGGTGTTGCCGGGCTCGGCCAGGCGCTCGGTGCCCGTCGACGCGGCGATGAGCAGCGGCGCGACGCACAGGCCGAGGGTGAAGCACGCGAGCCCGAGAATGAGGGGCTGCTGCGTGAGCGCCAGGCCCAGCCCGAACAGCGCCATGCCGACGCCGGCGCCCACGACGCGCACGGGCAGGCTCCACCGGCCCAGGACGCGGTGCGCGAACAGCCCGGACACGGCGCTGCCGACACCCATGGCGCCGTAGACCAGGCCGGTCCAGACCTCGTTGGGGGTGTCCTGGAAGAGGGCGGCGAGGCCGGTCTGCGTGGTGCCGAACACGGCACCGACGACGAAGGAGAGCAGCAACCAGGCCGCCATGCGCGCCGGGACCCGGCCGCGCGTGATGCCGCCGGCCAGCGTCCGGGCGGCGGGCAGCTTGAAGGCGAACGTCGTCTGCGCGATGACCAGCAGCGCCCAGGCCACCCCGACTGCGAACACGGGCGTGACGGCGGCGGCAAGCGTGGCCCCGAGGATGGGACCGGCCACGAAGGACACCTCGTCGGCGACGGTCTCGTAGCTCATCGCGACCTCGATCTTGCGCCGTCCGTCGGGCTGGCCGGCGAACGCGGCCGACCAGCCGGCACGTGCCATCGCGCCGACCTGACCGTTGGTGGCCCCGACGAGCCCGGAGACCAGCACCTGGACGGCCAGCGGCACCGGCACCCAGGCGAGTGCGGCCAGCGCGGCCATCGACACCGCACCGGCCGCGGTCAGCACCAGCAGCGCACGACGGCGTCCGAACCGGTCGGCCAACAGGCCCACCACCGGTGCGCCGAGCGCCCCTCCGAGGCTGAAGGCGGCCACCAGCAGGCCGGCGAGCGCGAACGACCCCGTCAACTCCTGGCCGAACAGCACCAGGGTGAGGGTGAGCATCGAGTAGGGCAGGCGCGCGACGAACGCGCTGGCGAGCCAGCTCAGGCTGGCGTTGCGCACGAGCAGGGAGTAGGTGGTCTCAGGCATGCGATCCTCCGGACACGGACATTCGGTGCGCATCCCCCACCCTGATGCGCGTTGCCTGGTTACCGTCATCGACCATACCCCGGTCGTCGCCCCCGGGCCAGTGGTCGCGGCAACCGGTCAGCGCCGACTCGCCCGGGGACACACCCCGGTTACCTCGACAAACGCCGCTTGCTAGCGGTGTTTGTGGGGGTATCCGGGGTGTGTCAGTCGGGCGTGACCACGAGCAGGAGGTCGCCGCCCTCGACGGCCTGGGACTGCTGCAGCGCCACCCGTTGCACCGTGCCGGCGACCGGTGAGGTGATGGACGCCTCCATCTTCATCGCCTCGATCGTGGCGACCTGGTCCCCGACCGCCACCTCGTCGCCGGCGGCGACCGTCAGCGTGACGACCCCCGAGAACGGCGCCGGCACCTGGCCGGGATCGTCCGGGTTGGCCCGTTCGGCCGCCACCACCGAGCTCTGCACCGACCCGTCACGCACCAGCACCTGCCGGACCTGACCGTTCACCGTCGCCAGTACCGGCCGCAGGCCGCGCTCGTCAGCCTCGCCGATCGCCTGCAGGCTCATCAGCAGGGTCTTGCCGCGCTCGATCGGCACCTGGTGCTCGATGCCCGGCTCCAACCCGTGCAGGAACTGCCGCGTGGTCAGCACCGAAAGATCGGAGTAGGTCTCCGTGGCGTCCTCGTAGTCCTTCGTCGGACCGGGGAACAGCAACCGGTTGAGCGTCCGGCGCGGGTCGGACGCCAGCGCCGCGGCGTCGGCGTCCGACAGGTCGGTCTCGACGGGACGGACGCGGCGTCCGGCCAGCGCCTTCGTGCGGAACGGCTCGGGCCACCCGCCGGGCGGATCGCCGAGGTCGCCGTTGAGGAAGCCGATCACCGAATCCGGGATGTCGAACTTCTGCGGGTCAGCCTCGAACGCGGCCGGGTCGATGTTCTGCCCGACCAGCGCCAGGGCGAGGTCGCCCACCACCTTCGACGACGGCGTCACCTTCACGATGTTGCCCAGCATGGCGTTGGCGGCGGCGTACATGTCCTCGATCGCCTCGAACCGGTCCCCCAGGCCGAGCGCGATCGCCTGCTGGCGCAGGTTCGAGAGTTGCCCGCCGGGGATCTCGTGGTGGTACACCCGGCCGGTCGGTCCGGGCAGCCCCGACTCGAACTCGCCGTAGAGCACGCGCACGGCCTCGAAGTAGGGCTCGAGGTCGGACGCCGCGGCCAGGCTCAGCCCGGTGGCGCGTTCGGTGTCGTCGGTGGCCGCGATGAGGGCCGACAGCGACACCTGCGACGTCGTGCCCGCCCAGGCCGCGTTGGCGGCGTCCACGGCGTCGACCCCCGCGTCGATGGCGGCGAGCAGCGTGCCGAGCTGGCCGCCGGCGGTGTCGTGGGTGTGCAGGTGGACGGGCAGGTCGAAGTTCTCCCGCAGGGCGGTGACGAGCCGGGACGCCGCGGGCGCGCGCAGCAGCCCCGCCATGTCCTTGATGGCCAGGATGTGCGCGCCGGCCTCGACGAGCTGCTCGGCCAGGCGCAGGTAGTAGTCGAGCGTGTAGAGCTTCTCGCCCGGCGAGGTCATGTTGCCCGTGTAACACAGCGCCGCCTCGGCCACGCCGTGGTCGGTGGCCAGCACGGCCTCGATCGCCGGACGGATCTGCTCGACGTTGTTGAGGGCGTCGAAGATCCGGAAGATGTCGACGCCGGTGCGGGCCGCCTCGGCGACGAAGGCGTCCGTGACCGCCAGCGGGTAGGGCGTGTAGCCGACCGTGTTGCGCCCACGCAGCAGCATCTGGATCGGCAGGTTCGGCATCAACTCGTGGAGGGTGGCCAGGCGGGCCCACGGGTCCTCCTTGAGGAAGCGCAGCGCCACGTCATAGGTGGCCCCGCCCCAGGCTTCGACCGAGAACAGCTCCGGCAGGGTGCGGGCGAGCGTGGGCGCGACGTTGGCGAGGTCCCGGGTGCGGACGCGCGTGGCGAGCAGCGACTGGTGGGCGTCCCGGAACGTCGTGTCGGTGACGGCGACGGCCTTCTGGTCGCGCAGGGCCCGGGCGAAGCCGGCCGGGCCGAGCTCGAGCAGACGCTGACGGGAGCCGGCCGGCGGCTCGGCGGCGAGGTCGACCTGCGGCAGCTTGGTGCGTGCCACCACGGGCGTCCGGGGCAGGCCGTGCGGCTTGTTGATCGTCTGCTCGGCCAGGTACTGCAGCAGCTTGGTCGCCCGGTCGGCCGACTCGTGCGGCCGCAGCAGCTCAGGGCGCTCGTCGATGAAGGACGTGGTGGCGCGCCCGGCGAGGAAGTCCGGGTCGGCCAGCACGCCGCGCAGGAAGCCGATGTTGGTGCTGACGCCGCGGATGCGGAACTCGGCCAGGGCGCGCTGGGCACGACGGACGGCGGTGGCGAAGTCGCGGCCGCGGCAGGTCAGCTTGACCATCATCGAGTCGAAGTGCGCGCCGATCTCGGCCCCGGCGAACACGGTGCCGCCGTCCAGGCGGATGCCGGAACCCCCGGGCGTCCGGTACACGCTCACCTTGCCGGTGTCGGGGCGGAAGCCGTTGGCCGGGTCCTCCGTGGTGACGCGGCACTGCAGCGCGGCGCCGCGGACCTGGATGGCGTCCTGGGTGAGCCCGAGGTCTGCCAGCGTCTCACCCGCGGCGATGCGGATCTGGGAGGAGACCAGGTCGACGTCGGTGACCTCCTCGGTGACCGTGTGCTCGACCTGGATGCGCGGGTTCATCTCGATGAACACGTACCGGCCGTCCTGGCCGAGGAGGAACTCGACGGTGCCGGCGTTCACGTAGCCGATGTGGCGGGCGAAGCGGACGGCGTCCGCGCACATCTTCTGCCGGATCTCGGGGTCGAGGTTGGGCGCCGGCGCGAGCTCGACGACCTTCTGGTGGCGGCGCTGGACCGAACAGTCGCGCTCGTACAGGTGGATGACGTCGCCACCCGCATCGGCCAGCACCTGCACCTCGATGTGGCGGGGCTGGTCGACGGCCTCCTCCAGGTAGACGCGGGGGTCGCCGAACGCGGCGTCCGCCTCGCGCATGGCCTCCTCGAGGGCGGTGGGGAGCTTGTCGCGGTCGTCCACGCGGCGCATGCCGCGGCCGCCGCCACCCGCGACAGCCTTCACGAAGACGGGGTAGCCGATCTCGTCGGCGGCGGCGACGAGGGTGGCCACGTCCTCGGAGGGGTCGGCTCCGCGCAGCACGGGCAGGCCGGCTTCGCGGGCGGACGCGATGGCGGTGGCCTTGTTGCCGGTCAGGTCGAGGACGTCGGCCGACGGGCCGATGAAGGTGATGCCCTCCTCTCGGCAGCGGCGGGCCAGGCCTTCGTTCTCGCTGAGGAAGCCGTAGCCGGGGTAGATCGCGTCGGCATGAGCCTCCTTGGCCGCCCGGACGATGCCCTCCACGTCGAGGTAGGCGCGCACGGGGTGGCCCCGCTCGCCGATCTCGTAGCTCTCGTCCGCCTTGAGGCGGTACTCGGCGAGCCGGTCCTCGTGGGGGAAGACGGCGACGGTCTTGATGCCGAGCTCGGTGGCGGCGCGAAACGCCCGGACGGCGATCTCACCACGGTTGGCGACCAGGATCTTGGCGAACATGACGCAACACTAATGAGCGTGGCAACACCGGCCCAAGGGTCTCCTCGCCGCCATGGACACCGGTAGGCTCCCGAGCCATGGAGGCGCGCAGTTACATCGAGAACATTGCGAACCGCACGACGATGCGGGGCGTGATCTCGACGATGACGCGGCTGCTGTTGGTCGTGGTCGTGGTCGGGGCAGTCGCGATGATGCTGGTGACGAACTTCCACCCCGTCGCCCTGATCACCGGCGTGGTGCTGCTCGGTTTCGGCGTGGTGCTGGCGCGCGACGTCGTGATCGTGACCAAGCAGCGCCGCTCCGAACCGCTCGACCTGGCCTTCGAGCCCGCCCCCAACCGCGGACTCGTCACCCCCGGCACGGTGTTCGGCGCCGCCGCCGGCCTGGTGCTCTTCGGCGGGATCATGGGCGGCACGATGTTCGTGGGCAACCGCGACGGCAGCTTCATCGGCCCCATCGCCCTCGTGGCCGTGGGTGTCGCCTTGGCGATCATCGGCATCCCGACCCTCGGCGTGGCCCAGCGCAAGTGGACCGTCCTGCAGGACGCCCTGCGCCAGCACCCCGAGATGATCCCCTACCTGCAGGACGCCCGGGACCGCTTCCCGGCGTCTGCTCCTTTCCCCTTCTCGGCCCCCACCGACCAGGTCACCATCCCCTGACCCCCACCCGCCGAGGACCGTCGTTGTCGTCGCCAATGACCGGCAGGTTCGTCGCCGATGACCGGAACGCTGGCCCTGACTTCGCCCTTCGCCTAGTCTTCGCCCATGAACAAGGCAGAACTCATCGATGCGATCACGCCTCGTTTCGCCAGCCGCGCCGACGCGGCCCGTGCGCTGGACGCCGTCACCGGCGCCATCGAGGACGCCCTCGCCTCCGGCGACAGCGTCACCCTGGTCGGCTTCGGGACCTTCGAGCGCCGACACCGCCCGGCCCGGACGGTCCGCAACCCGCAGACCGGGGAGTCGATGACGACCACCGCCAAGGACGTCCCGGCGTTCCGGCCCGGCGCCGCGCTGAAGAAGCGGGTGGCGGCCAAGCCGAAGAAGGCAGCCAAGGCAGCGCGCAATGACGCTGTTGACGCCCTCACCGGCACCGTCGCCCCGGCTGAGACACTGGCCGACGTGGTGGCGTCCGACAAGAAGGCGAAGAAGGCCATGAAGACGCTCAAGAAGGCAGTCAAGCGCGCGGACGCC
>JAUNSA010000032.1:21654-22956 GCA_030539405.1 Propionibacteriaceae bacterium
TCGGCGGCCGCACCGCCGGTCCTCGGCGATTCAGCGGCCGCGCACCTGCGGTGGCTCGTGCGCGCAGAACGGCTCTGCGGCGAGGTGGTCGCCGGTCATCGCGTAGGCGCGGGCGCGTGATCCACCACAGGCGTCGCGGTAACCGCACACGCCGCACTTGCCCTTGAGCAGGGTGCGGTCGCGCAGCTCCTTGAAGACGGGGGCGTTGCGGTAGATCTCGATGATGTCGTCGTCGCGGATGTTGCCCGCCTTGATCGGCAGGAACCCCGACGGCATGACATCACCGGTGTGCGAGATGAAGATGAACCCGTCGCCGTCGTTGACGTTGCGGGCGCGTCCGATGCCATCGCTTTGCGAGTAGTGCATCCCCCGGGTCATCACCTCGTGGACGTCCTCGTCGGCGCCGGCGCGCACCTCGGCGCGCTTGCGCTGCATGACGACGCGCGAGTACTGCGGCGCGGCGGTGGCCTTGATGTCGAACGGCGCGGTCTTGCTCAGGTCGTAGAGCTGGTGGAAGACCGACTCGAACTCCTCGGCGGACGCCACGTCGTCGGCCTTCGCGCGACCCATGGGGACGAGGAAGAAGACCTCCCAGAACACGACGCCGAGCGTGGTCATCAGCTCGGTCATGGCGTCCATGTCGTCGATGTTGGCCTTGCGGATCACCGTGTTCACCTGCGTCGACAGCCCAACCTCCTGGGCCTCCCGCAGGATGCGCAGGCCGTGGTCGAAGGAGCCGTTCACCCGCCGGAACTCGTCGTGGATCTCGGCGTTCGACCCGTCGAGCGAGATGGCCAGGCGGGTGAGTCCGACGTCCTTGAGCTGCTGCAGCAGCTCCTTGGTGGCCAGGGCCGTGGTCGCCGGGGTGATGCCCATGCGCATGCCGAGGTTGGCGCCGTACTCCACCAGCTCGACGATGTCAGGACGCTTGAAGCAGTCGCCCCCGGAGAACACGAACACGATCGGGCCGAACTCGCGCAGCCGGCGCATCATCGCCTTGGCCTCATCGGTGGTGAGTTCACCCTTGTCACGCAGCGGTTGGGCCATAGCCCGGCAGTGCTGACAGGCCAGGTCACACGCCTGGGTGGTCTCCCAGATGGCGATGAACGGCGCGGAGTCGAAGTCGAGGTTCCGCCGCGACGGGGCGTTGTGCGGATGCCCACCGGGGTGGCCTCCCGGGTGGCCACCAGGATGCCCGCCGGGGTGACCGCCCGGGTGACGCGGCGCTGCTGCGAGGTCAGTCATGCCCGCGACATTACTACGACGCTCCGTAGGAGATCCTCCCGCGGCTGCCCTTCGCCT
>JAUNSA010000170.1 GCA_030539405.1 Propionibacteriaceae bacterium
TCGCGGCCGATCACCGGGTCGAGCTGGCCCTCGCGGGCGCGTTCGGTGAGGTCGACCGAGTACTTCTCCAGCGCCGACTCCCCACCCTCGGACTCCGCCGAGGTGACGCGCTTGCCACCGCGGGCGGCGTTGAACGCCTCGGTGAGCTGCTCGGGGGTGGCGACCTTGGTCAGGATCGGCTGGGCGTCCGAGGCGACGGACGCCAGCGCGATCAGCAGGTGCTCGGTGGCGACGAAGTCGTCGCCCATCTGCTCGGCGCGGGTCTCGGCGTCGGCCAGCACGCGGGCGAACGCGCCGCTGAGCTGGGGCTGGGAGACCGACGACCCGGTCGAGGACGGCAGCTTCTTGATCGCGGCCTGGGCCGCGGCGTCGATGGCGGCCGGGTCGGCGCCGACGGCGCTCAGCAGGGCGCCGACCGTGTTGTCGGGCACCATCAGCAGCGCGTGCAGCAGGTGGCTGGGTTCGGCGTTCGGGTTGCCGGACGTGAGCGCGTTGCGCAGGGCAGCGCTGACGGCGTCGCGGCTCTTGGTGGTGAGCTTCGCAGTGTCCATGCGGGGGGTTCCTCCTGTGGAGAACGAAAGTTGAGTACATCAGACTCAACTTGCTCGACGCCTCCAGTATTCCACCGAAGCACCCGTTGGACAGTCCCAGCAGGCAGACTGGAGGGGAACCCGTCCAGGAGGCCTCCCATGACACCGCGTCCCGCAACCTCCCGCACCCGGCTCCCCCGAGCCGTCGCCGCGCTGGCCGTGGTGCCGCTGGTGGCCTGCTCCGGGCCGACCGCCGCCACCCCGGGCTCTCCCGGCTCAACCGGCTCCCCGAACGCCGGCACCCCCGCCGCCTCGCACATGACGACCGGGGTGTTCTTCGAGACCGACACCGAGCCGCTCTACCTGTGCGTCGGGGGGCTGGCCCAATCGCTGCCGCCCCAGTGCGGGGGCGCGAAGGTGCCGGTCGCGAACATGGCGTGGCCCGACCTGCCGACCGGGCAGGAGGTGAGCGAGGTCCGCTTCACCGACCTGCTGGAGGTCCGCGGCGACTGGGACGGGACCACCTTCCGCGTGACCACCGTCGAACCGTGGACGCCGCCCGCGCCTGAGGCGCCCGACTTCGGCCAGGCGTGCGCCGACCCGCAGGGAACACCGCTGACCGACCACGAGGTCCTGGGCCAGGTCGCCGAGGCCGCCGAGGCACTCCCGGGCCTCCAGTCGTCGTGGGTGTCGTTCCCCGACGGGCAGCCCGACCCTGAGACCGAGGAAATGGGCGCGGCCGTCTTCAACGTGCTGGTCACCGGGGATGCAGCCGAGGCCGAGCGCACCCTGCGCGACCAGGTGGACACCGCGGAGCAGAGCTGGGCACTGTGCGTCGCCCACGCCGACGGCCCGGACAGGGCTGAACTCAGGGCCGCCCAGCAGCGCCTGCACGAGAAGCTCCCGGGGACGGCGCTGGTCAGCGGCCCGAGGGTCCGCGAGGGGCGCACGTCCTTGGGGGTGACGCTGCTGGAGGACACCCCCGAGCTGCGCCAGCAGGTCGAGGACGCCGTGGGTCCCGAGGTCGCCCCCCTGGTGGCCTACGAGGGCCTGATCAGGCCCGTCTGATCTACTTCGCCTTTTTCTCGTTCTTGGCGGCCTTGCGCTGGGCCTTCTCGCGCTCCTTGGCGACCTTCTTGGCGGCCTTGCGCTGCTTGTCGGCCGCCTGGGCGACCTTGTCGGCCAGCTTCTTGCGCTTCTTGTGGGCCTTCTCGACGGCCTCGGCGGCCTTCTCCTCCTCGCGCTGGCGGCGCTTGCGGCTCACCTTCTGGGCCTTCTCGGCCGGCGACAGCGACCGGTCCAGCGGCTGCGGACCGGCGGCCTCCAGCACGACACTGCCACCAGCGTCCACGAAGTCGGCCTCCGGCTCGTCGAACCAGTGCCCGCCGTCACCCAGGTAGCGGAAGACGGCGATGTAGTCCGCGGGCAGGTCGACCGACGCGACTGCGCCCTCATCCCCTGCGGTCAGGGGCAGGGCGCCGGGCGTCCAGTCGTTGAAGTTGCCGACGACGCTGGCGCGCCCGACCCACTCGGCGGGCAGGACGAACGTCAGCGTGCGATGGCCGGGGACAGATGAGCTGGTGCGGCGGAGCATCCCCACAGGTTACCGGCGCCGCGGCCACCGCTCAGCGGGAGCGTCGCGAAGACTGTCCGGCCGACGCGCTGAACGCCGCCGCCCCGCGGGTCGACCCGCTCGGCGCCACACCGGACGCGGTACGCCCGGCCCGCGGCGCCTGCCGCGAGTTCGGGGCCTTCTGGGACGCCCGGGGTGCGGTCTGGGAGCCGCGTCCACGGCGTCCGGCCCCCGCGTTCGGGCCGCGACCGGCGCCACGGCCGGAACCGGAGCCCGGGCCGCGCTTGGCCGGGGACGGCTGGGCCGGTGCCTGCGGCGTCCGCTCGGCGACCTCGGCCGCGGTGAGCAGCGTGCGCTCGCCGGGGGCCAGCTCGCGCAGGACCTGGTCGGACGCCGCCGTGACGGTCGGCTTGATCTTGGCCGCGCGCATCAGTCCCTGGACGTCGGAGCGCTGGTCGGGCGTGGCGATCGTCACCACGGTGCCGGAGGATCCGGCGCGGGCGGTGCGGCCGGAGCGGTGCAGGTAGGCCTTGTGCTCGGTGGGCGGGTCGGCGTGGACGACCAGCGCCACGTCGTCGACGTGGATGCCGCGCGCGGCGATGTCGGTGGCGACCAGGGTCTCGACGCGGCCGGAGTCGAACGCCTCCAGGTTCCGCACGCGGGCGTTCTGGGAGAGGTTGCCGTGCAGGTCCACCGCGGGGATGCCGCGGCCGTTGAGCTGCTTGGCGAGCTTCTTGGCGCCGTGCTTGGTGCGGGTGAACAGGATCGTGCGTCCCGGCGCGGCGGCCAGGTCGGCGATGACGTCGGTGCGCTCGGCGGCGGTCACGGTGAGCACGTGGTGCTCCATGGTGGAGACCGGCGACTGCGCCGAATCGGCCTCATGGATGACCGGCTCGTGCAGGAACTGCTTGACCAGTACGTTCACCGCATTGTCGAGCGTGGCCGAGAACAGCAGCCGCTGCGAGCGGGCCGGGGTGGCCGACAGGATCTTCTTGACCCCGGGCAGGAAGCCCATGTCGGACATGTGGTCGGCCTCGTCGATGACGGTGACCTCGACGGCGTCCAGGCGCAGGTGGCCCTGGTCGCGCAGGTCGAGCAGGCGTCCCGGGGTGGCGACGAGCACGTCGATGCCGTTGGTGAGGGCGCGCACCTGCGGGTTCTGGTTGACGCCGCCGAAGATGGTCAGCAGCGACAGCCGGGACGCCTTGGTCAGCCCCTCGAAGGACTCGGCGATCTGGGCGGCGAGCTCACGGGTGGGCGCGAGGATCAGGGCGCGCGGACGCCCCGGCGCGGGCCGCTTGCGGGCGGTCGGGTTGGTCGGGTCGGCCAGCCGCGCCACGACGGGCAGCGCGAAGGCGAAGGTCTTGCCCGATCCGGTGCGCCCGCGGCCGAGGACGTCGCGTCCGGCCAGCGAGTCGGGCAGGGTGGCCGCCTGGATCGGGGTGGGGGTCTGGATGCCGCGCTCGTTCAGGACGGACACGAGCGAGGAGGGCACGCCGAGGCGTGCGAAATCTGAGGTCACGTTGGTTCTTTCGTGGGCGTCTCGCCCGGCGCGCTCGTGCTGAATCCGATCCGAGTGATCGGTGCGGCGCGGCCAGCGGCTTTGATCGGGCCGCATCACCTGCGACCCGAGGCAAGACTGGTGCGGATCGCAGGATCCATACTAGTGCACCCGACCCAAAAGGCGGGCATCGGCGGGTCAGGCGAACTGCCAGGACCGCTTGGACAGCCCGAACCAGAAGCCGTCCACGGCGACCTCGTTCTCATGACCGGACGCCTCGGCGGCGCCGAGCGCCACGTACAGCGGCGCCCAGTGCTCGGTGCGCGGATGGGCCTCGTGCGCGGCCGGCGCCTGCGCCTCGAAGTTGAGGATCGCGTCGATGTCGCGGCGCTCCAGCGCTTCGGCGGCCCAGTGGTCGAACTCGGCGGACGCCGTGGGCGGGGCCACGTCCGGACCGCCCGCGGGGTTGAACCAGCGCAGGTTGTGGGTGGTGAATCCCGAACCGATGATCAGCGTGCCCTCATCGCGCAACGGACCGAGCCTGCGTCCGAGCTCGTAGAGACCCTTGGGGTCGAGCGTCGGCAGCGACATC
The DNA here is from genome assembly GCA_030539405.1 of Propionibacteriaceae bacterium. GTDB lineage: Bacteria > Actinomycetota > Actinomycetes > Propionibacteriales > Propionibacteriaceae > Propioniciclava. The sequence continues at coordinate 4,197 of JAUNSA010000170.1, forward strand.
TGCACCACCGGGACGTCGGCGTCGGGGAACAACTCGACCATCGGCACATAGGCACCGTGGTCGAGGCCCCGATCGGGATCCTGGTAGACCGGACCATCGACCAGCCCCGCCACCCGCTGGGCCAGCTCGGGAGCGACCGGGGCGTCATAGGTGACGTCGTAGTACTTCTGCGGGAAGCCCCAGAAGTCGTAGACCAGGGGCGTCCCCGCTTGGGTCGACGAGACCGTCACCGGCTGGTTCTCCCAATGGGCCGACACCATCAGCACGTTGGTCGGCTTCCCGATGCGGTCGGACCACTCATGGAGCTGTCGCGTCCATGTGGCATCGTCAGCCAGCGGCGGCGCGCCGTGGCTGAGGAACAAGACAGGCTGACGCTCGGTCATGGTGGTCCTTCCGGGTCGATCTGGGTCAGCCTACGCCGTTTTGGTTGAAGTATCAATCATGTTGCCGAGTACCGGTCCTCCCCCCCGCTTCCCCGGGTCCCCCGTCCCCTAGCCTCCGTCCCCTCGCCCCCGTCGCCACTCCCGCCCCCGCCCTCGCCCCCGCCCCCTGCGGACCGAACTCATGCCAGGGGATGAGTCCGTTGCAGAAAACCCCCGAATCGCGCGACTAACTCATCACGTGGCATGAGTTCGGTCC
>JAUNSA010000171.1 GCA_030539405.1 Propionibacteriaceae bacterium
TCGGCAAGCTGTCGGGCGGCAACCAGCAGAAGGTCGTCATCGCGAAGTGGCTCGTGCGTGACTGCGACGTCCTGATCTTCGACGAGCCCACCCGCGGCATCGATGTCGGTGCCAAGGAGGAGATCTACTCCCTCATCGAGAGCCTCTCCGCCCAGGGGAAGGCGATCATCGTCATCTCCTCCGAACTCCCCGAGGTGCTGCGCGTGTCCCACCGCATCGCCGTCATGGCCAACGGCCGTATCACCGGCGTCCTCGACAACGCCGATGCCACCCAGGAAAACATCATGGAGCTCGCCACCGTCGGCAAGTCCGCAATGAAAGGAAGCGCAGCGTGAGCACCGCCACCCGTTCGGTCGAGACGCCGGCCAATGAACCGTCCAAGCTCGTGACGACCCTGAAGTCGTCGCTGCAGCAGTTGTTCGTGTTCGCCGCGCTGATCGTCGTCTACATCTTCTTCATGATCTTCGCCAACGGCTTCGCAGCGCCGAGCATCCTGCCCGACATCCTGCTGCGCGCCGCCCCGATCGGCATCATGGCGCTGGGCGCGACGTTCGTCATCGCGACGAGCGGCATCGACCTGTCGGTGGGTACCGGCCTGTCGCTGGCCGCCGTGATGACCGCCTGGTTCCTCGGCAGCGACTTCATGGGGCTGCCCCTGCCGATCGGCCTGCTGCTGGCCCTGCTGTTCGGTGGCCTGATTGGTCTGGTCAACGGCCTGAACATCTCGTTCCTGGGCCTGCCGCCGTTCATCGCGACGCTGGGCATGATGCTCGTGGCCCGTGGCCTGGCGCTCGTCATCTCCGACACCCGGCCGATGCAGATCGACGCCCCCGGCTTCCGTGACCTGTCGACCACCACGACCATCCCGGGCATCCCGAACGCGGCGATCATCTTCATCCTGCTGGCCGTCATTGCCGCGGTCCTGCTGGGCAAGACGCTGCTGGGCCGGTACGCGCTGGCCATCGGCTCCAACGAGGAGGCCACGCGCCTGTCCGGTGTGAACGTGAAGGTCTGGAAGACCCTCGTCTACGTCACCGCAGGCATGTTCATGGCCGCCGGCGCCATCCTGTACGCCGCCCGTACCGGTGTCGTGCAGCCCGCCGAGGGCCTGGGCATGGAGCTCAACGTCATCGCCGCGGTCGTCATCGGTGGCACCTCGCTGGCCGGTGGCCGCGCCAACATCCTTGGCACGGTGGTGGGTGCGCTGCTCATGCAGACGCTGATCACCGGCCTGCAGATGATGCAGGTCAACCAGTCCTGGCAGTTCGTCGTCACCGGCGTCATCGTCCTGGCCGCCGTGTTCGCCGACAATGTCCGCCGCAGCCGGGCTGCAGCGGTCTGACCCCGATCCGTTTCGTCCACCACACACAACCCACAGATTTGCCCCACAGCAGGACGCTCGCGTCCGGGTCAAACACCAACCGAAAGGAAACAACCATGAGGCGTTCATTCAAGACCCTCGTCGCCGCGGGCGCCGCTGCCCTGCTGCTGAGCGCATGCTCGGGTGGGACTCCCGCCGCGACTCCGGGCGACACCGCCGCCCCCGAAGCCGGCGCTGGCGACAGCAAGGGCACCATCTACCTGGTGAGCAAGGGCTTCCAGCACCGCTTCTGGCAGGCCGTGAAGGAAGGCGCCGAGGACGCCGGCCAGGAGTTCGGCTACACCATCGAGTTCGTCGGCCCCCCGAGCGAGAAGGATGTCACCATCCAGCTCGACCAGCTCGAGACCGCCCTGGCGACCAACCCGAAGGCCATCGGCCTCGCGGCGCTTGACACGGCCGCGGCGTCCGATGTTCTCGGCAAGATCGCCGACGCGAACATCCCGCTGATCGCGTTCGACTCCGGTGTCGACTCCGACGCCCCGCTGACCACCGTCTCGACCGACAACAACGCCGCGGCCGAGGAGGCTGCCAAGAAGATGGTCGAGCTCATCGGTGGCTCCGGCACCGTCGGCCTCGTCTGCCACGACGTCACCTCCCAGACGGGCAAGCAGCGCTGCGATGGCTTCAAGAACTACATCACCAGCAGCGCTCCTGACGTGAAGCTGCTCGAGGAGCTCGTCGCCGGTTCGGTTGACGAGGCCACCAACGCGGCCAAGTCGCTGATCAACTCCAACGCTGACATCAAGGGCATCTACGGCACCAACGAGGCTGCGGCCACCGGTGCTGTCCAGGCTGCCATCGAGGTCAACAAGGAGGGCCTGCAGGTCGTGGGCTTCGACTCCGGTGAGATCCAGATGCAGGCGATCCGCGACGGCAAGCAGGCCGGTGCTGTGACCCAGTCCCCGGTCAAGATGGGCTACGAGACGGTCAAGGCCGCCGTGGACGCCATCGAGGGCAAGGAGCTGCCGAAGGTCATCGACTCCGGCTTCGCCTGGTACGACGCCGAGAACATCGACGACCCCGAGATTGCCGCCAACCTGTACGAGTGACCCACGCGGGGTTGATGCCCCAGGGGTGACCCGTTGAACACCACCGGGGTGGGACCGCACGGTCCCACCCCGGATCCATTCCAACTCATCTGTGCATGACGGAGGCATGATGGCCACGATCTATGACGTCGCTGCGCGTGCGGGCGTGTCCCCGGCGACCGTCTCCCGGGTCTTCAACGGATCGAATGTCTCCCCGGCCCTGGCCGAGAAGGTGCGCGACGCCGCCTCGGAGCTGAAGTTCGTCGCCAACAAGAACGCCCGCCGCCTGCGCACGCAGCGCTCGGAGTTCATCACCGTGATGGTCCCCGACATCGAGAACCCCTTCTACACCTCCATGACCCGCGCGGTGGAGGATGTGGCCCGCGCCGCCGGCTTCTCCGTCCTGCTGTGCAACACCGACGACGACGAGGAGCGCTTCGCGGAGTACCTGCGCGCCGTCGTCTCCGAACCGGTCGCCGGCATCGTCGCGGTCGTCCCGACCGCCGACTCCAAACTGGACCTGGCCATCGAGCGCCGCGTCCCCATCGTCTGCGTCGACCGGCGCGCCCCGCGCTATGCGCTGGACGCCGTGGTCGTCGACAACGTCCGCAGCGCCCGGCTGGCGACCGAGGGACTGTTCGAATCCGGGCACGCGCGCGTGGCCTGCGTGACCGGCCCCGAGAACGTCGAGACCGCCGGCCTGCGCCTGGCCGGCTGGCGGCAGGCCTACCAGGAGGCGGGGCGTCCGGCGCCTGAGGAACTCGTACGGCACGTCCCGTTCACCGTCGGCGGTGGTGAGGACGCCGTGCGTGACCTGCTGGCCCTGCCCGAGCCGCCCGATGCCATCTTCGCGGCCAACAACAAGCTGGCCGCCGGCGTGATCCGCGGCCTGTTCGACCGCGGTGTGAGCTTCGACAAGGTGGGCGTGACCTCGCTGGGCGGCCTGCCGCTGGTGACCTGGCAGCCCCGCGGCATCCAGGTGTGGCACCTGCCCGCCCGCGACCTCGGCACCGAGGCTGCGCACGTGTTGTTGTCGCGCATCCGGGGTGAGGACGCCCCGCCGCGCACCATCGTCCTCGACACCCTCACCTCCGACGACCAGGACGGCTACGACCGGATCGACTGACGTCACCGTGCGTGGGATGCTGGGCCGGTGACACGCGAGCAGCCCAGGGCAGAGGCGGACGCCGCAGTGCAGTCCCCAGCAGACGCCCCGGTTGACGCCGACGCGGCCCCCCACGACGATGAGGCGCAGCAGCGGCTCGTCGAGACGTGGTTCCGGCGCCGCGGGTTCGCCTCCCTGCTCGAGGGCACGGCCATGCACCGTGACCCGGCCATCCTCGCGCGCACCCTCAGCGTGCTGTTCGCGCTCACCCTGGTCGTGATCAACCCCGCCGGGGTCAACTGGTCACCCCGCCTGGCGATCGGCGGCGTGGTGGCGCTCATCGTGACGTGGGTCGGGCTCAACCTGTGGGGACGCCGGCGTCCGTTCGCCCCCATCCGCACGGTCACGTGGCGGGAACGGTGGGCGTTCGTGCTGGTGCCGAGCCTGGTGCTGCTGCTCGAGGCGGTGCCCAGCTATGAGGACTCGGTCATCCAGTTGAACTGGTCCGAGGTCGCGGTGCTCACCGTGGTGGGCGCCCTGATCATGCAGGCCGTGTTGTTGTGGGTGGCGTCCGTCATCGTGCGCAGCGGCCTGCTGTCGGCGTTCCGCTGGTTGGGGCGCATGGTCGTGGAGTCGTTCCTCACCGCCGGGGCGGCGTTGAGCCGGACGATCCCGCTGCTGCTCGGTGTGGTCGGCCTGCTGTACTTCGGCGCGGAGATCTGGCAGTCCATCGGGCTGCTGCCCGGCTGGGCGTACGCGGTCGTGCTCGGGCTGTTCGTGGCGTTGTCGGTCAACTTCCTGCACGCCCCGGACCACTTCGACATCGACACCCTCGCCACCTTCGACGACCCCGCCGAGCTGGACGCCATCCTCGACGACACGCCCCTGGCCGAGCTCGCCTCGGTGCCGTTGCCGGCACGGACGCCGCTGGCCCCCCATCACGTCCAGGACCTGCGCCTGGTCGCCATGTTCTCGCGGGTCACCGTCGTGACCGTGATCAGCCTCGGCGTCTTCGCGTTCTTCGTGGTGCTGGGCTTCGTCGCCGTGAACGCCGACGTCGTCAAGGCCTGGACCCAGGCCGCCCCCCAGGTGCTGTGGTCGATCGCGTTGGATGGCCGCACCTACGCCCTCACCGCCGAGCACCTGCGCGTGTCGGCCTTCCTGGGCGTGTTCGCGGGCTTCTACTTCTCCGTGGTGTCCCGCACCGACACCGCCCTGCGCGAGGGCGTCACCGACACCGCCGAGGTCACCGCCCGCGAGGCCTGTGCCGCGCGCCTGGTCGCCCTGCACCACTTCCCCCGGCAC
>JAUNSA010000172.1 GCA_030539405.1 Propionibacteriaceae bacterium
TCGCGGTGGAAGCGCTGGGCGACGTTCGGGTCGGTCGTCTGGGTCAGGTCCACCACCTTGATGGCGACCTCACGCCGCAGGCGCTCGTCGGTGGCCCGGTAGACGCGACCCATCGCGCCACGCCCCAGCGCGGCGGTGAGGCGATAACGGCCGCCAACCAGGTCCCCCAGATTCACGCCGTCCATCGTAGGTTCGGCCCATGAGGAGGAGATGAGACGACCTCGGCAGCCCCGTCATTGTTAGGCTGGGGACCATGGTCAAGCCGGAGAAGCCGCTCGAGGGCGGCCACATGACCGAAGTGGCCCGCCTCGGGGGGCAGGTCCTCCGTGAGGCCGGTCCGTGGACGGCAACGATCCACCGGTTGCTGACCCACCTCGGCGAGCAGGGCCTCGACTGGGTGCCCGAGCCGCAGGGCTGGACGAAGGACGGCCGCGAGGCCCTCACCTACCTGAAGGGGAAGGTGCCGACCTACCCGCTGCCGGAGTGGGTCTATGAGGACGCCGTGCTCAAGCGTGCCGCGAAGTGGCTGCGCCAGCTGCACGACGCGACCGAGGGCTACACCGACCCCGATCCGCACTGGCGCTCGGCCCCCCGCAAGCCGGCCGAGGTCATCTGCCACAACGATTTCGCCCCCTACAACATGGTCTTCCGCGACCACGAGCTCGTCGGCGTGATCGACTGGGACTTCGCGGCCCCCGGCCCCCGCCTGTGGGACCTGGGCTATCTCTGCTACCGGATGGTGCCGCTGATGCGACCCTCCAACCCCGACGCCCCCGACCTGCCCATCGACCTGTCGGCACGCCTGGAGCTCGCGCTGCGCGCGTACGGGTCGGACGCCACCGTGCCCGAACTGCTCGAGGTGATCGTCGAGCGGCTGGAGGACCTGGCGAGCTTCACGCACTCCCACGGCATGGCCCGCAAGAACGACAAGCTGCTGCTGGACGCCGAGAACTACTCCAAGGACGCCACCTTCCTGGCGGGCCTCCTGCGCTGACGGCGGGGGCTGATGGCCGTTCAGTAGAGCCCGGTCAGTAGAGGAAGAACGGGAAGAAGCTGCGGTCGTGGGCGTGCACGATCGCGAGAAAGACGATGGCGTCGAACAGCAGGTGCACGATCACGACATAGGTCAGCGAGCGGGTCTTGGTGAAGATGTAGCCCTGCAGCAACGCGAACGGGAACGTGAGCAGCGGACCCCACTGCTGGTAGCCGAGCTCCCACAGGAACGAGACGAAGATCACCGCCTGCAGCAGGTTGGCCTGCCACATCGGGAAGTGGCGGCGCAGCAGCACGAAGCAGGTGCAGATGAAGAACAGTTCATCCCAGGTGCCGACCGCATTCACGCCGACGAAGAACCGCGCGTACTCGCTGGGCTCGTGGATGGCCGGCCAGTTCTCGTACGCCCCCGACGTGATGAAGTAGAACGGCAGGATCAGCCAGGCCAGGAACGGCACGAGCAGCAGGTAGAACTTCTGGACGCCCGTCCACGCCTGCCCGCCCCGCCACGGGAAGCGGATCACCTCGCGGCGGTAGACGAAGCGGTCCATGAGGAACGGCAGCGCCACCGCGGCCGCCAGCGCTGCGCCGATCGCGAAGAAGCGCGGCCAACTGATGTCGGCCTTCACCGACGTGGTCGCGACCGCGCACAGGCCGATCCCGATCAGGATGAGGTCCTGGGCCAGCGGCTTGCTGACCACCCAGGCGTAGCCGATGGACGCCACGAGCACGGCCAGGCCGACGGGCGTCCACATCAACCCGAACAGGAAGAAGGCGCTCAGCGCGACCCCGATGGCGGCCGGCAGACCGGCCCGCGAGTCATGGACCTGGTCGAGGCTGTCGGACGCCATCCCCTCAGTCGTCCTGGGCCCGGACGGCGATGTCGACCATGAGCTCCAGCGCCAGCCGCTCCAGGTCGGCGCGCAGGGCGTCCAGGTCGGCGTCCGGCCCGATCGGGACCACCAACAGGGCCTCGAAGAGGCGTCCGCCCGCCATCGGCGCGTCGAACGACCCGGACTCGAACTGCTCGATCGACAGCCCGTGGGCGGCGAAGACGGCGGTGAGCTCCTTGACCAGGCCGGGGCGGTCGTTGCCCAACAGCTCGACGCTCAGGTGGTCGGTGGGCTCATCGACGGCGGCGGCGTCCGCCTCGTGGATGGCCAGCGTGAGGTCGGGCAGCGCCTCCAGGTCGGCCCGGAGGGCGGCGGTTCGGTCGGCGGGGACGGAGACGATGATGATGCCGGCGAAGGCCCCCGCCAGTTCGGCGATCTGGCTGCGATCCCAGTTGCCGTCGTGGCGCGCCACGACGTCGGCGAGCGAACTGACGATGCCGGACCGGTCGCCGCCGATCACCGTGAGGACAAGCGTGGTCATGTCGCCAAGGTACTCCTGACTCGGGCATGGGCGACAGCGCCGCCGGACGGTGCCCTACGCTGGCGGGGCACACGAACCCGTTCGTGACGTGCTACTTCAGGGAGATGACCGGCATGGCTGAGAGGCAGGCGCGGGTCGCCGTGCCCCGCGAGATCTGGGTGCTGGTGGTCGCAGCCTTCGTGATCGCGCTCGGCTTCGGCATCATCGCGCCGATCCTGCCCCAGTACGCGGCCAGCTTCGACGTGGGCGTCGCCGCGGCGTCCGCCATCGTGACGGTGTTCGCCCTGACCAGGATGGTGTTCGCGCCCGGGGCAGGCCTGCTCATCGGGCGGTTCGGTGAGCGCTGGATGTACATCGCCGGACTCGCGGTCGTGGCGATCAGCTCGTTCCTGTGCGCCATCGCCGCCGGCTACTGGGACCTGCTGCTCTGGCGCGGACTCGGCGGCATCGGGTCGGTGACGTTCACGGTGTCCTCGATGGGGCTGATCGTCCGGCTGGCGCCGCCCACGGCACGGGGCCGGACGTCCGCGCTGTACGGGTCGGCGTTCCTGTTGGGCAACATCATCGGGCCGATCCTGGGCACCTTCCTGGCCGTGTTGGGCTACCGGATCGCCTTCGCGATCTACGGCGGCACCGTCGTGCTGGCGCTGCTGGTGGTGCTGGTGTTCCTGCGCGAGGCACCGCGCGACCCCGCCGTCACCGATGTCCGACCGCGGATGACCCTGAACGAGGCCATGGCCCTGCCGCACTACCGGGCGCTGCTGGTGTCGGGGTTCGCGAACGGATGGGCGACCTTCGGCGTCCGAATCGCCCTCGTACCGTTGCTGGCCGCCCACGTCCCCACGATCGGCGCGCCCATGGCGGGCATCGCGCTGACGTTGATGGCGGTCGGCAATGTGATCGCCCAACAGTTCACCGGGCGCATGGTGGACGCCCTGGGCCGGCGGCCGGTGCTGATGGTCGGGTTGCTGATCACCGGCGTGACCACCCTGGTCTTCGGCTGGTCGACCTCGTTGCCGGTGTTCCTGGGCCTGTCGGTGCTCACGGGGGTGGGGGCGTCCATGATCCAGCCCGCCTCGCAGGCGATGCTGGCCGACATCATCGGCGCGGACCGCAACGGCGGCCAGGCGCTGTCCACGTTCTCGATGTCGACCGACCTGGGCTCCATCGCCGGGACGTTGTTGGCCGGCCTGATCGCCGACGTCTTCGGCTTCGGCTGGGCGTTCTTCCTGACCGGCTGCATGCTGCTGTTGGCCATCATCCCCTGGTGGCGGGTGGGTCGAGCCACCCCGGTCTGAGTCTCGGGTTGCGGTGGGCCGACTCCCACACCGCCGCGGACCGAACTCATGCCAGCGGATGAGCTTGGCGCAGATTTCGGGGTAGTCGGGTGCCAATCTCATGACCTGGCATGAGTTCGTCCCGCGCAAGCCGGGCGACACCTTGCCCTTGCGTACGGGATGACGTACGGTTGCGGTGGAGGTGCCAGACCATGACTGCAGTGACCGCAACCTCGGCCCGGGCGAACCTGTACCGGCTGATCGACCAGGTCAACGAGGAGTCCGAGCCGCTGACCATCACCGGTCAGCGGGGCAACGCCGTGCTCATCGGAGAGGAGGACTGGCGGGCAATCCAGGAGACCTTGTTCCTGGAGTCGGTGCCCGGGCTGTCCGCATCGCTGCGCGAGGCCCGTGCTGAGGGCATCGAAGCCGGCTCCACCGAGCTGGACTGGTGAGCAGCACCCCCTGGACGCTGGTCTACTCCCGCCAGGCACAGAAGGACGCCAAGAAGCTGGCTTCGTCGGGGCTGAAGAAGAAGGCGCAGGAGCTCCTCGCGGTCCTGGCCGAAGACCCGTTCGCCACGCCCCCGCGGTACGAAAAGCTGGTCGGTGACCTCGCAGGCTGCTACTCCCGAAGGATCAACATCCAGCACCGCCTCGTCTACGAAGTCGTTCCCGACGAACGCGTCGTCCACGTGCTGAGGATGTGGACCCACTACCAGTAGCACCGGGTGGAGCGCCCTGAAGGCTGCTCAACAACCGCCGTGGACCGAACTCATGCCAGCGGATGAGCTTGTCGCAGATTTCGGGGTAATCTGTTATGTCGCAGGACATCGGTGACAGTTCTGTATCAGGACATCGGTGACAGTTCAGCGCGGTCAGGTGGTGACACTTCCCCGGCAGGGTTGGGCGATGGCCGCCAATGAACCCATCGATCCTGCTGTCCGCCTCGCGATTGCCTGTTGGCCCGTGGACGCTCCGCGTGGCGCTGTGTCGACGTTCTGCGCCGAGTACGGCATCTCCCGCAAGTCGTTCTACGAGCTACGCAAACGCGTGCGGGAGGAGGGGCAGGCGGCAGCGTTGGAACCCCGGTCCCGGCGTCCGGCAACGTCCCCGACCCGCATCGCCGAGCAGGTCGCAGCTCAAGCCGTCGCAGTCAGGGCCGC
>JAUNSA010000033.1 GCA_030539405.1 Propionibacteriaceae bacterium
GACGCGATCGTCTACCTGGGGCTGCGGGAGGACACCGACCCGGACACCATGCGCTGGGCCCTGCGCTCGGCCCAGGCCGGCGGGCCGACGTTCCCCGCAGACGACTTCGTCGCCCGCTGGCCGGTGGAGCGCCACGACCACGTGCTCATCCCGTCCGGGACGGTGCACTGCTCGGGCGCGGGCAGCATGACCCTGGAGATCTCGGCCACGCCCTACATCTTCACCTTCAAGATGTGGGACTGGGGGCGCACGGGCCTGGACGGTCTCCCCCGCCCCGTCCACCTGGACCACGCCTTCGCCAACATCGACTGGTCGCGGCGCGAAGCCTGGGTCGCCCGCGAACTACTCCATCGGGTTGAGCCCCGTGGATCGGGGCCGGGATGGCGATCCGAGGTCACCGGGCTGCACGAACTCGAGTTCATCGAGACCACGCGCCACTGGTTCACCGGACCCGTCGACCACGACACCCGCGGGACGGTCCATGTCCTCAACCTCGTGCACGGCTCTGAGGTGGTCGTCGAGAGTCCCGGCGGAGCGGCCGTAGGCCCCTACCGGATCACGCCCACGGCCCCCGGTGAGCACGCGACGCTTCGGGCCCACGTCCGCGGCACCGAGGACTGAGCCTCAGAACAGGGCGCTCATCAGGTCCCGGCGCGCCTGGAGCACGGCAGGATCGGTGGCACCGACGGTCTCGAACAGTTCCAGCAGCCGGCTCCGGGCGGACTCACGCTCGGCCCCGGAGGTGAGCCGGACCGCGTTCACGAGCCGGGCGAAGGCGGGCTCGAGATGGCCGGAGGCGACCTCGAGGTCGGCCATGGCCATCTGGGCGTCCACGTCGGCCGGGTCGGCGTCCGCCTTCGCCTGGATGTCGGCGGCGTTCGCCCCGCCCAGGCGCACCATCAGGCTGGCCTGGGCCTTGCCTGCGGACGCCTCGGCGTCGGCGGGGTTGGCGGCCAGGAGCTTGTCGAACTCCTCCACCGCGGCGGCGAAGTCGCCGCGCTCCAGGGCGGCGTCGGCCGCGGCGAAACGCGGGTCGGGACCCGCGGCGTCCGCCTGCTCACCCTCGGGCAACACGGGCTGGGCGCGCCCGGACAGGCCGTTCTGCGCGGCCAGCGAGACCAACTGGTCGATGACCGCCTTGGCCTCCTCCTTCGAGGTGGTGCCCTGGAACATGGGCGCCAACTGCCCCCCGATCACCCCGACCACCATCGGGACCGCGGTCACCTGCAACGCCTGGGCGAGGCCGGGCGCCTCGTCCACGTTGACCCGGACCAGCAGGAAGCTGCCGGCCGCCTGGTTCGCGATCTCCTTCAGGTCGGCCGACATCTGCGCGGCGTTCGGCGCGCGCGGCGACCAGAACTCGACCACCAGCGGGTGCTGCATCGACAACCCGAGGTAGGACTCGAAGCTGCGCTCGTCGGCCTCCACCCACCACACGGCCCCGGTCGGGGCCGGCGGGGCGGGCTTGAGGGCTGACAGGTCGATCGCTCCACCACGGAAGGGCACAGAAGTCATGGCCGCCATTCTTCCACTCCTGTCCCAATCGTCTCGAACCCGACCCACGGCGTCCGCCCACGCGGCAAGATGGGGGCATGGTTCACGCTCGCGCAGGGCAGCTCGCGCTGCCGGAAGATCTCATCAACGTCGACGACCTGATCGCCGCGTACTACGACCTCGTGCCGGATCCGGCCAACCCCGACCAGATGGTCGCCTTCGGCACCTCGGGCCACCGCGGCTCCTCGTTCAAGACCGCCTTCAACGAGGCCCACATCGTGGCGACCACCCAGGCGATCGTCGAGTACCGGGCCTCCCAGGGCATCACCGGCCCGCTGTTCATCGGCAAGGACACCCACGGCCTGTCCCTGCCGGCGTGGAAGTCGGCTCTCGAGGTCCTGCACGCCAACGGGGTCGACGTGCGCGCCGAGCGCGAGGACGAGTACACCCCGACGCCGGCGGTGTCGCGGGCGATCATCGTGTACAACCGCGACAACGACGGCCCCCGCGCCGACGGCATCGTGGTCACCCCGTCCCACAACCCGCCCACTGACGGCGGCTTCAAGTACAACCCGCCCCACGGTGGGCCGGCCGACTCCGATGCGACCAAGGTCATCGCGGCGCGCGCCAACGAGCTCATGGCCGACTGGACCGCGATCAAGCGGACGCCGTACGAGCGCGCCGCCAGTGAGATCACGCGCCACGACTACCGGACGCCCTACTGCACCGACCTGGCCACCATCATCAACCTCGACGCCATCCGGGGCGCCGGCCTGAACATCGGCGCAGACCCGATGGGCGGCGCAGCCGTCCAGTACTGGGAGTACATCGCCGACAAGCTGGACCTCGGCCTCACCGTGATCAACCGCGTGGTCGACCCGGCGTGGCCGTTCATGACCCTGGACTGGGACGGCAAGATCCGCATGGACTGCTCCAGCCCGCACGCCATGGCGTCCCTGATCGCCAACCGCGACACCTTCGACCTGTCCCACGGCAACGACGCGGACGCCGACCGCCACGGCATCGTCACCCCGGACGCCGGGCTCATGAACCCGAACCACTACCTGGCCGTGGCGATCCAGTACCTGTTCAGCCATCGCGACGGGTGGAGCCCCGAGGCCGGTATCGGCAAGACGCTGGTGTCCAGCTCGATGATCGACAACGTGGCCCGCAAGCTGGGCAAGAAGCTCGTCGAGGTGCCCGTGGGCTTCAAGTGGTTCGTCCCGGGCCTGTCCGACGGCTCGATCGGCTTCGGCGGCGAGGAGTCGGCCGGGGCGTCCTTCCTGACCATGGACGGCAAGACCTGGACGACCGACAAGGACGGCATCATCCTCGACCTGCTCGCCTCGGAGATCCTCGCCGTCACCGGCAAGACGCCCTCGCAGCACTACGCCGAGCTCGAGGCCGAGTTCGGGCAGACCGCCTACGCCCGCATCGACGCCCCGGCCAACCGCGAGCAGAAGGCCAAGCTCGGCCAGCTCTCCCCCGCCGACGTCACGGCGACCGAGCTGGCGGGCGAGGCGATCGTGGCCAAGATGACCGAGGCGCCGGGCAACGGCGCAGCCATCGGCGGCCTCAAGGTCGTGACCGAGAACGCCTGGTTCGCGGCCCGCCCGTCGGGGACCGAGGACGTCTACAAGATCTATGCCGAGTCCTTCAAGGGATCCGACCACCTGGCCGAGGTGCAGAAGGAGGCCAAGGAGGTCGTGGACGCCGTCCTCGGCTGAGCCGCGGGAGCCTGCGCGAGGGCCCCTCGCGCAGGCTCAGGCGCCGTCCTCGTCCTCCTCGATGGGCTTCATCCGGGCACGCAGGCCGGCGCGCTGGATGACCCTTTGGATGGTGAGGTCGCGGCGTTCGATGTCCGGGACGTAGTTGATGCGCTTGAGCCCCTGGTCCTGGGCCGCGGACTCGAAGACGAAGTGCCCATAGCCCAGCAACTGCCCCAGGAACGTCTGGCGCACCGAGATGTCGAGGATGCGCGCGATCGGCATGGTGGCCATGTGTTGGTCGACGATGCCGTCGACACGGAACACCCGCATGTTGGTGATCACGAAGCGATCCATGAACTCCAGGTGGAGACGGTAAAACCCGTAGCCGCCCAGGCCCAGGCCCAACAGAAGCCCCACCCACCAGCCGGAGCCCAGCCACGGCATCGCGGCGCAACACAGGATGCCGGCGATGACGACCAGGCTGGGCACCACGCGCGTCACCCAGTGGCGCATCACTTCGTCGACGATGTACTCGCCCTCGTCCACCAGCATGCGACGCGACGCCTCCGGGCGCAGGAATCGCGACAGCACGCTCACGTCAGCCCCGGGCGAGGGTGTCGAAGAACCGCCTGATCGAGTCGAAGATGCCGAAGACGAACTTCACGAAGTCCGCAGCCGCCTCCGGGCGCGTGTAGAGGTAGAAGATGGCGAACATCAACAAAAGGGCGAGCAGGACCGTGCGGATCCATTTACCCATGGCGGCCTCCAGGGGGAAGTCTGGTCGATCGATGGTACGGATCGATCGATGGTACGCAGGCCAGTTTGCCGTACGGGCGTCCGCCACGCCCCCACGCCGCGCCGTGACGTCGGCGTCCGGCCGGCCTGCACGCTCGCTCCCGAAGCGTGGAAGAATCAGGAGTCATGGACAACTCTGACCTGTTTGTTTGCATCGACCACGTCGGCCTCGCCGTCCCGAACCTGGATGAGGCCATCAAGCTCCACACCGAGGTGTTCGGGTGGCGCGTGCTGCACCGCGAGACCAACGAGGAGCAGGGCGTCGAGGAGGCCATGCTCGGCACCGGCGACCAGCACGTCGAGAACGCCCAGATCCAGCTCCTGGCCCCCCTCTCGCCGACCTCCACGATCGGCAAGTGGCTGGAGAAGAACGGCGGACGCGGTGGCATCCAGCAGCTCGCCTACCGCGTCAAGGACATGGACGCCGTGTGCGCCACCCTGCGTGAGCGCGGCGTGACCCTGCTCTACGACGAGCCGAAGATCGGCACCGGTGGCTCGCGCATCCAGTTCGCGCACCCGAAGAGCACCGGCGGCGTCCTGCTGGAGCTGGTCGAGCCCGCCGCTGACAGCACCCACTGACACGGACGCGGTGGGCTCGTCGTCGGCGTGTCGGCGGGCCCACCGGACCGTGAACTGTCGGTCGCGCGGGGTACGATCGGGGCATCTCCACCCCACGTGAGTCTGAGAGGACACTCCGGTGACCAACGAGCAAGAGCAGCACGGCCTCGACCTGTTCGACCAGAACGCCAGCGCGGTCCGTGGCTTCCCCAACGCGATGCTCGGCTACGACAAGAAGGCCGTCGACGACTACATCCGCGAGCTCGAGCGGCAGTTGTCCCTGGCCAAGCACCAGATGCGCGAGGTGCAGCGTGAGCTGACCGCCGCCAACCTGCGCGTCGACGACACCGATTTCAGCAAGCTGGGCGCCCACACCGCGAACCTGCTCAAGGTGGCCGAGGCCCAGGCCGGCGACCTGGTCCAGTCGGCCCAGTCCCGCGCCCAGGCGCTGCTGCAGGACGCCCAGGCCGAGGCCGACCGCGTCCGGGACACCGCCGCCCAGGGCGCCGAGGACGCCCGCCAGGAAGGGATCGCCTCGCTGCGCGTGCTGCGGGAGGACCTGGGGCGCCAGACGACGTCCGAGTTGGACGCCGCCCGCGCCGAGGCTGCCGGGTTGCGTGAGGCCGCTGACCAGCACCGCGCCACCGTCGTGGCTGATGCCGAGCAGAAGGCTGCAGCCCTGCTGGACGAGGCCCGCCGCGAGGCCGAGGCGCTGACGGAGCGGGCTGCCCGCGAGGTCGCCGACGCCCGAGCCGCCTTCGCCGCCGAGCGGGAGGAGGCGCTGGCCGCCCTGCATCGCGAGCAGGCCGACCTGACCGAGCAGATGTCGGCGGCGACCGCCCAGGCCAAGGAGCGCTCCGACGCCCTGATGGCCGCGCTCACCCAGGCGAGCGAGGAGGTGCGCGGGCGCCAGCAGGCCGCCTACGCCGAAGCTGAGGACATCAAGGCCGCCGCGATCACCGAGGCTGCCGCCATCGTCGACCAGGCGCGTGCCGAGGCCGACCTCAAGCTGTCGCAGACCG
Organism: Propionibacteriaceae bacterium; assembly: GCA_030539405.1. Taxonomy (GTDB): domain Bacteria; phylum Actinomycetota; class Actinomycetes; order Propionibacteriales; family Propionibacteriaceae; genus Propioniciclava. Next base: position 5,579 of record JAUNSA010000033.1, read on the forward strand.
ACACCGACCTCGTGGCCCGCAACGAGCAGTTGAAGCGCGAGAGCCGCCACCTGCGCCAGCGCAAGCAGGCCCTGCTCACCCAGCTCGCCCAGTTGTCGAGCTTCGCGACCGAGACCGCGAGTGAGTTCCCCGAGGACGAGCTGACCGGTCCGATCCCTGCAGAGCTGGTGGCTGAGCCGCAGGCCGGGGCGGATCCGGACGTGGACGGCCCGGTGGACGCCCCGGAGCATGAGGCACACGAGGGTCACGAGGGTGGCGACGAGCACGAGGGTCGGGACGGTTCGTGACCCAGGGCCCGCTCCCGGAGCCCTCGAGCGCTCCGCGCGGTACCACCCCCGAACCCGCCGCGTCCTCCCCCACGCCGCCTGAGGCGCCCCGTCCGGCCGCGCCGGAGGCTCCCCCCACGGTGAGCACGACGCCGCCGCGCACGTGGTGGCGTCGCCTGCGTCGCGGGAGCCAACTGACCCCCGCCGACCCCGACCGGGAGCTCGCCGTCGCGGCCGCGGCGTCCGGCCCGACGAGCCTGCTGTACCGCTCCCCCTTCCAGATCGGGTTCCTGATCACCCTCGGCGGCCTGGTCGCCTTCGGCCTGCTGGGTGCCGTCGTGGCCCTGCAGGGAGTGCTGGTGCTGGGCGTCCTCTCGCTCTTCCTGGCCCTCGGCCTGAACCCCTTGGTGGAGAACCTGCACCGCAGCGGGGCCCCCCGGGGGCTGGCCGTCGCCATCGTGGCCCTGTCACTGGTGGTGCTCATGGTGCTGGGCGCGTGGGCCGTCCTGCCGCTGCTGACCGAGCAGGTCAACATCCTGATCCAGAATGCACCCAGTTACCTGCAGGGTCTGCGGGAGAACGAACAGGTCGCCGACTTCGACCGGCAGTTCAACGTGATCAACCGGATCAGCCAGGTGCTGACCTCGGGCGCCTGGGTGGAGGGCCTGTTCGGCGGCATCATGGGCGCGGGCGCCGCGATCGCCAACATCGTGTTCAGCGTCGTCGTGACGTTGGTGCTGATGCTGTGGTTCCTCGCCTCGCTGCCCGCGATCAAGGAGACGATCTACCAGCTCGCGCCCGCGTCGCGACGTCCGCGCGTGAAGTACCTGGCCGGGGAGATGTTCCGCCGCATCGGTGGCTACATGTCGGGGCTGTTCACCGTGGTGCTGCTGGCCACCGGGTCCGCCTTCGTCTTCCTCAACGCCGTGGGGCTGGGGTCACTGTCGCTGGCCCTGTCGGTCGTCGTGGCCATGTTCGCGTTCATCCCATTGGTGGGGCCGACGATCTCGATGCTGATCGTGTCGTTGGTGGCGTTCTCGAACAACACCACGACGGGCTTCATCACCCTGGGGTTCTTCCTGCTCTACCAGCAGGTCGACGCCTACCTGTTGCAGCCGCGGATCTTCTCGAAGTCGGTCAATGTGCCCGGCCCCCTGATCGTGCTCGCCGCGCTGTCCGGCGGCATCCTGTTCGGTATCGCGGGTGCGCTGCTCGCCATCCCCACCGTCGCCTCGCTGCTGCTGCTGTACCGCGAGGTGCTCGTGCCGGCCCTCGACCGCGCCTGAGCCGGTCCTCGGCGTCGTCCATCCCGCGCAGGGCGTCGTAGTCGACGGTCACGCAGGTGATGCCCCGCGCGGCCGCCACCACCTTGGCCTGCGGCTTGATCTGCTGGGCGGCGAACACGCCCTGGACCGGCCGCAGGTGGGGATCGGCGTTCAACAACTCGAGGTAGCGGGAGAGCTGCTCGACCCCGTCGATCTCCCCGCGCCGCTTGACCTCCACGGCCACGTGGGCGCCGGCGGCATCACGGAAGAGGATGTCCACCGGACCGATCGCGGTCATGTGCTCGCGCCGCACCAGCGACCACCCCACCCCGAACGTGTCCGGGTTGTCGGCGAGCAGGGCCTGCAGGTGCGCCTCGACGCCGTCCTTGACCAGGCCCGGGTCGACGCCCAACTCGTGGCTGGAGTCGTGCAGCACCTCGGCGATCGAGATGACCAGCTTGTCCGCGTCCTTGTTCTGGACCTCCCAGACCTGGCTGAGGGTCGCCTCGTCCTCGACGTCGGGGTCGGCGTCGCGCATCACGATGGTGCACGGCGGGTTCATCCAGTTCAGCGGCTTGTAGGCCCGATCGTCGGCATGGATCGAGATGGAACCGTCGGCCTTGAGCAGGATCAGGCGGTTCGCCATGGGCAGGTGTGCCGCCAGTCGCCCGGCATAGTCGACCTGGCAGCGGGCAATGATGAGACGCACCCGGTGAGCCTACCCTCTAGGCTTCGGGACATGGCTCGACGTCCCAGCAAGCACCTACGGACCCCGCGCCCGCTGTCGACGAGCTTCACCCGCGCCGAGAGCAAGCGCGACGGCGAGTGGGTGGTGCAACCCTTGGTGGCGAACCGCTCGGAGAAGGACTACACCTGTCCCGACTGCCACCGCGTCGTTCCCGCGGGCAGCGCCCATGTCGTCGCGTGGCCCCGGACGCCCGGGCTGGGGACGAGCTCGCCGGTGGACGCGCGCCGGCACTGGCACACCGCCTGTTGGAATCGGAGGCGCTGACGTGGACGAGCCGCTGCACCTGCACACCACCCGGATCGGGACGGGGACGCCACGCGTCGCCTACCTGCACGGGCTGCTGGGCCAGGGCAAGAACCTCGCCACGATCGCCAAGGCGGTCGCGGACACCGACCCGGGGCTGCTCTACGACCTGCCCAACCACGGCCGCAGCTCCCGCACCGGCAGCTTCGGCTACGCGAGCATGGCGGACGCCGTGGCCGCCGACCTGCGCGAGCGCGTGGGCTCGTCCGGTGCCGCGACGGTGGTGGGACATTCGATGGGCGGCAAGACCGCGATGGCGCTGGCCCTGCGGCACCCCGACCTGGTGCGTGGCCTCGTGGTGCTGGACATCGCCCCCGACGACTCCAGCCACGGCTACGGCTTCCAGCGGTTGATCGGTGCCCTGCAGGACCTCCCCCTGGAGGCGATCTCGAGCCGGGAGGACGCCGATGCGGCCCTCGCCGACCAGATCCGCGACCCGGGCGTCCGGGCCTTCCTGCTGCAGAACCTGCACCGGCGCAAGGGCGGCGGTTGGCACTGGCTGGCCGACCTGGACCTCCTGGCCGACGCCCTGCCGTTGATCTCCGGGTGGCCCGCCGGCGTCCGGGGCGTCTACGACGGCCCCGTGTTGTGGCTGCGGGGTGGGGATTCGGGCTACGTCACCGACGAGCACATCGGCCCGATGAAGGAGCTGTTCCCGCGCACCCGCCTGGTGACCATCAAGAACGCCGGGCACTGGCTGCACGCCGACCAGCCCGAGGCCGTCAGCCAGGCGTTGGGCATGTTCCTGGCCAGCTTGCGGCCCGAACTCGGGCGGTGAGCCCGACGCCGCAGCGTCAGCCGCTGGTGACCGACTTGATCACGGTGGGCAGGTTCGGCCGGCCGGTCCCGTCGGGGTTGCTGGCGTCATGGCCCTGGAAGGCGCGGTCGGCGATGACCTGGTTGCTGGCCTCGTCCAGGCGCCCGAAGACGGTGTAGTCGGTGTCCAGCGGGGTGTCGGCGTAGACGAAGAAGAACTGGGACCCGTTGGTGTTCGCCCCTGCGTTCGCCATGGCGAGGACGCCCGCGGGGTAGCCGGTCGTGGCCTCGAGCTCGTCGTCGAACGTGTAGCCGGGGCCACCGCGTCCGGTAGCGGTCGGGTCACCGCACTGCAGGATGAACATGCCCTGGGTCGACAAGCGGTGGCACTCGGAGTCGTTGTAGTAGCCCTGGGCCACCAGGTTCTCGAACGAGTGCACGGTGCACGGGGCGGCGGCGCGGTCGAGCTCGACGTTGACCTGCGCGTCCCCGAAGTCGATCACCACACTGGATTCGCCGGTGGCCGGCACGTTCTCCCCCGACGGCGGGTCCACCGGCTTGGCCGGCGTCCCACCCGTTCGGTAGGTGCACGACACGGTGCCCGGTGCCGCGTCCGTGCCGCCGTCCGAGACCGGTGCTGTGGCCGTGGGGGCGGTGACGGCGCAACCGGCCAGGGCGAGGGACACGAAGGGGACCGCAACGGCGGCCTGCAGGCGGGTGATCACCCGCCCAACTTCACATAGGCTGATCGCATGGTCAACTTGACGCGCATCTACACCCGCACCGGGGACGCCGGCACGACCCGCCTCTCGGACCTGTCGACCGCCCGCAAGACCGACCTGCGCGTCGAGGCCTACGGGCACGTCGACGAGGCCAACGCCACCGTGGGCCTGGCGATCACCCTGGGTGGGCTCCCCGAGCCGGTCGCCGAGGTGTTGCGTGCCATCAGCAACGAGCTGTTCGACCTCGGCGCCGACCTGTCCAACCCCCTGGTCGCCGAGCCGAAGTGGGAGCCGCTACGCATCACCCAGGCCGAGGTGGACCGCCTCGAGGCCTGGTGCGACGAGTTCTCCGACGGCCTGCCTGACCTGGTCAGCTTCATCCTCCCCGGGGGGACGCCCGGGGGCGCCTACCTGCACCTCGCGCGCACCGTGGTGCGTCGGGCCGAGCGGGCCGCGTGGGCGGCCGCCGAACAGTACGGCTTCGAGGAGGCCAGCGGCGAGGAGCCCGGCGGGGTCAACAAGCTGGCGATCACCTACCTCAACCGCCTCTCAGACCTGTTGTTCATCCTGGGTCGCGTCGCCAACGTCGACGTGGGCGATGTCTTGTGGGTGCCGGGCAAGGACCGCGAGCCGGTGGGCGAACGCGCCCAGCGTCAACGCGACAAGATCACCCGCTCCCAGCAGCAGGCGGACTGAACCTCAGCCCCGGAAGGAGCCGCCCGGACCGCCCGGCGCTCCGGCCTCGGTCCAGCTCGAGAACGCGGTCAGGTCGGGGCGGGCCATCGCCAGCAACCAGCCGGCGTGGTCACCACCGAGTTCGGTGACGACGTGCCCGTCGTAGAGTTCGGACGCCTCGGCGGCGTCCGGTTGGCGCACCCGCACCACCTGGGTCCCGTTGCGATGGAAGACGTGCTTGGGGCGCAGCGAGAGGCTGAACACCCGGTACCACTCCAGGTCCTCGTCCCGAAACCGGGCCAGGCCCAGGACCCACCCCCCGGGCGGAACCCGCAACGAGCAGGCGAAGACACGGCCGCGACCGGACAGCCAGCGGCGTCGGATGATGAGACCGACAACGGGAGCCAGGGCGCACACGACCAGTAGGCCGACCGCAAGTGCGGTCCAACTCCACCAGTCGGGCACCCTGACTCCCGTTCGTCAGTCAGTGGCGTCCAGCGGCCTTCTGCGCGGCCCGTACCTGGGCGCTGGCCCGATGGTACTTCTGCATGGTCTCGGTGCTGACATCGCCCTTCTCCAAGGCCAACTGCGCCTCGTTGAGCTGTTGCTCGGCAGCGGCCTGATCGATCTCCCCGGCGAGCCGGGCGTAGGCGTTCAGGAGCGAGACCCGGTTCTCGGCCACGGAGATGAAGCCACCGTCCACCGCGATGATCTCGCGACGACCCTCGGTCGAGAGCACCTCCACGGCGCTCGGGACCAGGACGCCGAAGAACGGCTCGTGGTGCGACATGATGCCGAGGTCACCCTCGGTGGTACGCGCGATGACGGATTCGGCGTCACCTTCCCAGATGAGCCCGTCGGCGCTGACCACCTCGACCCGCAGCGGGCTGGAGTCCAACGCCATGCTCAGCCTTCCTTCTGAATGCGGTCCCAGTTCTCCATGACCATGTCCATGCCACCCACGTTGAAGAAGGCCTGCTCGGCGATGTGGTCGACCTCGCCGTCACAGATCATCTTGAAGGCCGCGATGGTGTCCGCCAGCGGAACCGTCGAACCCTCGATCTGGGTGAACTTGGTGGCCATGTAGGTGTTCTGGCTGAGGAACTGCTGGATGCGACGCGCACGACCCACGACGATCTTGTCCTCTTCGGACAGCTCGTCGACACCGAGGATGGCGATGATGTCCTGCAGCTCCTTGTTGCGCTGGAGGATCTGCTTGACGCGCGTGGCAGTGTCGTAGTGGTCCTGGCCCACGAACTGCGGGTCGAGGATGCGGGAGGTCGACGTCAGCGGATCCACGGCCGGGTACAGACCACGCGACGCGATGTCACGGGAGAGCTCGGTGGTGGCGTCCAGGTGGGCGAAGGTCGTCGCCGGTGCCGGGTCGGTGTAGTCATCGGCCGGCACGTAGATGGCCTGCATCGAGGTGATGGAGTGGCCACGCGTCGAGGTGATGCGCTCCTGGAGCTGACCCATCTCGTCGGCCAGGTTCGGCTGGTAGCCCACGGCCGAGGGCATGCGGCCCAGCAGCGTGGAGACCTCGGAACCGGCCTGGGTGAACCGGAAGATGTTGTCGATGAACAACAGCACGTCCTGGTTCTGCACATCGCGGAAGTACTCCGCCATGGTCAGCGCGGACAGGGCGACGCGCAGACGGGTGCCGGGCGGCTCGTCCATCTGGCCGAACACCAGCGCGGTGTCCTTCATGACGCCGGCCTCGATCATCTCGTGGATGAGGTCGTTGCCCTCACGGGTGCGCTCCCCCACGCCGGCGAACACCGAGGTGCCACCGAAGTTGTGGGCGATACGGAAGATCATCTCCTGGATCAGGACGGTCTTGCCGACGCCGGCGCCACCGAACAGGCCGATCTTGCCACCCTTGACGTAGGGGGTCAGCAGGTCGAGCACCTTGATGCCGGTCTCCAGCATCTCCGTCTTCGGCTCGAGGTCCTCGAACTTCGGGGCGGGACGGTGGATCGGCCAGCGCTCGGCGATCTCGATGCCGGAGATGTCCTCGTTGAGGCAGTCACCGGTCACGTTCCACACGCGGCCCTTGGTCACGTCGCCGACGGGCACCGAGATCGGTGCACCGGTGTCGGTCACCTCGGTACCGCGGCGCATGCCGTCGGTGGGCTTCAGGGAGATGGCGCGCACGATGTTGTCGCCCACGTGGAGCGCGACCTCGGCGGTGATCTCGCGGGAGAGCTCGCCCGCGTCGATCTTGATCTTGAGCGCGTTCATGATGTCGGGCATCTGGTCGGCGGGGAACTCGACGTCCACCACCGGGCCGATGACGCGCGCGACGCGTCCGACGCCCGTCGAGGTCGTCGTGGGGTTCTCAGCAGTCAGGGTCATGGTTGCCTCTCTCGCCTCAGTCCTGGGCGCTCGACTCGGCGAGCGCGCTGGCGCCACCGACGATCTCGGTGATTTCCTGGGTGATCTCGGCCTGGCGCGCCTGGTTGGCCTCGCGCGTCAGGGATTCGATGAGTTGGTTCGCGTTGTCGGTGGCCGACTTCATGGCCCGCTGCTGGCTGGCCAGGATGGAGGCAGCCGACTGCAGCAGGTAGAACCACACACGGCTACGGACGTAGACGGGCATGACCTCGTCCAGCACCGTCTCGGCGTCCGGCTCGAAGTCGTACTGGGGGATGTGGTCGTGCTCCCCCAGCTCGGAGACGCCCTCGACGACCTCCAGCGGCAGCAGGCGGCGCACGCGCGGCGACTGCGTCAGCATCGACTCCATACGGGTGTAGACGGCGTGGATCTCGTCCACCCCGCCCTCCTCGTAGGGGGTCAGGAAGTCCTTGATCAGGACGTCGGCGATCTCGTGGGCATGGGCGAACGTCGGGGCGTCGCTGAAGCCCTCCCACGTCTGCTCCATGGGGATCTCACGGAACTTCATGTAGCCGATGCCCTTGCGCCCCACGATGTAGCGCTTGATCTCGACGCCCTGGTCCTCCAGGCGGGCACGCATCCGGGCCGCGACCTTGTACACGTTGGCGTTGAAGGCGCCGTTCATGCCGCGGTCGGACGTCAGGATGAGCAGTGCCGCCCGACGGGGACGGTGCGACCGCGTGGTGAGCGGGTGCTCCAGGTTGGCCGAGTGCGTGGCCAGCGCCGACACCGCACGGTTCAGCTCGCGGGTGTACGGCAAGGCACGCGTGCCGGCCTGCTGCGCCTTGATGACCTTCGACGCAGCGATGAGCTCCATCGCCTTGGTGATCTTCTTGGTCGCCGACACCGACTTTCGTCGCTGTCGTAGCTCCCTCAGACTGGACGCCATGCTCAGCCCTTCTTGACCACGATCTTCTCGGCGTCGACCTCGTCGTCGCCGAGGGCCTTGGCGCCGGGCTGATCCGCAGCCGGAGCGGCCTTCGTGCTGGCCTGGAAGCCCTGCTTGACCTTGGCGATCTCGGCCTCGACCGCGTTCGCCGTGTCGTCGTCCCACTTCTGGGTCTCGGCGATGGTGGTCAGGATCGAGGTGTTGTGGCGCAGGTGCTCGAGCAGCTCGCTCTCGAAGCGCAGCACGTCCTCGACCGCGATGTCGTCGAAGTAGCCGTTCGTTCCGGCCCACACCGAGATGACCTGCTCCTCGACGGGGTACGGCTGGTACTGGCCCTGGCGCAGCAGCTCGGTGAGACGGGCGCCCCGGTCGAGCTGGCGCCGGGAGGCGGCGTCCAGGTCGGAGGCGAACATCGCGAAGGCCTGCATGTCGCGGTACTGGGCCAGGCTGATCTTCAGCGTGCCGGCGACACCCTTCATCGCCTTGATCTGCGCGGCACCACCGACGCGGGACACCGAGATGCCGACGTCGATCGCGGGGCGCTGGTTGGCGTTGAAGAGGTCGGACTGCAGGAAGATCTGGCCGTCGGTGATCGAGATCACGTTGGTCGGGATGTAGGCCGACACGTCGTTGGCCTTGGTCTCGATGATCGGCAGGCCGGTCATCGAGCCGCCACCGAGCTCGTCGCACAGCTTGGCGCAGCGCTCCAGCAGGCGGGAGTGGAGGTAGAAGACGTCACCGGGGTACGCCTCGCGGCCCGGCGGGCGACGCAGCAGCAGCGACATGGCGCGGTAGGCCTCGGCCTGCTTGGTCAGGTCGTCGAAGATGATCAGGACGTGCTTGCCCTGGTACATCCAGTGCTGGCCGATCGCGGAGCCGGAGTAGGGCGCGATGTACTTGAAGCCGGCGGGGTCGGACGCCGGGGCGTGGACGATGGTGGTGTACTCCATGGCGCCCGCCTCCTCCAGCGTCTTGCGGAGGGCGGCGATCGTGGAACCCTTCTGGCCGACCGCGACGTAGATGCAGCGCACCTGCTTGGTCGGGTCACCGGAGGCCCAGTTGGCCTTCTGGTTGATGATCGTGTCGATCGCGATCGCGGTCTTGCCGGTCTTGCGGTCGCCGATGATCAGCTGGCGCTGGCCGCGGCCGATCGGGATCATCGCGTCGATGGCCTTCAGGCCGGTCTGGAGCGGCTCGCGCACCTCCTGGCGATCCATGACGCCGGCGGCCTGGAGCTCGAGGGTACGACGCTCGGGCACGTCGGTGATCTCGCCGAGCCCGTCGATGGCGTTGCCCATCGCGTCCACCGTGCGGCCGAGGTAGCCGTCACCCACGGGCACCGACAGCACCTCGCCGGTCCGGCGGACCTGGGAGCCCTCCTCGATGCCCTCGGAGTCGCCGAGCACCACGACGCCGATCTCGCGGACGTCCAGGTTGAGGGCGATGCCGAGCGTGCCGTTGGTGAACTCGAGCAGCTCGTTCGCCATGGCCGAGGGCAGACCCTCGACGCGCGCGATGCCGTCACCCGACGTCACGACGGTGCCGACCTCCTCACGGGTGGAGGTGTCCGGAGTGTAGTTGGAGACAAACCGGTCGAGGGCGTCCCGAATCTCGTCGGGCCGAATGGTCAGATCCGCCATGTCGAATGCGTTCCTTCGCTGCGTCGCTGCTTGCTTGAATCAGGTCTTGGGTTGGCCGTCAGGCCAGCTTGCGCTGCGCGTCGGTGAGACGCCCAGCCACGGTGCCTTCGATGACTTCGTCACCCAGGGCCACGTGTACACCGCCGATCACGGTCGGGTCGAGGACCACGCGCACGTTCACGTCACGGCCCACTTGGCGGGACAGGGCCGCCTTGATGCGCCCCTCCTGCTCCGGTGTCAGGGGTCGGGCCACCGTCACGGTCGCCACGGCCCGCTCGCGCAGTTCCGCAGCCACCTTCAGGTAGTCCTGCACGGTCAGGTCGAAGGTGCGCTTCCGTGCGGCCACGGCCCGGCGGGCCAACTGGACGACGGTGGGGAGCACCTTGCCCTCGATCAGTCCGCCGAGCAGGTCCTGTCGGGCCTGCAACGGGCTGCGGCGATCACCGAGGGTGCCGCGCAGCGCCGGGTTGGCGTCCACCAGTCGCTCGACCTTGAAGAGCTGGTCCTCCAACTCATCGAGCTGACCGGCGTCCTGCGCGGTCCGGAGCAGGGCGCGGACGCCCTGGCGCTCCAGTGCGGCGACGAAGGCGCCGGACGTGCCCCACCGGGCACGAGCGGCCTCCGCGAGGACAGCCACCGTGACCCCGCCGACGCGGGACCCGAACAGCGACTGCGTGAGCTGCGAGCGCACCTCGTCCGGAGTGGACGGGTCGGTCAGCGCACGGCGGAGGGTGGGCTGGGAGCCCAGGGCCTCCACGACCGCAAACAGCTCGTCGGCCAGGGCCTCGGAGGCAGGTTGCGCGTCCAGGACGGCATCCAGGGCCCTCAGGCGGGATTCGGCGGCTGCACTCATGCCCGCTCCACCGGCTGGGACTCCAGGTCGGCGATGAAGCGGTCCACCGTGCGGCGGGCGCGTTCGTCGTCGTCCAGGGATTCGCCGACGATGCGGCCGGCCAGCGTCGTGGCCAGACCACCGATCTCGGTACGGAGGGAGTTGACCGCAGCGGAGCGTTCGGCCTCGATCTGGGCCTTGGCGTTGGCAAGCAGTCGACTGCTCTCCTCGTTGGCCTGCTGGCGCATGTCCGCCACGATGGCCGCGCCTTGGGCCTTCGCCTCCTCGCGGATGCGGGAGGACTCCTCGCGGGCGGACGCCAACTGGGCCTTGTACTCGTCGAGCGCGGCAGCGGCTTCGGCCTGGGCGGCCTCGGCCTTCTGGATGCCGCCCTGAATGGCGGCCGTGCGCTCGGCGTATGTCTTCTCGAACATCGGCACGACCACCTTCCACATCACCGCGAGGATGATCAGGAAGAGGGCGATGCCGACGAAGAACTCCTCGATGTGCTCCGGAAGGAGCGGACCGAGAGGAGACTCTCCGGCAAGGGGCAGCATGAGGGGCCTCAAATCAGCCGAGCACGAAGGCGAGGGCGATGCCGATGATGGCGAGCGCCTCGACCACGGCGAAGCCGATCCACGCGGTGCCCATCATGGCGCCACGGGCCTCGGGCTGACGCGCGGTGCCGTTGATGACCGACGCGAAGATCCAGGCCACACCAAGGGCCGGGCCGAGGGTCGCCAGCGCGTAGCCGATCATGTTGATCGAGCCGTTGATCTCCAGGAGGGAGAGGAGCATGGTTCGTTCCTTTCGGATGGTTTCTTTCTGACGAAAGCTCTGGTGGGTTTAGTGGTCTTCGGCGATCGCCGACGACACGTACTGGGCGGTGAGGACGGTGAAGATGTAGGCCTGGATGGAGCCGACCAGCAGCTCCAGGGCGAAGATCGCGAAGCTGAACAGGATCGACACCACGCCGGCCACGTTCAGCAGCGGCACGGGGAAGGCCGTCCCCATCTGGTCGACCGCGGTCAGCAGCATCGTGCCGCCGACGACGAACACGACGATGACCAGGTGGCCGGCGAAGAGGTTCGCGAAGAGACGCAGGCCGAGCGTGAGGGGCCGGACGATGATGTTGGAGAGGAACTCCAGCGGGATGATCAGCGGCCACAGGAACTTCGGGACGCCGGCCGGGAGGGTGGCGTGCTTGAGGTAACCGAGGAGCCCGTGCTTCTTGATGCCCGCACCGTTGTAGACCAGCCAGGCGACCAGGGCCAGGCCCCAGGCGAAGCCGATCTTGGAGAAGGTCGGGAACATGAAGAGGAAGAACTGGCCGAACAGGTTGTTCACCAGGATGAAGGAGAACAGCGTCAGCAGCAGCGGCAGGTACTTGCGGAACTCGGGGCCGAGGATGTCGCGCGCGATGCCGTTGCGCACGAAGTCGTAGGTGAGCTCGCCCAGGGTCTGCTTCTTGCCCGGGACCATGCGCATGCCACTGGCCATCCACAGCCAGAACCCGATGACCAGCACCGCGCCGATCACGGCCTGCAGTGCGTGGTTGGTCAACCAGCCGGACTCCACACCGGGGAACAGGTAGCGAGAGCCGAAGCTGTGCTCACCCGGGGGCCAAGAGCCACCCTCCAGCGGGAGGATCAGCCCGTTCAGCCCACCCATTGCGCCTCCTTGCAAGTACCTTTGCCGGACATGCAACCGTCTTCGCCGGGGGCGGCTCTGGCCGGTGCGATCAGGACTCTACAACGCACGGGGCCGGTCCTCACAATTCCAGATACCCCTCGCCGCTACGACGGATCGTCGTAGACGGGGACCCTCATCCGCGAGTAGGTGAACAGCTCCAGCCCGAGCCATCCGCCCACGGTGCTGATGGTCGCCACGAAGAGGGCGACCGGGTCCAACCACGCCCACCGTTCGGCGTTGGCCAGCACCGCGGCCAGGCCCACCCCGAGCAGGCTGACCCGGGTCACGTACGAGGCGAACCAGGCGAACAGCACCACCTTGGGGGCGGCGTCGGCCACGGCGAGCTGGACCGCGAGCGCGATCGTGTAGAAGGCGAGGGTGGCCGCCGCACCGATGGCGCCGGTGGCCCCGGCCTCGGCCCCACGCAGCGCCCACAGCAGGCCCACCGCGGTCAGGGCGGCCGCGTGTCCGCCGGCCAGCCCGGCCAGCAACAACTGGCGGGCTCGTTGGGCATCGGGGCTCAGGGGTCGTCGTTCAGCCATGGTCCACCTTCTTGGTCCGGGGCCAGAAGGTGAGTCCCGCGGCGAGAACGAGGCCGGCGGGAAGCACCCAGGCCGACCACGGGGCGTCCGAGACCCCGATCAACACCACGCCGAACGCGATCACCGCCGACCACAACCACAACAGCGCGACGGCCGTGCGGTGGGGGTGGCCCAGGCCCAACATCCGGTGGTGGAGGTGCTGCTTGTCGGCCTCGAACCACAGGCGTCCGGCCACCGTCCGACGGATGTAGGCGCTGGCCAGGTCGATGAACGGCAGCGCCATCGCCGCCAGCGGCAGCAGCAGCGGCAGGTAGGAGGAGATCAGCGCCCCGCCGCTCGGGTTGACCTGGGAGGGGTCCAGCTGGCCGGTGAGGCTGATCATCGAGGTGGCGAACAGGAAGCCCAACAGCATCGAGCCCGAATCCCCCATGAACATGCGCGCCTGGTGGATGTTGTGCGGCAGGAAGCCCACACAGATGCCCACCAGGATCACGGTGAGCAGCGAACTGGTCGTGGCGCGCACGAGTTCCTGCTCGTAGCTGAGGAGGTAGGCGTAGACGAAGAAGGCGCCCGCACCGATGCCGACGACGCCGGCGGCGAGCCCGTCCAGGCCGTCCATGAAGTTGATCGCGTTCACGCAGACGAGGATCACGAACACGGCCACCGCGATGGAGGAGATGTTGTCCAGGGCGATGATCCGCTCCGGCAGGGGGATCCAGTAGAACTTCACCCCGTTCAGCACGACGATGCCGGCGGCCAGCACCTGACCGGCCAGTTTCGCGACCGCCCCCAGCTCGAACAGGTCATCCACCACGCCGACGGTGCAGATGACCACGCTCGCGGCGAACACCGCCCACGCGTCGCGTTGGACCAGTTCGAAGGCCCCCAACCACGGCAGGTTGGTCGCCAGCACGAGCGCGGCGGTGGTGCCGGCCAGCATCGCGATCCCGCCGAAGTAGGGCACCGGCTTGGTGTGCACGTCCCGATCCCGGACCAGGGCGACCGCGTTGTAGCGGAAGGCGAGGCGACGGGCCAGGCTCGCGCCGGCGTACGTGACGCCGGCGGCCACGAGCAGGACCAGCAGGTACTCGCGCACGGGACCTCAGCCCTGGTCGTCCGGCACGTCGTCCGTCAACTCGGACGCCAGTTCGGGCAGCACCGTCGCCAGCGCGTCCGCGCCGAGGCGTCCGGACCGCAGGATGCGGGCGGTAGGCCCGGTGAGGTCGACGATCGTGGACGGCTCGGGGCCACTCATGGTGCCCCCGTCGAGGTAGACCGAGCAGGACGCCCCCAACTGGCCCACCGCGTCCGCGATGGTGAGAGCGGCCTCCTGACCGTGGACGTTGGCGCTGCTGACCGCCAACGGGCCGGTCCGGCGCAGGAGCTCGCGGGTGAACGCGTGGTCGGGGACGCGCACGGCGATGGTGTCGCCGCGGTCCCCCAGGTCCATGCGCAGCGAGGGCCGCGCCCGCAGGATGAGGGTGAGCGCTCCGGGCCAGAAGGCCTCGGCCAGTGCCGTGACGCGTTCGTCGACCTCGGCGGCCAGCGCGCGCACCATGGCCACCTCGGCCACCAGCACCGGCGGCGGGAGGTCACGCCCGCGCTGCTTGGCGTCCAACAGCCGTTGGACGGCGGCACCCGACGTCGCCTGGGCGCCCACTCCGTAGACGGTGTCGGTGGGCAGCACGATCACCTCGCCGGCCTCCACCGCAGCCACCGCGGCGGCGTGGGCGGCCTCGGCGTCCGCAATGTCGATGACGTTCTGGCTCACGGAGCCATCCTGCCACCCCGCCGCGCCGTGACGTAGCGCGGTCTGGCGTTGAGGTCCGGGTGGTCGGACACCTGGGTGAACGAGCCCTGGGCGACGAAGACCGCGGGCGCGCTGGCCTCCTGCACCTCGGCGTGCTCGGCGGCCACCCAGCCACCGGGGCGCAGCAGCCGGGCGGCGACGGCTGCCACGACGCGCATCGCGTCGAGCCCGTCGTCGCCGGACACCAGCGCCAGCGTGGGGTCGTGGTCACGGACCTCGGCGGGCACGTCGGCCCAGTGGTCGAGCGGGACGTAGGGCGGGTTCGCCACCACCACGTCCACCTGGCCGTCCAGTTCCCCGAAGGCGTCCGCCATGTCGCCCAGGCGGGCGTCCACCCCCAGGCCGTCGAGGTTGCGCGTGAGGTAGTCGTACGCCTCGGGCGAGAGCTCGACGCAGTGATAGTCGGCGTCCGGATGCTCGGTGGCCAGCGCCTTGGTGATCGCGCCGGAGCCGGCACACAGTTCCACCACGCGCGGGCGGGGGATGGTGCACTCCCCCAGCCGGTCCAGCACCCAGCCGGTCATCACCTCGGTCTCGGGGCGCGGGATGAACACCCCCGGGCCGACCTCGAGCTCGACGGTGCGGAACGGGGCCAGGCCGGTCAGGTGCTGCAGGGGCTCGCCCCGCAGGCGGCGGACCACCAGGGCGTCCAGGAGGTCTCGCTGCTGCGCCGACGGTGCCGGGGCCAGGAGCAGGCGGCCCAGGTCGACGCCGAGCACGTGGGCCAGCAGGATGCGCGCCTCGTGGTGCGGCACCTGGGACGCCAGCGCCGCCAGGGTCGCGCTGGTGGACTCAGGCACCGGCAGCGCCCAACCGCTCGGCCAGGTCGGCCGCCTGGAGGGCGTCCACCACCCCGGACAGGTCCCCGCCCAGGACGGCGTCCAGGTTGTGGGCCTTGTAGCCGATGCGGTGGTCCGCGATGCGGTTCTCGGGGAAGTTGTAGGTGCGGATGCGTTCCGAGCGGTCCACCGTACGCACCTGCGACTTGCGTGCGCTGGACGCCTCCGCCGCGGCCTGCTCCTCGGCCAGCGCCACCAGGCGTGCCTTGAGGATGCGCAGGGCCGAGGCCTTGTTCTGCAACTGGCTGCGTTCGTTCTGGCAGGTCACCACCAGGCCGGTGGGCAGGTGGGTGAGCCGGACGGCCGAGTCGGTGGTGTTCACGCCCTGGCCCCCCTTGCCGGAGCTGCGGTACACGTCGACGCGCAGGTCGTCCTCGGAGACCTCGATGTCGGCGTCGTCGGCGACGTCAGGCATGACGAGGACGCCGGCGGCGGAGGTGTGGATGCGGCCCTGGGTCTCGGTGACCGGGACGCGCTGGACCCGATGGACGCCGCCCTCGAACTTCAGCACGCCGTAGGGCGAGGCGTCCGGCCCGGCCGAGGCTGGCCCCTTGACCGCCATCGTCAGGGACTTCACGCCCCCCAGGTCGGTCTCGGTGGAGTCCAGCACCTCCACCTTCCAGCCGCGGGTCTCGGCGTACTTGGCGTACATGCGGAACAGGTCGCCGGCGAACAGGGCCGACTCCTCGCCGCCCTCGCCGGACTTGATCTCCAGCAACGCATCGGAGGAGTCGTGGGGGTCACGGGGGGCCAACAGTTCGGCCAGCTTCTCCGAGGCGACGGCCAGGCGCTGCTCCAGGGCGTCCGCCTCTGCGGCGAAGTCCGCGTCGTCGGCAGCCAGCTCGCGGGCGGCGTCCAGGTCGGCGGTCAACGCCTCGTGCTCGTTCAGCGCCTTCACGACGCCGGTCAGCTCCGCGTAGCGCCGCCCCACCTTGCGCGACAAGGCGGTGTCGGCGTGCGTGGCCGGGTCGGCCATGCGGCGCTCGAGGTCGGCGTACTCGGCGCGCAGCGACTCGGCTTGGGTGAACACCCTGACTCCCTTCCCGGGAACGAAGAACGCCGGGTGCCAGCGCAGTGCTGGCACCCGGCGTGCGAAGACGTTAGTTGTCCTTCTTGGCGCCGTAGCGCTTCTGGAACCGAGCGACGCGGCCGCCCGTGTCGAGGATCTTCTGCTTGCCCGTGTAGAACGGGTGGCAGGCCGAGCAGACCTCAGCGCGGATGGTGCCGGCCTGGGCCGTCGAGTGGGTCGTGAACGTGTTGCCACAGGTGCAGCTGACCTGGGTCTCCACGTAGTCCGGGTGAATACCCTGCTTCATGAAAATCTCCTCGTGATGGTGTCGTGCCGGGTCGCCATGACGCGTGATCCGGGCTCAGGGGCCCTCGGCGTGAACCGGCACCGACGTGCCATTGTGCCGCACCGGCCACCAGATCCCAAACCGACTCCCCCGACGCTCAGTCGTTGCTGGGCGTGGTGCGGCTGATGACGTGGAGGAACTCCAAGTTGGTCTGGGTCTTCCGCAGGCGGTTGATCAACATCTCCAGGGCCGCCTGGTCGTCCAGCCCCGAGAGCACGCGACGCAGCTTCCACATGATCGCGAGCTCCTCGCGGGTCATGAGCTGCTCCTCGCGGCGCGTGCCGGACGCGACGGCGTCGATGGCCGGGAAGATGCGCTTGTCGGCCATCTCGCGGCGCAGGCGCAGCTCCATGTTGCCGGTGCCCTTGAACTCCTCGAAGATG
>JAUNSA010000173.1 GCA_030539405.1 Propionibacteriaceae bacterium
CCGGGCTCGACCGACATCGTGGTGCTCGACCCACCCCGGGCCGGAGCGGGCGCGAACGTGATCGCCCAGGTGTGCGCACGGCGTCCGCGTGTCGTGGCCTACGTGGCCTGCGACCCGGTGGCGCTGGCGCGCGACCTGGCCACCGCCGCCGGGCACGGGTACGAGGTCGCGTCGGTGCGTGCGTTCGACCTGTTCGGCATGACGCACCACATCGAGTGCGTGGCGATCCTGCGGCCGGCGCGCTGAGCGTTGTCGCGGGTCTGGAGCGGGACGCCGAGGCGCGCGCGAGAGTTCGGCGAGGGCGTAGGCTCTGGGTGCGAGTCATCTGACAGATTCACCCGGGATGGGGTAGTATCTCGATGTCGAGAGAATCTGCTGGGCAACGTCGATCAGGAGAGGTACGCATGAGCGTCAACAGTTTCGGTGCCAAGTCCACGCTGGAGTCGGGCGGCCAGAGCTACGAGATCTTCCGTGTGGATGAGGTCGAGGGCTCGGAGTCCTTGCCGTACAGCCTCAAGGTGCTGCTGGAGAACCTCCTGCGCACCGAGGATGGTGCCAACATCACCGCCGACCAGATCAAGGCGCTCGGCGCCTGGGTCGCGGATTCTGAGCCCACCCAGGAGATCCAGTTCACCCCCGCGCGCGTGATCATGCAGGACTTCACGGGCGTGGCCTGTGTCGTCGACCTCGCCACGATGCGCCAGGCCGTCGCCGACCTGGGCGGCGACCCCGCCAAGATCAACCCGCTGGCACCGGCCGAGATGGTCATCGACCACTCCGTCATCGCTGAGTACTTCGGTACCGCGGACGCCCTCCAGCTCAACGTCGACGTCGAGTACCAGCGCAACAACGAGCGCTACCAGCTCCTGCGCTGGGCCCAGGGCGCGTTCGACGAGTTCAAGGTCGTCCCCCCGGGCACCGGCATCGTCCACCAGGTCAACATCGAGAACCTCGCCCGCGTGATCTTCCCGCGCGAGGTCAACGGCGTCCTGCAGGCCTACCCCGACACCTGCGTGGGCACCGACTCCCACACCACCATGGTCAACGGCCTCGGCGTCGTCGGCTGGGGCGTGGGCGGCATCGAGGCCGAGGCGGCCATGCTCGGCCAGCCGATCTCCATGCTGATCCCGCGCGTGGTGGGCTTCAAGCTCTCGGGCAAGCTCAACGAGGGCGTCACCGCCACCGACCTGGTGCTCACGATCACCGACATGCTGCGCCAGCACGGTGTGGTCGGCAAGTTCGTCGAGTTCTACGGCCCCGGCGTCTCCCAGGTGCCGCTGGCCAACCGCGCGACCATCGCCAACATGTCCCCGGAGTTCGGCTCCACCATCGCCGTGTTCCCGATCGACTCCAAGACCACCGACTACCTGCGCATGACGGGCCGCGACGAGGCCCAGATCGCCCTGGTGGAGGACTACGCCAAGGCGCAGGGCCTGTGGCACGACGACGACCGCGAGCCCCGCTACTCCGAGTACATGGAGCTCGACCTGACCACGGTCGTCCCGAGCATCGCCGGCCCGAAGCGCCCGCAGGACCGGATCGAGCTGAGCGAGTCCAAGCAGAGCTTCCAGGAGCACCTGCCCAGCTACTCCAGCAACCCGGACGCCTCCATCCCGGTCACGCTGGCCGACGGGCGTGAGTTCGAGCTGAAGAACGGCGCCGTCACCGTGGCGTCCATCACCTCGTGCACCAACACGTCCAACCCGTCGGTCATGCTGGGTGCGGCCCTGGTCGCCAAGAAGGCCGTCGAGAAGGGCCTGCAGCCCAAGCCGTGGGTCAAGACCACCGTCGCCCCCGGCTCGCAGGTCGTCACCGACTACTACGAGAAGTCCGGCCTGCAGCAGTACCTGGACGCCCTCGGCTTCAACACCGTCGGCTACGGCTGCGTGACCTGCATCGGCAACACCGGCCCGCTCATCCCCGAGGTGTCCCAGGCGGTCAACGAGCACGACCTGGCCGTCACCGCGGTGCTGTCCGGCAACCGCAACTTCGAGGGTCGCATCAGCCCCGACGTCAAGATGAACTACCTCGCCTCCCCGCCGCTGGTCATCGTGTACGGCCTCGCCGGCACCATGGACATCGACCTGGCCGTCGACCCGATCGGCCAGGACGAGCAGGGCAACGACGTGTTCATGTCCGACATCTGGCCGACCCAGGCCGAGATCGACGAGGTCATCAACTCCTCGATCAGCGCCGAGATGTTCTCGGCCCGCTACGCCGACGTCTTCAAGGGCGACGAGCGCTGGCAGAACCTGGACACCCCGTCGGGCAACCTGTTCGACTGGGACGAGGCCTCCACCTACATCCGCCGCGCGCCGTACTTCGACGGCATGCCGGCCACGCCCGAGCCCGTCACCGACGTGACCGGCGCGCGCGTCCTGCTCAAGCTGGGCGACTCGATCACCACCGACCACATCTCCCCGGCCGGTTCGATCAAGTCCGACTCCCCGGCCGGTGAGTACCTCACGGGTCACGGCGTCGAGCGCCGCGACTACAACAGCCTCGGCTCGCGCCGCGGCAACCACGAGGTCATGATCCGCGGCACGTTCGCCAACGTGCGCCTGCGCAACCAGATCGCGCCGGGCACCGAGGGTGGCTACACGCGCAACTTCACCAAGGCCGACAGCCCGGTCGAGTTCGTCTACGACGCCTCCATGGACTACCAGGACGCCGGCATCCCGCTGGTCGTGCTGGCCGGCAAGGAGTACGGCTCCGGCTCGTCGCGTGACTGGGCGGCCAAGGGCACCACACTGCTGGGCATCAAGGTCGTCATCGCCGAGAGCTACGAGCGCATCCACCGCTCCAACCTCATCGGCATGGGCGTCCTGCCGCTGCAGTTCCCCGCCGGCCAGTCGGCCGAATCGCTGGGCCTGGACGGCACCGAGACCTTCTCGTTCACCGGCATCACCGCGCTGAACGACGGCACCACGCCGAAGACGGTCAAGGTCGTCGCCACCAAGGAGGACGGCTCCACGGTCGAGTTCGACGGCGTCGTCCGCATCGACACGCCCGGAGAGGCCGACTACTACCGCAACGGCGGCATCCTGCAGTACGTGCTGCGGAACCTGCTGAAGGGCTGATTGCGGCTACGTCCCGCCACGCACGCGAGGTCCGTCCCCTGACCGGGGGCGGGCCTCGCGGCGTCCCGGGCTAGGCTGCGGGGCGATGAACGAGATCAGGGTGCGGTTGGCCGAGGTGCCCGAGGGTGGGGCGCGGGTCGCCTGGTCCTACCTGGCTGCGGTGCTGGGGGCGGTGCTGGCCGGGCTGTTCTGGGTGGCGTGGACGCCGTTCTCCGGCCTGGTCTGCAGCGGTCCCGACGACGTGCTGTGCGTGCTCGGCTGGGAGGCCGCCGGCGGCATCCTCGGCGGCGTCGGCGGCCTGGCCGTGGCCGCGTTCGTCTTCAGGCTCGGCTGGGAGTGGTGGCTCATCGGGGCCGCGGTCCTGCTGGGGGCTCCGCTGTGGTTCGACACCGTGCCGGTGTGGGCGCGCGTGGTGGTCCTGGTGCTGACGCCCGCGCTGGCCGCGGTCGCGACCTGGTCGGGCCCACGGCGTCCGGCCTGGCGACCCTGGGCAATCGGGGGACTGGGCGTGGTCCTGATCGCGCTCGGCGTCCTGAGCATCCTGGTCTGACCTCCTCTCCCTCTGCCCACGCCATGGGGTTGACCGGGCCCGCCCCCACCCCTAGAATCGAACGCACGTTCGAGAGAGGGGGGTGTGATGTCGGCACTGAGTTGGTCGCCCGCTGCGGCCCACGGGTTCGGTCGGTTCGCGGGGGAGTCCGGGCGCACGGTCGGGCGCACGCGGTTCCCGGCCGAGACCGCGCTCTACACCCCGCCGGGGTGGCCTGAGGGCGTCCGGCCGCCGCACAGCCCGGAGTGGGAGCACACCGCCACGGCCTTCCTGCTCGACTGCTGCCCGCCCGATTACCGGGCCTATCCGGTGTTGCTGCGGCACCCGGTGGTGCTCGCCCGGTTCGCCGCCGAGCATGTCGAGTCGCAGGTGCAGGCGTGCCGTGAGGGGCTGGGCGGCGTGCGCGCGAGCCTGGGGGAGTTTGTGGCCCCCGAAGTGTTGGAGTCGGCGCTGAACGCGTGGCACGAGCAGGCGGAGCTGTTGCGCCGGCGGCGGCGCGAGGTCGCCCTGGTGGAGGAAGCGCTGCGCGGCAAGGTGTTCATCCGCAAGCTGTGAGGGGGTGGTGGG
Source organism: Propionibacteriaceae bacterium (assembly GCA_030539405.1). GTDB lineage: Bacteria > Actinomycetota > Actinomycetes > Propionibacteriales > Propionibacteriaceae > Propioniciclava. The sequence continues at coordinate 4,198 of JAUNSA010000173.1, forward strand.
CGGCAGGGCCTGAGGGCGCGCGGGGGTGCCTGACTGGGCCGAAGCCGTGGGGGAGCCTAGAATCGATCCCATGTCGTTTCTGGAGGCGGTGCACGGTCCGCGAGACCTGCGGGCCATGAGCGCTGCCCAGTTGGCCGACCTCGCCGATGAGATCCGCACCTTCTTGGTCCGCAGCGTCAGCCGTACCGGCGGGCACCTGGGGCCGAACCTCGGGGTGGTCGAGCTGACCATCGCCCTGCACCGGGTCTTCGACTCGCCCCACGACCCGATCATCTTCGACACCGGCCACCAGAGCTACGTGCACAAGATGCTGACCGGACGCCGCGAGGGGTTCGACCGGCTGCGCCAGAAGGGCGGCCCCACCGGCTACCCCAGCCGCGCCGAGAGCGGGCACGACTGGGTGGAGAACTCCCACGCCACGACGAGCCTGTCCTGGGCCGAGGGCATGGCCAAGGCGTTCCGCCTCCGCGGGGAGGACCGCACGGTCGTCGCCGTCATCGGCGACGGCGCCCTGACCGGCGGCATGGCCTGGGAGGCGCTCAACAACATCG
>JAUNSA010000174.1 GCA_030539405.1 Propionibacteriaceae bacterium
ACACGATGGGGCCCTCGAAGTTCACGATCGCCCGGCCGATCTCGGCGCCGTACTCGAGCTGCAGGTTCCGCATCGATTCCGGCGACCCGTCGAACCCGGACAGGTTGGCCAGCACCACCAGGGGACGGTTACCCGAGGCGGCGTTGATCGCGCGCGCCACCTTCTTGCTCGACCGCGGGAACAGCGTGCCCGAGGTGAACGTGTCCGGGCCGTCGGTGGGCGGGAACCCCGCCCGCGCGATCGCCTGGGACTCGATGCCGATCACCGACACCGAGTGCCCACCGACCCGGGCGTCCATGACGACGGCCGTCTCGGCGTCGGCCATGCCCGCCCACCGCTCGACGCGCGGGTGGTCGGCGTCGCAGACGGACGCGATGACCGTCCGGATGTCGAAGGGCTTCTTGCGCTCCGGGTTGTGGGTCGCCGAGAAGATCTGCCCGACGGTGGTGAACTCACCCACCGCGTGCGGGTAGTCGGACACGTCGCGATCGAAGGGGTCGGACGTCTCGGCCCGGCGCGGGCCGGACTCGCCGTCGGCGATGTAGGTGGCGTCGTAGTGCGCCATCAGGATGCCGAAGGCCGCCCCCAGGTTCGGTGCCCAGTACTGCGCCTGGCCGTTGGGGCCCATCACGCGGTCGTAGCCACCGATGCCGAAGTTGTCCTCGGCGGAGACGCCGCCGGAGAAGTCCAGGGACTGCTTGCCGGTGAGCACCATCGCCGAATCCGGCGTCATCACCAGGATGCCCTTGGTGTGCATCAGCATCGTCGCCTCGGCGTTCCAGTACGGCTGGGCACCGACGTTGATGCCCGCCACGACGACGTTGATCTCGCCGCCGGCCTGGGTGAACTCGATGATGCGGCGTAGGGCGGCGGCGACCCAGTCCATGTTCTCGGTGCCGGACTCCATCGAGATCCGCGCGCCGGAGCTCAGCGTGAACCACTCCACGGGCACGCCGAGTTCTTCGGCCAGGTCGATCGCCGCGATGACGCGGGCGCACTCCGGCTCGGCGACAGCACCCAGCCCCTTGGTCGGGTCGCCCGACAGCGCGATGCGGGTGACGCCCTCGGGATGCAGATCGGTCGGCGTGGTCACCTTGGCCACGATGATCCCGGCCGTGTTGCGGCCCGGCTCGCGCGACACCTCGACCAGCGCACCCGAGGCGTCCAGGTCGAGCTCGACGAGGCGCCCGCCCCGCCCGGCCAGGGTCGCGGTCAGCTCGTAGGGGTAGACCAGCCCGCGGCGGCGGGCGCGCAGCACCTTGGAGGTGTAGTCGTCCAGCGGCTGGAGGGGCTCGGTCGGCGGGCCGCCGACGGACGCCTCGACCCCGGCCCCCGGCGTGGCGTGGAAGCGGATCGCCACCGGCACCAGGCCCTGCCCGGGGCGGACGAAGCGCCCCTGACAGAGCACTTCTTCGATGCCTGCGCCGTCCGACAGCGGGGTGATCTTGTGCCGCAGCGCGGCGATGTCGTCCAGGTCGAGATCGATCTCGGGCCACACGTGGACCCACACGTGGTTCATGTCCAGCTTCGAGCCGGCCGAGCCGCGGGCCGACCGCGTCCGCCGGATCGATTCCAGGCAGTTCTCGACCGCCCGCTCGGCGTGCGGCAGGCCGATCAGGTTGCCCTGGGCGTCCCGGACCGCGCCGAGCTGCCGCACCTGCGCCATGGCGACGAGGCGGCGGTCGGCCGGGTTCGACTTGGCCACGCACTCGAACAGGATCACGTCGCGGGGTGCGGGCAGGCGGGTCACGTCGAACTCGCGCAGGCGCCACAGGTCGAGCTGGCGTCCGGCCATGGGGTGCAGCCCGCGGATGCGCTCGTCCTCCATCAGGACGGCGCCGGCGAACCGGTAGCTGTGGTACTCGACCTCGCCATCGGCGGTGCAGGCCCCCACGGCGACGCGGCGCACGCCGGGGTCCCACGTCCAGGCCGACAGCACGTCGCCCAGCTCGTCCGGGTCAGGCATGGCGTCGAAGAGCACGTACAGCTCCACCACGGCATCGTCTCCCGGACGCCAGCGCGCGAGTTCGTCGGCCACCACGCGGTGCAACGGCCCCTCGGCGGCCAGTTCTCCGGCGGCGCCGAGCGTCGACACGAACTTGGTCGGACGGGACTCCAACCGGTAGTCGGCGGTGAGGACCGCGCGACCATCGACCGTGGTGGACGCGACATCGCTGAGGTGGTAGTCGCCGTAGTACTTGCGGGCCAGCACCTCCAGCATGGGCTCACGGGCGCTCACCCCCCGGCCGAGGCGGTCGGCCAGATGGTTGGCCGTCCACTCGGGGATGGCGGCCAGGGCGGCGATCCGCTCGGCATGGTCTCCGGCTGTGGGGTCGGCGGCCAGCGCCTCGACCTCGTCGGCGACGCCCTCGAGGGCGGCCGAGCGTTCGGCGTCCACCAGCGGCTGGTCGAACCACCGGAACCGGACGGAGCGGGCCAGGTCACCCACGGCCGGGAAGCGGAGCTGGGTTGCCCGCACGAGGCGCTCCAGGTGGGCGCGGGCGGAGGCGGCCCGATCGGAGTCGGGGGCGGGCTCGGTGATCCAGCGGTCGAGGATGGCGAGGACGATCGGCAGGTCGTGGACGACCCGCTTCTGGGCCAGGAAGATGCGGAAGACGCCCTCGGCGAGTTCGGGCGTCCGGTCGAAGGAGTCGACGCCGTAGTGGGACAGCGCCTTGGCCAGCCGGTCGATGAACGTCTGCGGGACGCCGGCGCGGGTGGTGTCCAGGGTGGTGAGGAAGCGGTGGAAGTGCTCGCGGTCGGAGTGGACGCGCAGCTCGGTGCGGACCTGCTCCCCGACCGGGCGGTTGCGGTTCAGCTCGGCGAGGTCGGCGAACAGGGCGATCAGCTCGATCTCGCCCGACAGGACGTCCCCGCCAGCGGCCCGGACCTCGTCGCGGGCGGCGAGGTAGTCCGACAGCGTGCGGGCAGCCGGGTCGACGTCGTAGCCCATCAGGGCGGCCGACAGGTCGGCGCGCAGGCGGTCGGCGCGTTCGGCCGGGCCGGCGGCCACCGGCGTCGGCGGCAGCTCCACCTGGTCGGTCGGCTGCGCGGCGGCGTCGGCGTCGGCGTCACCGAGGGGCTCCAGGCGGACCAGCGGGGCCATGGTCTCGACCTGGGACCCCGACATCACATGGAGTTCCTTGACCCGGCCCGCGAACGGGGCAGCCAGGACGGTCTCCATCTTCATCGACTCCAGCACCACGATGGGCGCGCCGGCCTCAACGGTGTCACCCACCGCGACCGGGGTCGCGACCACCAGCGCGGGCGCGGGCGAGCGCACGACGCCACCCTCGTCGCGGGCGACGCGGTGCATGACGTCGTCCACCTCGATGAGGTGGATCGGCCCGTGCGTCGCGCTGACGAGGCGGTGGCGGACGCCGTTGACGGTGAGGCGGCCATGGACGGCATCCAGCCGCTGCACCTCGGCGTCGCAGGGCTGGCCGTCCACGATGACGTGGAAGCGGTGCGGTGCGGTGGCGAATGCGGTGACGGTGTGGACGACGCCGCGCAGCTTGAGGTCGACGGTGACGCCGGAGCGGTGCTGCGTCTGCGGACGTCCGCCCTGGGAGGTTTCGAGCAGGCGTTCGGTCTCGATCTGGATGCTCTCCTCGTAGGCCTCGATCGCGGCGGCGACCAGGGCAACCCCGGCGTGGGCGTCCGCCACGAGGCCGCCCTCGGCGCGGGTGCGGTCGATCCAGCCCGTGTCGGCCCAGCCGTCCGTGGCGGGGGCGGCGTGGTCGTGGGCGTCCGGGTCGGGGGACCACAGGTCGTCCTCCTCGCCGGCGTCCGGGCCGATGACGGCGGGATGGCTCAGCAGCTCGAGCAGGAAGCTCTTGTTGGTGGCGCCCCCCTCGATGACCACGGTGGTGTCGGCCAGCGCGCGGCGCAGGCGGGCGAGCGCGACCGAGCGACGGCGTCCCGAGGCGATGATCTTGGCGACCATCGAGTCGAAGTCGGCCGGGATGGTGTCGCCCTCGGCGAAGCCGGTGTCGACGCGGACGCCGGGGCCCGAGGGGAGGTCGAGGCGGGCGATGCGGCCGGGGGCGGGGGCGAAGTCGCGGTCGGGGTCCTCGGCGTTGAGGCGGGCCTCGATCGCGTGGCCCTCCTCGGTGGGGCGCAGGGCGGGGAGCTTCTCGCCGGCGGCGATGCGGATCTGGGCCTTGACCAGGTCGAACCCGGTGGCCACCTCGGTGATGGGGTGCTCGACCTGGAGGCGGGTGTTGACCTCGAGGAAGGCGAACTCGTGCGTCTGCGGCTGGTAGAGGAACTCGACGGTGGCCGCGCCCTGGTAGCCCACCTGGCGGGCCAGCCGCTCGGCGCTGCGCGAAACCGTGGCGATCTGACCGGGCGTGAGCAGCGGCGAGCGCGACTCCTCGAGCACCTTCTGGTTGCGGCGCTGCACCGTGCAGTCACGGACGCCGAGTGCCCATGCGGTCTCGCCGTCGCAGATCAACTGCACCTCGACGTGGCGGGCGCCGGTGACGAGCTTCTCCAGGAACAGCACGCCGGAACCGAACGCGCGCAGGGCCTCATCGGAGGTGCGCTGGAAGGCGTCCCGCAGGTCGTCGGCCGAGGCGACCTTGCGGATGCCGCGGCCGCCCCCGCCGGCGGTGGCCTTGAGCATGAGGGGGT
>JAUNSA010000175.1 GCA_030539405.1 Propionibacteriaceae bacterium
GGGCCTGCACAAGCGCATCGACGCGCTGGGCCCGCCCCACAACATCGACTGACTGGCTCAGGCTGCGGCCGCGATCGCCGCACGCAGGGCGTCCTGCGGGAGTTGAACGTACCCGCGGGTTGTTTCCGGGCGTGAGTGGCCGAGGAGCGCCTGGACTGCGAGGAGGTCGCGGGTGCCGGCGTAGGCGGTGGTCGCGAACCGGTGGCGGAGTGTGTGGGCTGTCCAGCCGTGTGGGAGCGCCCGGGCGATGAGGACACCGACGTGCCCTTCGGTGAGGTGCCCACCTGTGCGGGAGGGGAACAGCCAGCCGTCCGGCTTGGAACGGATCAGGTCTGCGAGGTGGTCGGGCATGGGCACGACGCGGACCTTGGCGCCCTTGCCGTGGACGCGCAGCGACCAGCCCACGAGGTCCTCGACGACGTCGCGGGTGTGGATGCGGGCGATCTCCCCGCGCCGGAGACCCATGCGTGCGGCCAGCTCGACCATGAGGTGTTCGCGTGGTGCGGCCGCGAGGAGGCCGCGTTTGACCACCGATTCGGGGGCTGGGCGTGGTGTTGGTGGGGGCACCTTGACGCTGACCAGGCGTCGGGACTCGTCGGTGGCCACGTGCCCGAACGCGTGCGCCCACCCGTAGAACGAGCGGAGGGCGGCGTGGTTGCTGCGCCGGGTGTTGGCGGCCCAGCCGGGCTGAGCGAGCCAGGCGACCATGTCCGTCGCGGTGACGGCCGCGAGGTCGGGGTGGTGGTCGGAGAACCGGAGGATCTGGTGGGTGCGGAGACGGATGGTGCTGGCGGGCCTGCCGCAGGCGGCCAGCCAGGTGCGCCACTGGCTGATGAGATCGTGCATGGTGCGGGACGTTAGGAGGCCGGGTCTGACACGCTCAACCGGTGGTTGAGAGTCGGGCCCAGTCGGGGGTGTGGGCGTCCAGCCAGACGTTGTGAGCGGCCGAGTCGCGGATGAGTCCGTTCTTGGTGATGACGCCCGCACGGACGAGTTGCTGGCGCTCGGCTTCGCAGGCGCGGCAGCGGCTCCACTCGACGCCGTTCGAGCGGGTGACGGTCCACCCTTGGGCGCGGATCTCATCTCGTGCTTGCTTCGCGGACGCCCCGGTGCCGCTGGTCTGCTTGCCGCAGGCGTACCCGTCGCAGCTGGCGCTCACCGTGATGCTGGTCGTCCGGATCATGCTGCGATCCTCTCGTGGCTAGGTGTTCCGTGGAACCAGAGGGTTACTGGTTCGAGTCCAGTCGGGGGAGCCACCCACGAGGGCGTTCTGACAAGGTGTTACACCGGTCAGGACGCCCTTTTCGTTGCCTCGGATCCGGTGGCCAGTGTTCCCCTTGGCTGAGAGACCCCGGTTACCTCCACAAACACCGCTAGCAAGCGGCGTTTCTGGAGGTAACCGGGGTCCGTTCCTGGCCGGGCGCGGCGATGAGACCCGCCGACCATCCATCGCGCGGGGCACCGCCGGTGGCAGCGGCGAGGTCAGCTGCGCCAGCGGTCCAGGTTCTCGGCGATGAACGTGGAGTCGAGCAGGTCGGGGAACTCGCCCAGCACCTGCTGGATCTGGTCGCTCTGGCCGGGGGAGAGCCGGTCTGGGCCCAAGGTGAGCGCGGTGCGGACGAGGCCCTGTTGGCGCAGGAGCTCGTTCACGCCGGGCACGCAACCGGCGAAGTCGTTGTCGACGTCGAACAGGGCTTGGTTGATGCGGGTCACATCGTTGCCCAGCGCGAGCAAGTCGGCATCGATCGTGCACGCGGACGAGGCCCGGGTGGCGCGACGGGTGAGCTCGACGGCGGCGCGCGTGCCCACGGCCCATTGGCCTAGCAGGCCGCCGGCGATCTTCACCTCACGCACGCTCCCGTCGGATCGGCTGACCCGGGTGGGAGTGGTCAGGTCAGCGACGATGGCGTCGTCGTTGCCGGTGAGGGCGACGATGTCGTCCCAGCGGTCGTGGTGGGCCAGCGTGCGCAGGACCGTCGAGGTGCGGTAGCGGTTGAAGGGCGCGATCTTGACCCCGACGAGGTTCGGCTGGTCGAACAACGCGGCCCAGAACGAGGCGTCCAGGGTGGGGCCCCCGATGGCGGTCTGGAGGTAGAACCCGATGGTCGGCAGCTCCTCGCCGACGGCCGCTGCGCGCTCCAGGAGCTTGGCGGGAGTGGCCTCGGCCATGCCCCAGGGTGAGAGCAGGACGGCGTGGTAGCCCAGTTCGCGGGCGAGGGTGGCTTCCTCGACGGCGGTGGCCGTGTCCCCGGTGATGCCGGCGACCAGGAGCGGGGTCGCCCCCGATTCCTTGGCTGTGGTGGCGGCCATGTCGAGGACATGACACAGCAGTCCACGGTCATGGTGAAGCTCGAACTGGGTGGTGTGGACGCCCACGGCGAGGCCGGTGGCGCCAGCCGCGCAGTAGTACCGGGTGAGCGCCGTCTGGGAACGCTCGTCCATCGTCCGGTCCTCGGTGAGGGCCAGCGGGTGGGCCGGAATGGTGGCGCCGATGAGGCGATCGTGGAGGCTCATCAGTACGCCCCGTCCCGCTGCTGGAACTTGGTGGCCTTGCCGAGTTGGCGTCCGCCGCCGGCGACCCATTGCGCGACCCACGAGACCAGTTGCCGAAGGGCGACGCTGGGGTAGCCGTAGAGCCGATGGCACAGGGAGGCGTCGTTGAGCAGGGCCGTGCTCGACTCCTCACCGACCAGGGTGACCTCGGTGCCCATGTCGTCGGCCAGCCAGTGGGCGAGCCGGCGGACGGAGACGGTCTCGGGTCCGGTGGCGTTGAGGATGAACGGCGGGTTGGAGGCGTGCTCGATGCACTGCAGCGCCCAGGCGGAGGTGTCACCCTGCCAGCACACGTTGACCGCGGGCATGGTCACGTCGACGGGCTCGCCGGCAGCGATCTTGGTGGCGATGTCGGCGATCACGCCGTAGCGCAGCTCGCAGGCGTAGTTCAGGCGGAAGATCGACACCGGGGTGCCCCACATGCTGGCGGCGTGGGTGAAGACCCGCTCGCGGGCCAGGCAGGACTGGGCGTACTCCCCGATCGGCCCCAACGGATCGGACTCGACGCTGCCGCCATCGCCGACGCGGGTGAGGGGGTACACGTTGCCGGTGGAGTACACCATCGTCGGGACGCCGCGGTACCGGCTCGCGACCAGGGTGGGGATCGACGCGTTGGACCACCAGGTCTGGGCCTCGGCGCCAGCCGTGCCGAACTTCATCGCGGCGAGGTAGTACACGCCGGCGGCATCGGGCAGGTCGGCGTACACGCCGGGGTCGGCCAGGTCGGCACGGTGGACGACCAGGCCCTGCTGCTCCAGCGCCTCAGCGGTGGTGGGGTCGGAGTAGCGAGACACGGCGTGGACCCGGGCGTCCGAGCCGACCAGGTCCAGGCTGCGGCGGGCCATCAGCGCCATCGTGGGGCCGATCTTGCCCCCGGCGCCGAGGAACACGATGTCTCCGCCCAAGGCGTCCAGCGTGTTCCCCAGTTCGGTTGACGGCACCGACAGCAGGTCGTCGAGCTGTGCCTCGGTGGTGGGCATGGAAAGAGTCATGACAGGAGCCTCATCAGGTAGGTGGCGGCGAGGAAGAACAAGAAGACGATGCCGACGATGGCAAGGACGAGTTGCGGCACCCCAATCCGGATTTCCCGTGGTAGAAACCCTTTTCTATCGATTGCTGGCCACCGTAGATGGCTGGATCGGACCGGTCAAGACCCCGGGCGGTAGGGTGCCCGCAGGACGCCGACCCGGTGGAGCGGAGGTGGTGATGGCTTCCTTGAGGGACGTCGCTGATCGGGCGAAGGTGTCCTTGGCGACCGCCTCGCGGGTCCTGTCGGGGAGCGACTACCCGGTCGCGCCCGAACTCAAGGCAGCGGTGCTGTCCGCCGCGGCTGCACTCGACTACGTGCCCAATGCCCAGGCGCAAACACTCATCGCCGGCACCAACCAAGCGGTCGGCGTCCTGGTCGGCGACGTCGGCGACCCCTACTTCTCCGAGATCCTCCACGGGATCCACCGGGTGGCCACGCCGCTCAACATGCTGGTCACGATCTGCAGCACCGCCCGGGACGTGGACCGGGAGCTCGCCTACTTCCGCATGCTGCAGTCACATCGCTATGGGCTGGTGATCCTGGGTGGCTCCGGTCTGGATGAGCCGTCCTACCAGGCAGCACTGGCGGCTCGTATCGCGGCCTTCGAATCCATGGGGGGCCGCACCATCTCCATCGGCAACGCCGACGTCGGGGGGCGACGGGTCCTGGTCGACAACCGAGCCGGAGCGGCGGCGTTGGCCGAATACCTGGTCGAGCTCGGGCACACCGCGATCGGGATTGCCGCCGGGCAGGCGAACCTGACCTCGACGATCCATCGCATCGAGGGAATCCGCACGGTGGTCGAGGCCGCGGGGGGCCACGTACACGTGGCCCATGCCCTTCCGGATCGGGAGGGTGGACGCCGCGCGGCCCGGCAGTTGCTCGACCAGGAGCCAGCACTGACCGCCATCGTGGGGACGGCCGACCAGTTGGCCATCGGCGCCCTGCACTGGCTCCAGGATCAAGGCATCGCCGTGCCCGACGACGTGTCGGTGGCTGGCTTCAACGACATCCCGGCCGCCCTGGACGTCC
>JAUNSA010000176.1:0-2661 GCA_030539405.1 Propionibacteriaceae bacterium
CCCGTCCCACGGTGCGCCCGCGCCGGCTGCGCACCACCCCGGCGATGCGCGCGCTCGTCCGCGAGACCCGCGTGTCCCCCGAGCAGTTGGTGCTGCCGGTGTTCGTCCGCGACGGCATCGACGAGCCCGCACCCATCGCGTCCCTGCCCGGCATCGTCCAGCACACCCTCGACTCGCTGCGCCGCGAGGCGTCCCGTGCCGTGGACGGCGGGGTCGGCGGGCTGATGCTGTTCGGCGTCCCGGCCGAGGCCGACAAGGACGCCACCGGTTCGTGCGGCGAGGATCCCGAGGGCATCCTCAACCGCGGCCTGCGCGCCGTCCGCGAGGAGGTCGGCGACGCGCTGGTGGTGATGGCCGACACCTGCCTGGACGAGTTCACCGACCACGGCCATTGCGGGGTGCTGGACGCCGCCGGTCGCGTCGACAACGACGCCACCCTGGACGCCTACGTCCGGCTCGCCGTGTCCCAGGCCGAGGCCGGCGCCCACGTGGTCGGACCCTCGGGGATGATGGACGGCCAGGTGGCCGCCATCCGGCAGGGGTTGGACGCCGCGGGTCACGCCGACGTCGCGATCCTGGCCTATGCGGCGAAGTACGCCTCGGCGTTCTACGGACCGTTCCGCGAGGCCGTCGGCTCGTCCCTGGTCGGCAACCGGCGCACCTACCAGCAGGATCCGGCCAACCGCCGCGAGGGACTGCGCGAGACCCTGCTCGACCTCGCCGAGGGCGCCGACCTGGTGATGGTGAAGCCCGCCTCGCACTACCTGGACGTGCTCGCCGACGTGGCCGCGGCGTCCGACGTGCCGGTGGCCGCCTACCAGGTCTCGGGCGAGTACGCGATGATCGCCGCCGCCGCCGAGCGGGGCTGGATCGACCGGGACGCCGCGGCCGCCGAGTCGGTCACCGCCATCGTGCGGGCCGGCGCCGACATCGTGCTCACCTATTTCGCGCTCGACCTCGCCCACCGCCGAGGACCGGCGCTCTAACCGCCGAGGACCGGCACCACCGCCGCCGAGGACCGGCCCGACCGAGAGGAACCCATGCCGAGCCACCTGTCCATGGAGGACATCTACCGCCACGCCTGCGAGGTCATCCCCGGCGGGGTGAGTTCACCGGTCCGGGCGTTCGGGTCGGTCGGCGGGACGCCGGTGTTCCTGAAGTCCGCCGAGGGCGCCCACGTGGTCGACGTCACCGATCGCCGCTACGTCGACCTGGTCTGTTCGTGGGGGCCGGCCCTGCTCGGTCACGCGCACCCCGAGGTCGTCCGCGCCGTCCAGGAGGCGGCCACCCGCGGCTTGTCGTTCGGCGCTCCCACCACCGCCGAGGTGGACCTGGCCGACCTCATCCGCGCCCGCGTCTCGTTCGCCGAAAAGGTGCGGTTCGTCTCGACCGGCACCGAGGCCACCATGACCGCGATCCGGGTCGCCCGCGGCGCCACCGGGCGCGACGTGATCGTGAAGTTCGCCGGCTGCTACCACGGCCATTCGGACGCCCTCCTGGCGGCCGCCGGTTCGGGCGTCGCCACGGCCGGCCTGCCCGGGTCGGCCGGCGTCACCGCCGCCTCCGCCGCGGACACCCTCGTCCTGCCCTACAACGACACCGACGCCCTCGAGGAGGCCTTCGCCACCCGCGGGGAGCAGATCGCCTGCGTCATCACCGAGGCGGCCCCGGCCAACATGGGCGTCGTCCCGCCCGATCCGGGCTTCAACGCGGCCATCCGGCGGCTCACCAGCGAGCACGGTGCCCTGATGATCCTCGACGAGGTCCTCACCGGCTTCCGCGTCGGCGCGGCCGGCTGGTGGGGCCTGGAGGGCGCACCGGAGGGATGGGCCCCCGACCTGGTCACCTACGGCAAGGTCGTCGGCGGCGGTATGCCGCTGGCCGCGCTGGCCGGCCCGGCCCGGCTCATGGACCTGCTGGCGCCCGTCGGCCCCGTCTACCAGGCCGGCACCCTGTCGGGGAACCCGCTGGCCACGGCCGCGGGCAACGCCACGCTCAGGCTGGCTGACGCCGCCGTGTACGACCACGTCGACCGCGCCTCACTCGTGCTGCAGGACGCCGTGGGCGCGGCCCTGTCCGAGGCCGGGGTCGCCCACCGGATCCAGACCGCGGGCAACCTGTTCAGCGTGTTCTTCACCGAGGAGCCGGTGCGGACCTACGAAGACGCCAAGGCCCAGGACACGTTCCGCTACCCGCCGCTGTTCCACGCCCTGCTCGAGGCGGGCATCGCCCTGCCCCCGAGCGTGTTCGAGGCGTGGTTCCTCTCAGCGGCGCACGACGAGGCGGCCCTCGACCGGATCATCGAGGCCCTGCCGGCCGCCGCGCGAGCCGCCGCTCAGGCGCGCCCCGCCTGAGCCTGGCCGGCCGGGGCGTCCCGGTGTCCGTCGCACCACTGGTCGGCGGGCACCTTCACCTTCACCGATTCGATGTGCTCGCCGCAGCCGGCCCAGGTGGTCTTGCCGCACTGCTTGCACTCAACGGGACGACACATGGTGGTTCTCCTCCAGATGGACGGGTCCGATGATCCGCATGATACGAGGTGCCCATAGCAAGGTCACTCAGTAGGGTCGTCCCCGTGCGAACACCCATCCTGCTGCTCATCCAGGTCGCCCTGCTCGTGTTCGTGGGCGTCGACCTGTTCTCCCAGATCCAGGCCGGCGG
>JAUNSA010000176.1:2761-4524 GCA_030539405.1 Propionibacteriaceae bacterium
ATCGCACTGGCCGCCCGGTAGCATGGCAATGAGTCCACAGAGAGGCACCAGGTGACCGTCTTCCTGATGATCGGAGCGATCGGCGTCGCGTTGGCCCTCATCGCTTTGTTGGTCGGCGATGTCCTGGACGGCTTCCTTGACGGCATCCTCAATCTGGACGCCCTCGACAACGACCTGTTCTCCATCTCGTCGGTGAGCGCGTTCGTCGGCGCCTTCGGGTTCGGTGGCGCGCTGGGGCTCTCCCTGGTCGACAACATGGCGGTCGCCGTGGCGTCCGGCCTCGTCATTGGTGCGCTCGCCGCCTGGGGTGCCGTGGCACTGACCCGTCGTCTCAAGCACGACCAGCGGCACACGTTCCGTTCCGATTCGCTCGTGGGGCACCCGGCCCGCGTGATCACGGCCATCCCCGAGGTGGGGTACGGCGAGATCCGCCTGATCGCCAGCGGGCACGTCCGCAAGTTCAGCGCCCGCGCCGAGCGCCCGATCGAAGCCGGCACCGACGTGTGGGTGTCGGCCGTCGTCTCCCCCACGGCCGTCGAGGTGCGGCTGGCCAACGAACCTCAGCAACTGAACTGACTCCCCGGGTACGCTCCCGACTCGACTCCCTCAGAGAGGAAACACCCCAATGCCCGAAATCCTGATCGCGATCGGCGGACTGCTCGCCCTGCTGGTCCTGGTCGGCCTGCTGATCGCCAGCCGCTACAAGGTCGCCAAGCCGAACGAGGCCTACATCATCACCGGCCGCAAGGGCAAGGAGGTCGTCAACCCCGAGACCGGGCTGATGTCGACCGACCTGTCGGGCCAGAAGGTCGTGATGGGTGGCGGGGTGTTCGTGATCCCGTTCGTGCAGCGCCTGCACGTGCTCGACCTGAGCAGCCGCCGCATCATGGTGACGATCCGCAACGCCGTCTCCGGCCAGGGCATCAAGCTGAACGTCGACGGCGTGGCCATCGTCAAGGTCGGCGGAAACGAGGACTCGATCCGCGCCGCCGCCCAGCGCTTCCTCTCCCAGCAGGACGAGATCGAGACCTTCACCCAGGAGACGCTGGCCGGCTCGCTGCGCTCGATCGTCGGCTCGCTGACCGTGGAGCAGATCATCCGTGACCGCGCGGCCTTCGCCCAGCGGGTCACCGACGAGTCCGAGTCCTCGCTGACCGGCCAGGGCCTGGTGCTCGACACCTTCCAGATCCAGGACATCACCGACGACGGCAGCTACCTCTCCGACCTCGGACGCCCCGAGTCGGCCAAGGTCGGACGCCTCGCCGCCGTCGCCGAGGCCGAGGCGCGCCGCGAGGCCGAACAGGCCCGCATCGTGGCCGAGGAGCAGATCGCGATCTCCGAGCGGGCGCTGGTCCTGAAGCAGGCCGAGATCCAGGCCGAGACGGACGCCGCGCGGGCCCAGGCGGCGGCTTCCGGCCCGCTGGCCCAGGCCGACCGCGACCAGGCGATCATGCTCGAGCAGGAGAAGGTCGCCGTCGCGCAGGCCGCGCTGAAGGACCGCCAGCTCGACACCGAGGTGCGCAAGCCGGCCGACGCCGAGCGCTACCGGCTCGAGACCGAGGCGGCCGCCAAGCGGCAGGCCGCGATCCTTGCCGCGGACGCCAACAAGGCGGCGTCCATCGCGAACGCGGAGGCCGAGGCCGAGAAGGCGCGCCTGACCGGTGAGGGCGAGAAGTCGCGGCGTTCGGCGCTGGCCGAGGCCGAGGCGATCGAGGGCGCCAAGCGCGGTGAGGCCGAGAAGGCCCGCCGTATCGCCGAGGCCG
>JAUNSA010000034.1:0-2389 GCA_030539405.1 Propionibacteriaceae bacterium
CGGCGGTTGAAGCGCCGGTCGTCGGCGGTCACAGCGCCGGTCCTCGGCGTCAGGCGAAGCGCACCCAGTTGGCGCCGGCGCCGGTCTCGCGGCTGTCCAGCTCGGTGAGGACGCCCTCGTCGGACAGCGCGTACAACGTCACCGCGCCGGAGCCCTCACCGGCGACGACGACGTGCCGCTCGTCGGGAGCGACGGCGAAGCCGCGGGGCTGCGCCTGGGTCTCCACCAGTCCGACGACGCGGCCGAGCAGGCCCTCGGGCTCGACCTTCACGACCGCGACGGTGCTGGCGGTGCGTTCGGTGGCGAGCAGGTAGTCCCCGAAGCGGGCCAGGTGCACGTCCGCGCCCCAGATCAGGTGCTCCTCCATCGGGTCGGCGCCGAAGCGGCTCACCGACAGGCCGGCGTCCGGGTCGAACACCTCGACCGACTCGGCACGAGCCAGCGTCCCGGTCGCCGGATCGCGCTCGAAGCGGATCACCTCGCCGGTGAACTCCGTCATCAGGTAGGCCGAGCGCTCATCGCCGGAGAGCACCAGGTGCCGGGGACCCGTCCCCGTATCAAGGGGCACGGTCGGCGGGTCCAGCGGGGTCAGGACGCCGTCGTCGTCGATCGCGGTCTGTGCGATCAGGTCGTCGCCGAGCGCCACGAGGTAGGCGTAGCGTCCGGCCGAATCCGGGACCACGCAGTGCGCGTTGGCGTGCTCGATCCGGGAGGTCTCCTCCCCCACGACGCCGTCGGCGACCGGCCAGGCTGCACCCCAGCCGCCGTGGTAGGACGCCCCGAGCAGCAGTTCGCCGTCGCGGGCGAGCGCCAGGTAGGCCAGCGCGTCCGGAACGCCGCGGCGTCCGATCTCGGTCAGGTCGCCGGAGGCGCGATCCAGGCGCAGCGTGACCACGGCGGGTTCGGGCTCCCTGGTCGCGCAGTACACCAGCCCGCGGGCGGTGTCGACCGCGAAGGTGCCGGTTCCGGCGCCCACGGTCGTGTGCGCCAGCACTTCCAAGGAGGTCTCCCCCAGGGCCAGCACCGACACGGTGCCCGCCTTCGCGTTTCCGACCAGGACCAACGTCGCGTCGCTCATGTCGTCATCGTAGGTGGAGGCGCCGCAACACCCGGGGGCAAAACGATTTCTAGTTTTTGGTACTTGTAACTAAAGTTGGTCTCAACGTCAGCGAGACACCCATAGGAGGTGAACCACCATGAAGCACCTGCTCGAGATCTGGAACGAGTACCAGGAGTTCCTCACCCAGGAGACTGCTGAGAGCCTCGGCCACTTCAACTGATCGAACGATCCAGCGCCTGCGGCAGGGGCCGCGCGCTCGTCCAAACCGTCCCCGTCACATCGTTGTGACGGGGATTCGTGTGTCTGGGGGCAAACAGGCATCCTCAGAGCTGGTCGGTTAGCCTGAACGTCACGGTTTCCCCCGGGGAGGACGAGATGACGATCAACAGGCCCGTGGTCACGATCTTCGAGATGTACGGCTCGGGTGCCGCCGAGGTCGGCCCGGCGGTGGCGGACGCCCTGGGCGTCCCGTGGCTGCCCCAGGTGTACTCCTCCGAAGACCTCGAGGCCGCCGAGGGCCGCGGCCCTGGGGAGGATTCCCTCCTCTCCCGCATCCTGGCGACGCTGGGACGGACGGCGGCGACGTCCGACGTGGGCGTCTACTCAGGCCAGCTCGACCAGTTGGACGCCGAAGATGCCGTCCGCGAACTGCGCGCCCAGATGGCCGAGGGCGGCGTGGTGCTGGGCCGCAACGCGACGATGATCCTGGCCGACGAGCCCCAAGCCCTGCACGTGAAGCTCGACGGACCGCTCGAGCAGCGCATCGCCCGCGGCGCGGCGGCGTCCGGCATCGACCTCGACAAGGCCCGCGCGCGCCAGGCCCGCGACGACACCGCCCGGGTGGGCATCTCGCAACGCCTGTTCACCTGGGACCCGCGCAGCAACGACCAGTTCGACCTCGTCATCAACACCGGCCGCGTCCCGCTGGACCGGGCGGTGCAGCTGATCCTGCAGGCGCAGCGCCTCAAGGCTGGTTCGTAGGAGCCGGTTCACCGATCGCCGCTGCGGCTCCGGCTGAGCCCGCCACCCGGGGCAGCTGCGATGCCACCAAAGAGCCTGGAGAGCTGAGGAATGACCACCGGTTCGGCGTCGAGCGCTCGCTCCAGTTGCACAACCTCAGCTGGGCTGAGACGGAGGATGCGATCCTCGGCGAGAACGGCTCTGGCGCGCTCCAAGGCAGAACCCATCACGAATGAGGTCAGATCTTGACCCTGAACCTCTGCCGCAGCCTTGAGCGTCGCGAGCGTGTCGCTGGTGCAGCGCAGGTTCATCCGTTCCGTCTTCGCAGACATGACCTTCACTCCTCTGGGCACCACCATCCGGACGGTG
>JAUNSA010000034.1:2489-18933 GCA_030539405.1 Propionibacteriaceae bacterium
CAAGGCCGCTCGAACGTGGGCATGCGCTGCCTCCCGCGGGATGCGTTCTTGCTCCAAACGCAGGTCACCGCGTCTGACATGTGCCAGGGCCATCCTCTCGGCCGCACTCAAGTGACCGATCTCACCGCGGAACGGCCGCGGTTCTCGGACACACAGGTCGCTGAACGCGTGGAGGGTCTCCACATCCATCAGCAGCGAACGCACCTCGCCTAACACCGCACGGAGCTGCCCCAGGATCTGAAATCCGTAGGTGTCCAGATCGCCCCAGTACCACTGTTCAGCCCGGCGGATCCACCCGACTTCAGCGAGCGTGGGCGCCGCGAACCCCATGCCGTGTACTGCCACCACGCCCGGCAGGGAGGGCAAGGTGCCGATCGTGGTGGCGTTCTCACAGATGATCACGTGGCTGGGTGCCCAGGTGAGCCGGGCCAGGCCCGCGAGGTCAACGGCAAAGTCGTCCACCCCGGAGTCAAGCTGTGGATCGAGGGTCCGCACCCTGAACCGCACCGGCAGGCGCCTCAGCCCGGTGTCGTCGCGTCCGGTGATCGCTGACGCCAGGGCCACGACCGCGCTTCGGTGCCGCTCGACCCACTTCGTGTGCACGTCAGGCACGGGCAGCTCCCGCTCCCACAGCCCTGACTCCGGATGCGACGCGATCCAGCCCAACACGGCCAGCAGCCGGACCAGCTCGGCCTCCTCGAGCCGTCCGAGCATCTTCGCGGTGGCTTGCAGCGCTTCCCCGAGCTCAGCTTGGGGCCACGCTGCACCCAGCCGCTCGGCGGCCAGGAGCGCACGCTCCCACGTATCGACCTCATCGGCCAGCCTGGCCATCGCTGCCGGCGTGGCCTGCACCCGTTCGGGCAGGCGCTGGACGCCGTGGGCCCGCCACTGCTTGTCGACCCACTGCACGTGGACGCCGTCCTGGTGGGCAGCCTGTTGCCAGTCCGCCACCCAGCGCGCGACGCCATGCGGGTCAGCCGACATCTCCGCCTCGGTCGGCGGGTGCAGCGGCCAGGGTCTGGGCTCCTGCCGCTGGGCCAGCCAATCCGGCCAGTGGGCGCGCCACTGTCGCCTCACCCAAGCACGAAACGCGCTCACCGATCTCACAGCATTGCCCTCACAGCAGGGCGTCCTGGACGACCTCATCGACGGACTCAAGATCCTCGCCATCGAAGGCAAGTTGGTGGATCTGGGAGCGCCGACCAGTGTCATTGGTCACCATCACGACCCCACCCACGTAGTCGTCGATGGTCTGCAGCATCTTCATGGGGGTGGCCAACAGCATCTGGAACCCGAAGGTTGTGAAGACCTCCAGGCCGGCCTGGGTGAAGCGGTGGTCGGCCTTGTCGAAGGCCTCGTCAATCACGACCAGGGCATAGGTGGGTTCGGCCTGCCCGGCCGGTGCGAGCTGGAAGCGCAGCGCCGCGGCCAAGCAGAACGTCACCAGCTTCTGGCGCTCACCACCGGAGCGCCCGCCGGACCCGGTGAACACATCGAGCTGGGCTCCGTCGGCGTCCACCACCCTCGCCTGGAACTGAACGTGCTGGCGCGTGTCGAGGCACCGGTCGCGCCACGCCTTCTCGCCCGGGTCCGCCGACCCGAGCCGGTCGAGGATGCCCTTCATCAGGGCGAACCGCTCCTCGGCCGCCGTGCGCTCCTCAGGATTGTCGGAGGCGAACACATCCGAGACCGACCCGGACGTGATGGCGTGCAGGGTGGCCAGGAACTGTTCGACCTCAGGCAGCGCGCGGTCGCGCACATCGATCTGCAGGTGCCCGCCCGGGGAGAACTCAGTCAGCCGCAAGGACTTGTTCACCTCGTCGACGCGGGTGCGGATCTCGCGTCGCGCGCCTCGGATCTTCATGGCGAGCTGGCCGATGTTGGTGCGCGCCTGGTTCTGCAGCAGGTCGAAGAAGCGCTTCTCGAACGTGGGCAGGCCGTCCCGCTCGAGCATGCCGAGCCACTCGAGGTACTCGGCCAGGAACTCGACCTCCTCGCCCCAGTCCGAGGATTGGTTCTGCCACGTGCGCTTGAACACGCCCATCTGGCGGCTGATCTGCTTCTCGGCGGCCAGCCGTCGGCGCTCGGCCTCGGTCCGGCGCTGCGCCATGTGCTCGCGCAGGGCGATCTCAAGCCTGTCGGGCCGCACGCTCAGCTCGGCCGCCACTGCGGCGATCTGCTCAGCCACCGCGTCCGGGACCGGGTCGGCGTCGGCCAGGTCGGCGCTCAGGTCCGCGAGGCGGGTCTCCAGCGTACGGACGGTCCGCACGAGGTCATCGTGGCGCCCCGCGATCTCGCGGCGCAGGGTTTCGGCCCGCTCCAACGCAGCCTTCGCCCGCTCCAGGGCCAGTTCGAGGGCGGGCACATCACTGTGGTCACGACGGAGCTGGTCAAGCCTGCCCTGGGTGAGGCGCTCCTTCTCACCGAGGGACACCAGGTCGAGATCCGCCCACGCGATGCGATCGAGCTGGGCCAAAGCGTCCCGCCGTTGCTGCCGCTCGGCCTCACCCTGGCCCAAGTCGTCCAGCTCCCGTTCGGCTGCTTCCACCGCCACGACGGCGTCCCGCTGCAACCGAACCAGCTCACGTTCCTTGGCCTCGATGGAGAAGCCGAGCACCCAGCGGCGTCGGTCATCGACGCGGCCCCGGTCATCCTTCTCGTGCAGGGTCGAGGAGTGCTTGACCTGGCCGGCGCGGGTGACGGCACGCTCGCGATGGTGGAACTCAGCCGGGTTCTCGACGCACGCGTAGTCGAAGCGACGACGCAGTCGGTCGGCGAGCCATCCTCGATAAGGCCCATCGGCCAGGTCGACCTTCGCCACCAGCGACGCCGCATCCGACGCCTCGTCGGCATCCACCGGCCGATCGGGCGTGACCTTCTCGTAGACCAGCCGGACCCCGAGGTGCTGGGCATCGATGATCTCGGCTGCTGCGACATAGTGCGGCTCCGGGATCACCAGGGTGCGGGCGAACGAGCCCAGGACGCGTTCGATCGCGCCCGTCCACCCCGCATCGGACGCCCTGACCTGCACCAACTCCCCCACGAACGGGAGCGTCGACTCCGCCACCTGGAGACGCTCGGCCAGCATCTGGCGCGCGGCGAGCAGGCGCGGGTCAAGGTTCGACCCGTGACGCCGCAACGACTCCAGGTCGGCACTCACCTGGTCGAGGTGGCGTTGCGCTTCACTGCGTCGGTCGAGCACCCGGTACAACGCATCCCGGTGCAGGGACTGCTCAGCCTCGAACTCGACCCCCAACGCGGCCACCCGGCCCTGGAAGGTCTCCACCTCGGCAGCCGAACCTGGCCAGCCGAGCCCCACCGACTGTGCCACCTGGGTGAGCGCCTCGACCTTCTCACGACGCTCCACCATCTGGGCCCGCAGGGCTGCCAGCAATTCCTCGAGCGTGCCCAGCTCGGCGCCGGCGGACCCGTCAAGCGCGCGTTGGGCCTCGACCCGCTCGCCTTCAGCGGCAGCGCAGTGCGCCTCGGCGTCGGCCAACTCGGTGGCGAACCGTGTCAGCCGCGGTCGCAGTCGGTCCAGCTCGTGTTCGGTGTCGGCGAGCTGCCGACCGGTCAGCCACGCCCCCAGATGGGCCGCCTCCTGACCCAACTGCTGGAGCGCACTCGTGGCGTCCGCATGCTCCTCCCCCAGCCCGCGCAGGGGCGCGAGCGCCTCCACCTGGCGGCGCGCGTCGACCACGGCCGCATGGGCAACCGTGAGTTCCTGGAACTGGCCGACCGTCTGCTCGGCCAGCTCGAACGTGTCCGGCGCATCGAGCATGAAGTCGCGGAACAGCGAATCGAGATTGGTCAGGTTCTTCGCCGACTGGGTCTTGTGCAACAAGAGCTGTGCCTGCTCGGACCCCAGCCCCAGCCGTCGACGGAACTTGTTGGCGAACCCGGTGTAGGCGTCTGCCCCGAACACATCCCACCCGGGAAAGGCCTGACTCAGGCGGCGGTTCTCGACCCCATCCTTCACATAGGGCTGCACCGACAGCAGCTCCACCGCTTCGGGTGCGAGCACATACATGGACTTCAGGTCCGTCCCACTCGTCGTGCCAGCTCGCAGGTGGAACAACCGCAGGAGGGTGGTGACCGTGCCGCGGCCATCGTCGAAGGTAAGCGCCACGCCGCTCCAGGTCGGCCCCTTGCGCAGGAAGGCGGTGCCGACCTCGCCGGTCTCGGCGTCGGTCTCACGCTTGTAGGCCCCCAACACGTAGGTGACCAGACTGCGCTCCCGGTCGCCGGTCTCGGTGCCCTGGGCTGCCGCGTTGAACTTCAGCCGAGCGGGCCGCACGAGCAAGGACGCCATTGCGTCGAGCACCGACGACTTGCCCGCCCCCGACGGACCGGTGAGCAGGAGCCCCCGGCGTGGCACGTCGAACGACCACACACCATCGAAGGTGCCCCAGTTGACGAGCTGGACCCGCCGCAGTCGGTGCTGGCTCATGACGCGACCAGCCGATCCAGCTCGCGGGTGACCGCCGCCACCTCGTCCGCGCCGAAGACCAGCCCCAGGACTGGCGAGACCTCCCACCGCTCCTCATCGTCGGTGGAGAGCAGCACCGAGTTCTTCTTCATCTTGTTGATCGCGGCCCCGATGCGGTCATCGAACCCCTTCTTGTCGGCGAGCTCGGCCGGCCGGTAGCTGCGCAACTGATCCTCGATCTCGTCGCGTCCGACGAAGGTGCGCACCTCGCTGCCCTGCTGGGCGAGCAGGCGTCGACGCAGGAACAGCAGCAATGCCGTGTCGAGCAACGTCAAGGGGTGGTTGCGGACGACCTTGGGCGCATCCTCCACCTCGAGGTTGCGCACGAACGCGAGGCCGGCCTCGGCGTCCAACACCAGGTCGAGGTACAGGTCGGCCAGGCGCGCACGCACCTGGGCTTCGTCGCGCACCAGGGCCGCCCAGAGGCGCCCATCGCCCCCCACCGAACGTAGGTAGGGGCCCCTGATCAGCGCCAGCAGGACGCGGCGGGTCGCCGACGAGAGCTCGCCGTGGTCAACGATCGGCTCACGGATGTCGTCGTCAAAGTCGTCGACCTGCTCGGCTGCGCGCCGCGGTGCGGGTTGGATCGTCATGGTGCGCTCCAGTGTTCGGGGACCTCACCGAAAACATAACGAGGTGCTCTGACATTCTTCGTCCGGCCGCCGGGTGAGGTCCACGACCAGACCTCCTCCCCGGGCGTCCGGAGGGCGTACTCGGTAGCCAGCCACAACAACCCGACCACGGACGCCAGCCCCTGGGTCGCCGGGAAACGAACCAGGACGTCAGCGACCGTTGGCCCGGGAACCTCGGACAGAGTCGCGGCCACCGCCCGCTGCAGTTCAGGGAAGTCGATCTCGGTCAGCCGGACCAGCGCCCGCAACTGCTCCAGATCGAGGTCGGCGGCATCGTGGGTGGCCACCTCGGCGGTCGAGCGCAGGTCGGCCGGATTGTGCAGCGTCCAAGACCCGATCGAACTGATCGGCATCGACGTGAGGTCGATCGCGCGTCCTGTCGGATGGATCGGGGAGAGCTCCTGCAGCGCCGCGAACACTGCCTGTTCCGCCCGGTCAATGGTCGCCGCGAGCCGCTTGTGCTCGCGATACTCCTGGGTCTCGACGAAGCGCCGCAGGCTGCGCGAGAAGCTCGTCAATGTCTGCCGCACCTGGGCGCTCTCCCGCTGCAAGGTGGTCAGGAATTGGCGCAGGAACGCCACATCGTCGGTGCCGAGTGCCTCAGTGAACGCGCGTTGCAGGACAGCGTCCACCGCACCGTCGAAGGCATCGGTGAGGCCCGGGTCCAGCAGGAGGCGGTGGAAGGCTGTGAAGGTGCGGCCGGCGTCCGACTCCTCGATGACGTCCACGCCGGCGAAGACGCGTTCGAGCACGCCACCGCGCGAACCCTCGTGGTTGATGATCTGTTCACGCAGCGACTGGTTGAGGTGGTCGAGGTCGTCAGCGACCTTGGCGAAGTCCCCGGGCACCTCCTCGGCCAGGCGCAAGATCTCACGCAGGCGCTCAGACGCCACAGCGTCCGACACCGGCTCGAACTCCCCCGACTCAACCCGAGCGATCTCGGCATCCAGGGCGTCCCGCTGCGCGCGCAGCGCCTCGAGTCGGCTCGTCGGCACCGGATCGGAGTCGCGCGCCAGACTCGACAGCAGGTCGGCGACGTTCGACAGCCGCGACGAGGTCACCGACGACTGGGGCTGGTCCACCGCGGCGACGAAACGGACGGCATCGGCGGCTGAGCGGGACAGCTCCACCGTCTCTTCTCGGTTCTCGGTGGGACGCCTGATCAAGATGCCGTCGCGAATCCAACTCGCCACATACTGCTGTGCGGGCTGGGGCAGCGGGAAGCCGGCGTCTCGCAGCTCGTCGAGATCCTCGGTGACCAAGGCCAGGAACTCCGCATAGGCCAACGTGCGTTGCTCGGCGAAGCGACGGGCCAGGATCGCCACCAGGACCGGCATGAGGTCAGCCCGCAGGAGCTTCAGCCCCGGCGACTGCGCCGTGCGCTGGGCAGCCACTGCACTCCCCGTCGGCCCGGCCATGCCGGTCAGTGTAGGGGCGACGGCGCACACCACCGCCCGGGTGACACCCGCGAGCCACCCTCGCCCTGGCAGGCGTCGGGGTCATCGATCGCCGGTGCGGCTCCGGATCAGGTCCATCGCCCGGACCGGGTCGAGGGCGGCCAGGTGTGGCAACGGGTCGACCCCGACCGCGGCGACCACGTCGGTCAGCAGGCGACGCACGACGGATTCCAGCTCCCGGGCGTCCCACGGCTTGGCGATGTAGTAGTCGAGCCCGGCCAGGTTCAGCGCCTTGATCGTGTCGGCCTGGTCGGCCTGACCGGTGACCAGCACGGTCGCGACATGGGCCGTGTCCGGGGCGGCCGCGAGCGTGCAGAGGTAGTCGACCCCGGCCGTGCCGGGGAGGCGATGGTCGGCGAGCACCAGCGCCAGGAGGTCACCGTCGGCCGCCACCTGCTCGACCACCTCCTGGGCGTCCGCGACATCGTGGGCCGGCTCGATGCGCACCGTCCGGGCCAACGGCTCCAGGTCGCGCTCCAGCGCGGCACGGACGTCCGGCTCGTCCTCGAGCACCAGGATCGCCAGTTTCATCGTTCCTCCTCCTCCGGTGGCAGCGCAGGCAGGCGCACCTCGAAGACTGTCTGGCCGGGGCGGGACTCCAGCCCGATCGTTCCGCTGTGGTCGTGGACGATCGTGTGCGCGATGCCCAGGCCCAGGCCCAACCCGAACCGGACCACCCCGTGCTTGGTCGTGAAGCGCGGTTCGAACACGTGGGGCTGCACGTCCTCGGGGACGCCCGGGCCGTCGTCGATCACCCGCACCCGCACCCAGGTGGCGCCGCGGTCGTCCACGGTGTCGAGGAACACGGCGATGGCGCCGGCGTCGCCGAGGGCGTCCGCCGCGTTGGTGACGAGGTTGGTCCAGACCTGGACCAGGTCGGCCGAGGCGCCCAGCACGGGCGGCAGGTCGGGGGTGGACTCCACGGTGACGGTGAGGTCGGCGAGCCGGTGACCGAGCAGCAGCAGGGCCGAGTGGACGGTCTCCTGCACGTCGACCCGGTCGTGCTGGGCACCCTGGGTCCCGTCGGGGCGCGCGTGTTGGCGCAGTCCGTCCACGAGCGTGCCGATGTGGGACGCCGCCACCTCCAGCGCCTGCAGCGAGGCGCCGATGCCCGCGGCCAGCTCGAGGCGTTCCAGCGCCGAGGCGTCCCGGCCCTTGACGAGCTTGCGGGCCTGCTTGGGGTCGGTGACGCCGACCGCCACGAGCCGGCGAGCGAGCACCGGGTCCTTCACGACCCCGGCGATGGCGCGGCGGGCAGCGCGTTCGGCGCGGGCGTCCAGGGGGGTGCCGGCGCGCGCCTGGTCGAGGACGCCGTGGGTCACCGGATCGCTGCCCAGCAGGGCGGGGAGGTCCGCGGCGAGGTGTTCGGCGCTGCGCAGGAGTGCGGCGACGGGGTTGTTGAGCTCGTGGGCGATGCCGGCGGCGAGCTCACCGAGGGTGGCCATGCGCGCCTGGGCGACGAGGTCGGCACGCGCCTGGCGCAGCTCGGTGAGCGCCGACTGGAGCTTCTTGGCCAGCTCCGTCTTCTTGACCCGATCGGACTGCGCCCGCCGCAGGCGCGCCGACAGCGCCCGGAACGACAGGGTCGCCAGCACCGCCCCCACCCGGGTGTTGGTGGCCAGCGCGTGGTCGAGCTGCTCGACGGTCAGCTGCACGATCTCGCAGGGGGTCGTCGTCCGCGCGGTCACCATCGACCCGCGGCGGTCGGTGAGCGCGAGCAGGCCGATGATCGGCCCGGTGGACGTGTGGTTCAGGGTGACGGTGCCCGCCGTCGGCGATTTCACGGTCAGCGACACCCGCCCGGAGACGACGATGTAGAGCTGGTCCATGTCGAGGTCCTCGCGCGAGATCCGGACGCCGGCTGGCAGGTGGATCCGGGGACGGGGCCCCAGCGCTTCCTCCAGCGCGGCGAGGAGTTCGTGCGTCGCCTTCTCCAGGGGGAGGCGCAGTTGGTGCAGCAGGTCGCTCCCGATGGGGGGGAGGTCCGGGACGCCCCCACCGCCGGCCGGGTGCAGGCGCAGCCAGCGTCCGATCTCGGCGCGCGTGTACCGGGCCAACTGCCCCGGCGTCCACGGGGTGGCCACCACGCCGGCGACGTCCCGGCGGTCCAGGGCGCGGCTGATGTCGTCGAGGTAGGGGCGGTCGGTCGCCAGCAGGATGCGCGGGTCGGGGCTGGCCGGGTGCGCGATGACGGATTCGATGAGGTCGTCGACGTGCTCGTCGTCGCCCGGCACGAGCACCACCAGCGCCACAGCCGTGGCGCCGGCGTCCGGCCCGGCCCAGTCGGCCAGGTTGGCCGTCCGCTTGAACGAGTGCACGACCACGGTGTCGCCGATGTCGGCGCTGATCTCCTGCACCGCGGCCTGGGCGCGCTCGCCCTCGCCGATGACGAGCACCGTGGTGATCATCCGATCACCCCGAGCAGGACCCACAGGTGCGGCAGGACAAGACCGAGCAGCAGGACGCCCGCGATGCCGACGAGTGCCCCCATGGCAGCGAGTTCGCCGGTCTTCACGGTGCCCGTGGCGTAGGCGATGGCGTTGGGCGGCGTCGAGACCGGCAGCATCATGCCCATGCTGGACGCCGCGGCGAGCAGGATGCCGATGGTCACGACGTCCTCCCCGATGGACACGGCCAGGGCCAGGCCGATGGGGATGATCAGGTTCGCGGTGGCCGTGTTGGACAAGACATTGCCCAGCGCCCACGTCAGCCCGGCCAGGGCGAGCAGGAGCAGGACGCCCGGCACGGCCGTCCAGTCGACCAGGCCCACCAGCCAGGCGTCCAGACCGCTGGCGACCACGCCGCCCCCGAGCGCGATGCCGCCGGCGACCAGCCACAGCACCGGCCACTGCAGGGCGCGCAGGTCGTCACCGGTCATCACCTTGCTGCCGAGCAGGATGACCACCGCCAGGAACGCCGCCCCACTGGCGGGGATGCCGTGGAACGGTTCGGTGAACCACAAGAGGATCGTGAGCGCGGACGCCGCGTAGTACACCTTCGCCGACAGCCGGGTGTCGAAGTCGCGTTCGAGG
This sequence comes from Propionibacteriaceae bacterium, assembly GCA_030539405.1. Classification (GTDB taxonomy): domain Bacteria; phylum Actinomycetota; class Actinomycetes; order Propionibacteriales; family Propionibacteriaceae; genus Propioniciclava. Next base: position 12,100 of record JAUNSA010000034.1, read on the forward strand.
GTGAACTCCAGCGCCAGCCCCTTGGGCACGTACCGGACGATCAGGTACACCCACCCCAGCGCCAACAACACCAGGATGAGCGGCCACATGGCGATCATCCACTGCACGAACGAGATCTGTTCCCCGCGAGCCGACACCGCCGCGACGGCGATGGCGTTCGGCGGGGAGGCCACCGGCGTCCCCAGGCCGCCGACGTTGGCCGCCAACGGGATCGACAGGGCGAACCCGGCCCGCGCCTTCGCATCGGGCAACGCGTAGAGGACCGGCAACAGCACCGCGAACATGGTGGCCGCCGTCGCGGTGTTGGACATGAACTGTCCCAGGATCGCCGTGAGCAGCATGAGCGCCAGCAGTGCCAGGCGGGCGTTGTGCTTGAACGGGGTGAGCACGAGGCTCGCGAGGTTGCGGTCGAGGCGGTACTTGGCCGCACCGTCCGCGATGAGGAACCCGCCGAGGAACAAGATGACGACCGGGTCGGCCAGGGCGGCGTAGAAGTGGCGCGCGGTGCCGGCCGGCTCGGCCAGCGGCACGAGCGCCTGGTCGGAGATCATCAGCACCTGCAACAAGATGATCAGCGCCGCCGTCGCGAACAGCGGGATCGCCTCGGTGACGAACAACACCAGCGCGACGAGGAAGATCGCCAGCATGCGCTCGCCGACGTCATCGAGGTTGGGCACATCGATCAGCAAGGGCACCCAGAACAGGACGAACGCGACCAGCAGCCCGATCGCGTTCAGGCGCGTGAGCTCCAGACGGTCCAGCGACACCCGTGCGGGTCGCTTCGTCGTCGTGGTCGGGCCCATCGCTTCACCGTATCCGAGGTCCAGAACACGCTGGGCGGATGGGCGAGGCCGGGGCATGGGTTGGAGCTCCCGGCAAGCCCAGACGCGTTCGCCGAACGTTCACCTGAAAGCCACCGTCGGCTCACCCGGCACCGGTTGAGTGGCCTGCACATCACGCAACCGGAGGCTCGCCCATGTTCAAGAGGTTTGGGGCCCTGCTCGGCATCACCGCACTCGTCGGCGCCGGGACGGTCCTGTCACCCATCACGCCCGTCGCCCACGCGGCGGCCACCGACGTCACGATCAACGAGATCGTCACCAACGACGCGGTCCTGCCCGACTCGATCGAGTTGCTCAACACCGGCACCGAGGCCGTCGACGTCTCGGGCTGGATCGTCAAGGACGACAACGACGCACGCACCGACGCGCTGCCGGCCGGGACGGTCATCGCGCCCGGTGAATACCTCGTCCTCAGCCAGGACGGCACCCCCGGGTTCAGCTTCGGCCTCGGCAACGGCGACGCTGCTCGGATCTTCCTCCCCGACGGCACCACGCTGGTCGACGGCCACGCCTTCCCGTCGCACTCCTCGCCGAGCTGGTCGCGTTGCCCTGACGGCTCCGGCGCGTTCGTGCAGGCCAACAGCGTCACCCTGGGGGCGGCCAACGACTGCGCCATCGAGCAGGCCGGTCCCGAGAACCTGGTGCTGAACGAGGTCGACTCCGGCCCGCTGGACTGGGTCGAGCTGTACAACACCGCCACCCAGCCGCTCGACCTCGGCGGCTACGTGCTGACCGACAACGCCCCCAACGACCCGACGCACCGGTACGAGTTCCCCGCAGGCACCATGGTCCCGGCCCAGGGCTACCTCGTCGTCGACGGCGGCACCTTCAACATCGGCCTGGGCGGCGCCGACTCGGTGCACATCTTCGCGCCGGGTGAGACCGGGTTCGACCCGGCCGACGCGATCCAGTCGCACTCGTGGACGGTGCACGCCGCCATCGACGGCGACGAGGCGATCGCGGCCAACTCCCGGTGCCCCAACGTCACGGGCGAGGAGTGGGTCGTCACCTACACCACGCCGGGCGCCTTCAACGACTGCCCGACGCCGATCCGCATCAACGAGGTCGAGTCCAACGGTGACGCCACCGACTGGGTCGAGGTCGTCAACGCCTCCGACGCTGCGGTCGACATCTCCGGCTGGACCGTCATGGACAACGACCCGGACGGACACGCCGCCGACGTGACTCCGCTCCCCGCGGGCACGATCCTCGCCCCGGGCGCGTACTTCGTGTTCGACGGCGACACCCACTTCACCTTCGGGCTGGGTGGCAACGACGTGGCGTCCGTGCGGGACGCCGACGGCGTGACCGTGGCCGAGTTCGGCTGGACCGAGCACGCCGAGGGCTCCTACAGCCGCTGCCCCGACACCACCGGCCCGTTCCAGGAGATCGGCTTCACCACCAAGGGCATGATCAACAACTGTGAGGGTACCGACCCGGTCGAACCCGATCCGGTCGACCCGATCGAGGTCGTGGCCTGGCCCGGCGAGCCCGAGGTGCGGGTCATCGACGCCACCGAGACGTTCCTGGGTGACTCCTCCGGCCTGGAGTTCCAGGAGACCGCCGACGGGGGCGTCCTGTGGGGCGTCGACAACGACGCCGCGCACATCTTCAAGATGAACGTGGACGCCGACGGCTCGGTTGAGCTCGCCGCGGGCTGGGAGGACGGCAAGAACGTCGTCTTCCAGACCTCGACCGGTGCCGCCGGTCCGGACGCCGAGGGCATCACGGCCGCCGGCGACGGCTTCCTCTACCTCGCGGTGGAGCGGGACAACAACGCCAAGGGCGTCAACCTGAACAAGGTGCTCAAGGTGGACCCGAAGGCGTCCGGATCGACGATCACGGCGTCCCAGGAGTGGGACCTGACCGCCACCCTGCCCGACGTGTCCGCGAACACCGGGCTCGAGGCGATCGAGTGGGTCGCGGACGCCGACCTGGCCGGCAAGCTGTGGGACTCGGCCAAGGCCAAGCCCTACGACCCGGCCGACTACCCCGGCCACGGTGACGGGCTGTTCTTCGTCGCCCTGGAGAACAACGGCCACGTGTACGGCTTCGCGCTGAACGCCGACGGCACGCACGCGCAGGTCAGCGAGACGATCCCGTACCTGGGTGGCGCGATGGCCCTGGACTGGGACGCCGAGCAGGGCGCCCTGTGGGTCGTGTGCGACAACGGCTGCGAGGGCCGCTCCGCGCTGGTGGAGTTCAACGGCACGGACGCCCCGGCGCTCACCCATGTGGATCGTCCGGCGTCCATGCCGAACCTGAACAACGAGGGCTTCGCCACGTCGACCGACGCCCTGTGCGTCGACGGCCAGCGCCCCGTGTGGTGGTTCGCCGACGGTGAGCAGCCGGGTGCCCTGCGCACCGGCACCCTGCCGTGCGAGGCCGCCGTGGTCGTGCCGCCGTTCATCGATGTCCCGCTGGGGACGGAGCACTTCGAGTCCATCGCCTGGATGAAGGAGGCGGGCCTCACCAAGGGGTGGCCGGACGGGACGTTCCGTCCGCTGTCGCCGGTGAACCGCGACGCCATGGCCGCCTTCCTGTACCGCCTGGCCGGCTCGCCGTCGGTGGCGGGCCAGACCGAGCCGTTCTCCGATGTCCGTCCCGGCATCGAGCACTACGACGCGATCGTGTGGGCGTACAACACGGGCGTGACGACCGGGTGGCCGGACGGCACCTTCCGTCCGGTCGACCCGATCGACCGCAACGCGATGATGGCGTTCCTGTACCGGTACTCGGGCTCGCCGTCCTACACGGCGCCGGCAACCTCGCCGTTCGTCGACGTCCAGCCCGGCGACATGTTCTTCGCCGAGATCATGTGGGCCCACGACAACAAGCTCACCACCGGCTGGGACGACCGCACCTTCCGTCCGTACGAAGACACCGCCCGCGACGCGATGGCCGCGTTCTTCCATCGCTTCGTCGTGGACAACGGCTTCTCCTACAACAGCGAGGCCGGTCGCTGACCCGGTGACGCCACACCGCGGCCCGCCCGATTCCCTTCGGGCGGGCCGTTGGCGTGGGCGTGGGCGTGGGCGGGGTTCGGGTCGAGGCAGGGGGTTCACCACCAACCCCGCAGGCGTGGAGCCCACACCGGGCAGGGTTGGGTCGATCCGGTACGCACCCCGTAGCAGGAGGGCAACGGCGCCTGCTCCAGCATCTGGACGCCACAACAGTCATAGGTGCGCACGATCTCGGGCGACCACACCTCAGGGCTCACGTCATAGGCGTTCAGGAAGATCTCGCAATCGCAGAAGCCGCCCTTGCTGATGAGCCTGCGTTCGAGCGCGGTGGCCCGGGGCGCTCGCACGGCGCGGAAGTGCTGGGCGAAGCGAAGCGTGGTGTCGCACCCGTGAGTGGCCACCATGCGCTGGACATAACAGAGCAGGCACTCACGCCCGCTCGGACCGAGGACGGCCATGGATGCCGTGCTGAGGATCTCTTCGGCGACACGGACGACCGTGTCGGCGCTGTCAGGTCTGCGGGTGTTGATGGTCATGGTCACAGCGTGGCGGCCGCCTCCGACATTTCTTCGCCACCCTTGCCTCGAGGGTGGCCAAGAGCCCGTGCCGAGGGCTTGACTGCTCATTTGGGACCGCTCGTTTGCGTGCCATGGCACTCAAACCAGCGGTCCCAATCGGGCAGTCAGCCAAGCGGCCCTGAACTGGCGATCAGGGACACATCCGGCGGGCCGTCGCGCTCTGCCCGGAGGATGCGCACGTCACCCCCGCAACAGGCCCGCCCGTTCGACGAGGACGGCGACCTCGACGCGACCATGCACTCCGAGCTTGGTCTGGATCGACGACAGGTGGCTCTTGACGGTGGCGTCCGACAGGTAGACTTTCGCGCCGATCTCGGCGTTGGTCAGGCCCAACGCGGCCTCGCGGGCGATCTCGCGCTCGCGCTCGGTGAGGCCGGCGAGGAGGCGTTCGGCCGCGCGCCGCTGGTCCACGGCCTGGTCGCGGGAGAGCCGGTCGAGCAGGTGTCGGGTCGAGCGCGGGGACAGCACGGCGTCCCCGCTGCCGACCGACCGGATCGCGCGCAGGATGTCCTGCGTCGGGTCGGACTTCAGCAAGAACCCGGACGCCCCCGCCTGCAGGGAGGCGATGACAGCGTCGTCGACGTCCCATGTTGTCAGCACGATCACATGGGGTGGGGACGGCAGTGCGCGCACGAGTCGGGTGGCGTCGATGCCGTCGAGGCCGGGCATGCGCAGGTCCATCAGCACGACGTCGGGCCGGTTCGCCCGCACGGACGCCTCGACCTCGGCCCCGTCGCCCACTTCGCCGATGACCTCGAGGTCGTCGGCGCTGTCGAGCAGGAAGCGGAGCCCGGTGCGCACCATGGGGTCGTCGTCGACGAGCAGGATGCGGGTGGTCACCCCGGCATCCTACGGCCGCTGGGCCGGTGGCTCAGGCCGCGCGCCAGGGCAGCTCGATGCGCACGTGGAACTGGTCACCCTCGAGCCCGTGGCGCATGGTGCCACCGAGCAGCGCCGCCCGCTCGGCCATGCCCACCAACCCCCGGGACGCCCCGGCCGGCCGCCCAGCCTCAGCGCCCGCGGTCGACCCCGCGCGCCGGTTGCGCGCGTCGATGACGATCCCGCGCCGGGGGCCACCCTCGACCGCCAGCACCAGCGGTTCGGACGCCGCATGCTTGCGCGCGTTGGTGAGCAGCTCCTGGACGATCCGGTAGACCCCTCGGGTCAGGGTCGGGTGGGCGGCGTCCGGGTCGGAGATGAAGATCGAGGAGTGGACCACCTGGCCGGCGCCGGCCGACTCGGCGACCACCTCGGTCAGCCGCGACAGCGGCACGGGCGGACCCTCCTCCCCCAGCGGGTCACGCAGCACACCCAGCAGCGAACGCAGGTCATCCATCGCCGCGGTGGCGCTCTCACGCACGAGGTGCGCGGACTCGGCCATGCGCGGGTCGGTCGCGTTCGCCTCCATCGCCCCGGCATGCAGGTTCAGCAGCGACAGCCGGTGCCCCATCGCGTCGTGGACCTCACGGGCCACCCGCTCGCGCTCAGCGCGGCGGGCCACCTCGTCGCCCAGGCGTTCGGACGCCGCACGCTCGGCCTGCACCTCGACCTGGGCCGACTCCGCGTCTCCGCGCGCGCGGATCAGCAGGCCCAGCCCGACGGCCAGCACCGGCCCCAGCACGGCCAGGATCACGATCGCCCCGGGCGAGACCACCATGTCCTCGGTGATGGGACGCTCCGCGGCGAACGCCGTCTTCGTCACGGACGCCCCAATGGGGCTGGCCAGCGCATCGGCGACGACCACCCAGGTCGAGGTGACGGCGACGAGCCCGGCCGTCCACCACACTGCTGGGCCGCGACGGCGCCGGATCAAGGTGGCGAGCATGATGAACGCCAGCGTGTTGCCGATCGGCACCACCAGGGGCAGGAGCGCCGCGACCACCGTGAGGGTGAACGGATGCCGGTGCCGCCACAGCAGCGCGAACGGCAGGGTCACCGCCAGCAGCATGCCCAGGGTGCCCAACAGGAGGCCGACGTCGTCGCCGTGCTGGAGTTGCCAGGAGGGACGGGAGATGGTGGCGCTCACCAGGGACCCGAAGCCGCCGAGCACGACGTACAGCGCCGTCCGCCACCACGGCGGTCGGCGATCGGCACCCACAGGCTCGAAGGAGAACACAACTGGATCCTAGGACCGGGCACCGACAGTCCGCGTCGGCCGATCGGACGGGACCCGCGGCGTCCGAATCACCCGATCGGCGGGGCACCTTCCACCACATCGGCCGATGCCCCGCACCCCTGCCCGGCGGTGGACTGGATGCGTACCGATCACGTGAAAGGAACTCCTCCCATGAAGCCCATCTCCCTGCTGGTCGGGGTGGCGACCGCCGCCCTGCTCGTCACCGGTTGCTCGACGCCGACCGTCACGACTCCGGACGCCGCGGCTCCCGGCTCCGCTGCCACCAACGCCGCCGCACCGGCCGAGTCGGCGCCGGCCCAGGAGGCGCCTGCCCA
>JAUNSA010000034.1:18943-21752 GCA_030539405.1 Propionibacteriaceae bacterium
GCAGGGCACCCGTGAGAACCCCTACCCCCTCGGGTCGACGATCACGAACGACGAGTGGTCGATCACGGTGAACTCCTACACGGCCGACGCCACGGCCCAGGTGAAGGAGGCGAACATGTTCAACGAGGACCCCGCCGAGGGCACCACCTACGCGCTGGTGAACCTGACTGTGACCCGCGAGGGCGCCGACGAGGCATCGCCCATGTTCGACGTCGGAGTCGACTACGTGACCGCCGCCGGCAACGTGGTGACCAGGGGTGACGCCTTCGTCGTCGCCCCGGACGCCCTGAGCGACAACGAGCTGTTCACGGGGGCGAGCGCCACCGGCAACATCGCCCTCCAGGTGCCCGCCGACGACGCCGGCGTGCTGCGCGTCAAGGCTGGCATGTTCGACGACGGCGTCTTCGTTGCGACCTCCTGAGGTACAGGGTGCGCCCGACCAGACTGCAACTTACTGAATAAATGTTACAGTAAGTGGGTGAACTCGCTCGCAGTTGACCGGGCGCTGACCCTGTCACCCGCCGAATCGGCGCACGCCCTGGCGACCATTCCCGAGGACCAGTGGTTCGAACGCAAGTCAGGCCGTGTCAGCCCCGCCGATGCGGCCAAGACACTGGTGGCCTTCGCCAACGCCGATGGCGGCACGCTTCTCGTCGGCATCCATGACGGCGAGGTGGACGGGGTCTCGACCGCACGTGCCAATGACATTCGCCAAGCGGCCCTGGACCACACCACGCCGCCGGTACGCACCCACGTGGAGGAACTCCACCTTCCGGACGCCTCGGGCAACCTGCAGACCGTCCTCCTCGTGCGTGTGGACCCCGGAGACCACGTGCATACGCTCACCAATGGCCAGTGCCTGCTCCGCATCGGCGGCGAGAGCCGCCGTCTCGGCGCCGGACAACACCAAGAGCTCATGTTCGACCGCGGCGCGGCGCCGTATGACTCGACCGCCGTGTCTGACTTGACGGTGAAGGACCTCGACCAGAGTCAGCTTGCCGCCTACACATCCCTGATCGGCTCATCGAGCATCGAGGCCATGCTGTCGGCGCGAGATCTGGTGACCCGACGGGGCGACCTTCGCGTGGCCGCCGCCCTGCTCTTCGACGAGCGTCCCCAGAGGGAGTTCCCCAGTGCGTTCGTCCGCATCCTCAGGTTCGGGGACACCGAGCGCGGCGTCGGTGCCGGGATGACCCTGGAAGAGGACGGGGACCACCGCGTCGAAGGCTCCTTGCCAGAGCAGATCAGGCGAGCATCAGCGCTCATGGATCGAATGATGCCCAAGTGGCGCCAGCTGGCACAGAGCGGCTTGTTCGAACCGACCCACCGCATCCCCAAGGCTGCTTGGCTGGAAGGGCTGGTCAACGCAGTGACCCATCGCTCCTACAGCATGATGGGCGACCACATCCGTGTGGAGATCTTCCCCAACCGCCTCGAGATCTTCTCCCCCGGACGATTCCCGGGTCTCGCCGACCCGCGCCACCCACTGCAGATCTCCCGGTTCGCGCGCAACCCACGCATCGCCCGCGTGCTGTCGGACATGGGCGTGACCCGCGAACTCGGTGAGGGCATCAAGCGCATGTTCGAGGAGATGCGCCGACGCGGCCTCAGCGACCCGATCTACACGCAGACCCCGGGGGGCGTCCGATTGACATTGCTGGCCACCGACGCGGTGCCAGCGGAAGTACTGGCCCGCCTCACGCCCAGCTCCCGAGGCGTGCTGGACGCGCTGCGCCTGATCGGCGCTCCGGCTGGCACGGGGCAGTTGGCCGACGCGACGGGCATCACCCGGATGACGGCTACGCGTGCGCTCAACGCCTTGGCAGCCGAGGGACTGGTCACGTGGCAGGGCACCTCCAAGAGAGATCCCCGCGCGACGTGGTCGCTCACCTGAGCTGTAACACCTACTGCAACATGGATGTTGCAGTAGTTGTTACAGCTTGATCCACCCCGTGCCACAATGCGCCATGGCCGGAACCGGAACACCTGAGGACCCGTGGCAGCTCACCACAGCACCGGGCACGTCGAACTACAGCATGTACGAGGACCACAGCGTCGATCCGCCGCTGCTGGTCTGCCAGGTTGGCTCGACGAAGCTGACCTACTTGCTGCGTGCCAAGGACGACCTGGCCGCCATGCTCACCGAACACGGTGACTGGATGGAGCTCGGCGCGGCCGACGAGAAGAAGCCGGCCAAGGACGGCACCGTCGAGGCGTGGGGACGCTCCGAGACCAACCCCGTCGGCGGTTGGTACGGCCAGCGCAAGGGCTACCGCGGCCGGTTCGGCATGTACCTTCCCCCGCTGCTCGAAGAGCTCGGCCTGGTCGAGCTGGAGCACAAGCCCCGCGGCAATCGCGTGCGTGCCGTTTAATCCACCTGTCGCCATACGACGACAGCGTGGTACTGTCGTCGTATGGCGACACCTCGGATCCACGCTGCGGGAGAGCTCGGTGATCTCGTGCGTGAGGCCCGGCTTGCCCAAGGCTTGTCGCAGACCGAACTCGCCGCCGAGGCAGCCGTCGGGCGCCAGTGGCTGGTGGGGTTGGAGGCGGGCGACAAGGCGTCCGCCCCTCTCGGCATGGTGTTGCGCGTGCTCCACGCCCTGGCCTTGGACGTCACGCTCGCAGGGTCCCACCGCGAGGAAAGGCCGCAACCGGAGCGGCCGCCGCTGCCCAGCGCCTCGGACATCCTCTCTCGCTACGAGAAACGGCCATGACCGCGCTGCACGTCCTGATGAATGGACGTGAGGTCGGTCGGCTCGAGGGCCGGGGCAACCAGGTTCGACTGCGCTACCAGCCGGATCTGGAC
>JAUNSA010000177.1 GCA_030539405.1 Propionibacteriaceae bacterium
GGATGGCCCCGAGTGAGTGCCAACTCACTGCGTCATTTGTGCCCGTCTGGGGGCCCAGATGGCGCAGTGAGTGAGCGCTCACTACTTCCACGGGGTGGAGCCGATGGGGGCACGTGTCGTACCCCTCGCCTTAGATCCCCATCTGCTGATCATCGACTGTCAGCGACGCTGACTCCTCGCAGTGGCGACAGCGCCGCGATCACGGCTGCCGAGACGAAGAGCCCTACAACGATCACCAGGGTCATTCGCGAACCGACCGCACCGACCAGCGAGCCGCCAAGGAGGGAACCGACCACCGCCACGGATCGGTTCACTGTGCGCCGCGATGCGTTGACCCGACCAAGCAACTCCCAAGGCGTCACCGCCTGCCAGTAACCCATCTCGTTGGGGTCCTCCACCCCCATGGCGAGGCCGTAGAAGAACATGCCAACGCACAGGTACGCCGCGGTGGTGAGCGGATGAGCAACCGCCGGTGTGGCGAGGGTGACCAGCCACGCGCCGGCACAAAGTGCCCGACTGGCGATGATGGAATTGCCCGCCCCCATCCGGCGACCCACACGCGGAGCGACCAGAGCCCCCGAGAAGCCGCCTATCCCCACGGCTGCCAGGACAATGCCGTACGCAGCGCCGGAGACCCCCAAGTCGCGCAGGGCGAACAATGCGACGACTGTGAGCGCCGTACTGTTCGCCAGGAACCACACGTGCGTGGAGATGGCCAGCGGACCCAACGTGCGGTGCCGGTAGATGAACCTCAACCCCGTGCCGAGGTCAGCCAGCAGCGGCCGTCGATCCCCGCCGCGCTCGTTACGTTCGGCCACCCGCACGCGGCTGATCATGACCGCAGCGAGGATGCGGGCCACAGCGCCCGTCGTCAACGCGGAACCCACGCCGAGGAGGCCGATGATGAGCCCTGCAAGCGGCGGGCCTGCGGACTGAGCCACCGTCATCGACTGCCCCAGCCTCGCGTTGGCCCCGACGAGCTCACCCCTCGCCACCAGATCGACCAGGATCGATTGCTCGGCTGCCGCGCTGACCACTCCAAGAGTGCCCGCCGCGACCAGCACCAGTGCCACCGTCCACACGTTTGCGACGCCCAACCACCACAGCAGGGGCAGAAGCAGCAGCAGGAAACCCTGGGCCGCATGCGCGATGACCAACGTTGGCTTCCGACGCCATCGATCGACGAGGACCCCTGCCACCAGACCCATCACGAGGTAGGGGATGAATTGCGCGGCCTTCACGACCCCGACTTCGACCTCGTTGGCGCCAAGCGCTTGGACCACCAGCACATCGATCGCCATCGCCGTGACCGCGATGCCGAGAAAACCCGACGTGCTCGCCAACCAGAACAGCCTGAACCCCGGACGGCGCAAAGGTTCCCGCAACTGTTCTGCTGGGCCGACCATGGGCCTCACCGTAGATCACGGTGGCACGGTCGACCGGCTCCTCGAGGCCCCCACGGCTCCCGAGCGCGTTCAGGCGTGTGCTGGTCCCGCAGCGTCCAGTGCTGCACCTATCGCGTCCTCGACGATCGCCACGGCGGCCTCATAGGTGGCGTACCTTTGCCGCTGGTTGGGGTCTGAGAGCTTGCGCATGGCACGGTCGTACTCATCCGGCCAGGTCTGCGAAGGCGGAGTCAGCGGTCGAGGGATGCTCAGGCCGCGGCGCTGCTGTTGTTCGCGCACTGCGTCGATGAGCTGCTCGCTGTCGACGTTGCCAAGGTCAGCCATCAGAGCAAGGTCGTACAAGTCCCGGTACCGGGTTAAGGCTGTCCGTTGTGGTGCACCTCGTACATGGCTGACACCTTGTCGGCCATCTGGTTCTCCAACGGGTAAAGCCGCACTCGGAAGCGGCGGGGATATCCAGGGATGTCAGCTTGGTCAGTCCGTTCCGCCAAGATCTCCTCCGGCTCCCTCGACAGGTAGACCTTGGCGGACACGTCGATGAAGAAGGTGGCTACCTGTCGCCCCTTGGAAGACACACCTACCAACACTCTGCGTGAGTCCTTCTCGTCATCCGAGCCCGAGGACGAAACGGAACATGTGAAGGTGTAGGCACCGACCCCGACACCGTCCATGACAAGCACGAGCTCGTTGGCAGACACGGTCGGTGAGTCGTACTCGTCGCCCCCGGTGCGGAACAGATCGAGGTCCTTGGTGGAGCGGACCTTGCCGAAGCGGCACATCATTCCCGTACCGCCTTTGACCACCCACTCGTCGGTTCGACCCATGACGGCTGCCAAGAACAACGTACGGGTGAACTCGACGATGGAGTCATGGGCGCCCAGCCCACGCCTACGGGCGTCATCACGCAGACGCTGAGCCGCGGAGTGGTGGCTGACCGGCGGGGCAATGTGTGGCGCCACCCTCATCAGGACCTTCGACCTGGCCGCCTCCGCCGCCGTCAGGATCCCCTTGCTCAGGGCGTCCTCAACAACGTTGCACACCTGATCGTCGTCCCAGCGCCCGGACGCGACCAGGTCCTCGATGGTTCTGCGAGGGCTGGTGACCGGCAACCCGTCGATCCACTGCCATTCAGCAGCCACCATCGACCGCGATGACGCGGTGGCGCCCTTGACTCGTATCCGGCGTGCGGCGTTGAACCTGACGGCGTCCACGCTCAGGTCCCCCACCTGATGGATGAGCGCGGCGGCCTCTTCGGCCACGACAACCTGGTCAGAATCCTCGTAGCGCTCGGAGCGAGTGCGTCTGGGGTCCGTGGCGAGCCACGCCGCTTGGATGTCCGTCAGCTCAGTGGTGGGGAACTGTGGCGAGATGTAGACCCCGTGCCGCAACTGTTCGAGTTCACCAGCCTCGGCCATCCGGCTGATGGTCATCTTCGACACGCCAACCGATTCAGCCTGACCGGTGGTGATCATCCCCCATTGGTCAGCGATGATGGGGTGGAGCCCCTCCCAGGACGGACGCATGCCAATAAAGTAACATACGGGCGTTACTCGTGTGGCATATGATGCCCGGATCGAGGGGGCGTGAGAAGCGGCAACAAGGCCTCACCAGACGAAAACCCCGCCGGCACGAGCCAGCGGGGCTTCCACGGGGTGGGCCCACTGGGAATCGAACCCAGAACCCGCGGATTAAAAGTCCGCTGCTCTGCCTATTGAGCTATAGGCCCGCGACGGCCGAGTCTAGCGGTCACGCCTAGGCTGAACCGCATGAATCCTCCCTGGTGGGGCATCCCGGTGGTGCTGGTCATCGGCGCCGCCGTCATCGTGGCGGGCTGGTGGTGGGACCGGCGCCGGCATCGCGCCGAGTCGGCCGGCTTCATCACCGCCGAGGACATCACCCGCGCGTCCGGGCCCGTCGGACTGCCCGAGGCGGACGCCCGCGCCCTGCTGGCCCAGCGCGGACCGACCCCGACGCTGCCAGGTGGGTTGGCCGACGCGGCGTTCGTGACCCATCCCACGCTCGGGGTCGGGATCGTGCGCGATCCGCTCGTCCTGGTGACGGACGCCGAGATCGACGACGACCGCCTCCTGCTCCCCCTGCTGACCCTCGCCAGGACCGCCGACACCGCGCTGGTCCTGGTCGCGCCGTGGTTCTCCCCGGACGCGGTGGGCACGTTGGCGGCCAACCACCGCACCGGGCGCGTGAGCGTCCTGCCGATCGAACTCGCCGACCCGGACCTCCTGGCCGGCATTGCCCGACAGTGCGCCAGGGCGGGCGACGGGGCCGTGATCGGGGCGTCCGACCTGCAGGCCGGCTGGCTCCCGGACGCCGTGCGCGGCACCGCCGCCTGGTGGATCGCCGACCTCGACGACTCGTGGGTCGAGACCCGACACGCAGCCAGCCACAACGACGAACCCTCAAGCTCGGGCTGACACTCTCAACCTCACCTTCAGATTTCTCAGGTTAACTTAACAAGTCTGTCCTGCGGGTGGGTGTCACCCCCCGGAGCGACGACCTAGCACCAATCCCGTCACGACAAGCCGCGATGCCTTCGGCGAGGCACAGCGCACCCCTGCCCCACCGGGCAAGATGACCTTGTTCGCCGCCTGAACAAATTCTCCGAATCAGCTTGCGGAACCTCCCCGCGGCGGCATCTACTGACTGCGGATGTCGCACATGCAGGGGGCATCCGACGCGCAACGAGTGGGGGATCACGTGAAGCGAGCGGGCAGGCTGACGAGCGCTGTGGTGGGTGGCTGCTTGGTAATGAGCACCCTGGGCGCGGGCGGGCTGGTGATCGCCAACGTCGCTGACGCGGCGTCCCCGATGAGCGCGACGACGTGGGTGAACCTGCGTTCGGGCCCCGGCACCCAGCACGGCGTCCTGGGCGTCCTCGCCCCCTCGGAGACCGTGACCGCCTCGGGCACGGTGCGCGGCGGTTGGCACGAGGTGACCACCGACAAGGGCCTCACCGGGTGGGTGTACAAGACCTACCTGGAGGACGTCTTGTTCTCCCCCAACGACCCGGAGACCACCCACAAGCCGGAGCCGATCCGGCAGGACGCGCCCGACCGCAAGGCCGACCGGCCG
>JAUNSA010000178.1 GCA_030539405.1 Propionibacteriaceae bacterium
CTCGGCGAGCTGGACGCCGCCCTCTCGGCCCTGCCGGGGGTGCGCGGCGGTGCCGCCGCCGTCCGGACGACCGCCGCCGGCACCCAGGTGCTCGTCGGGTACCTCGCCGCCGACCCGGACTTCGACACCCACGCCGCCGCCGCGTCCCTGCGCGAGCAGCTCCCGGCTGCGCTGGTCCCGCGGCTGGCCGTCCTCGACGACCTGCCCACCCGAACCTCGGGCAAGATCGACCGCGACGCCCTGCCCTGGCCCCTGCCCGGCACCACCACGCCCACCCCGGACGCCGACAGCGCCACCCCGCTGTCCGACGACGACGCCTGGCTGGCCGGGCTGTGGGCCGACACGCTCGGCACCGTCCCGACCGGGCGCGACGCCGACTTCTTCGACCTCGGCGGCACGTCGCTGGCCGTCGCGCACCTGCTCGCGGCCATCCGGCGCCGCTACCCCGAGGCGGGCGTCACCGACATCTACGACCATCCCCAGCTCGGCGCGATGGCCACCCACCTGGCCGCCATGGAGGCCCCGGAATCGCGCCTCAACGAGAAGGTCTCCCCCGTCCGGCGGCGCACGAAGGTCGGCCAGCTCGTCGCGCTGGTCCCCCTGCGTACCCTCGGCGCCCTGCGCTGGCTGACCTACCTCGCGACCGGCGCGAACCTGGCCGGCTGGCTCGCCCTGCCCGTCGCCCCCGTGCCGTGGTGGCTGGTCGCCGTGGGCTGGATCCTGTTCGTGCTCCCGCCCGGGCGGATGGTGCTCGCCGCGCTCGGCATCCGGGCGATCCTGGCGCCGGTGGTGCCGGGCACCTACCCGCGCGGCGGGCGCGCCCACCTGCGGCTGTGGCTGGCCGAACGCCTGTCCGAGGAGGTGATGGCCACGAGCAACGCCGCCGCCCCCGGCATCGTCTGGTACGCCCGCCTGCTCGGCGCGAAGGTCGGACGCCGCGTCGACCTGCACGCGCTGCCGCCGGTCACCGGCTTCCTCACCATCGGCGAGGGTGCCTCGGTCGAGCTCGAGACCGACCTGGCCGGCCACTGGCTCGACGGCGACACCCTGCACATCGGCCACATCACCATCGGCGAGGACGCCCGCATCGGCATGCGCTCCACGCTCGGCCCCGGGGCCGTGGTCGGCGCGGGCGCCGAGGTCGGGCCGGGCTCGGCGGTCATCGGCGAGGTCCCGGCCGGGGAGTACTGGACGGGCTCGCCGGCCCAGAAGACCAAGCGGCACGCCCGCGGCCCGTGGGAGGAGCCGCCGCCGCGGCGTCCGCTGTGGTGGGCCGGGTACGCGCTCACCTCGTTGCTGGTCGCGGCCATCCCCGTCATCGGGTTGGCGGTCGGCGCCCTCACAGCCCTCGCCACGGCACCCCGCGGCGCCGGCATCGCCGCCCTGCTCGGGCACACGATGTTGTGGCTGCCGCTGGCCGTCCTGGCCGGCTTCGCCACCATCGCCATCGCAGTCTGGGCGTTCGTCCGGATCGCCAGCCTGTTCGTGGTCGAGGGACCCGTACCCGTGCACAGCGGACGCGGCCTGGCCGCCTGGTCGATCGTGCGCGTCCTCGACGAGGCCCGCACGTGGCTCTACCCGCTGTACGCCGGCTGGTTCACCACGGTCTGGCTGCGGCTGCTGGGCGCCGAGATGGGCAAGGACGCCGAGGCGTCGACGGTGCTGATGGTCCCGACGCTGGCCTCGGTCGGCGAGGGTGCCTTCCTGGCCGACGACACGCTCGTGGGCGGCTACGAACTCGGCGGCGGCTGGCTGCGGACCGCCCGCACCCGCGTCGGCAAGCACGCCTTCCTGGGCAACTCCGGCATGGCGGCTCCCGGCCGCAAGGTGCCCGCCCGCGGGCTGGTGGCCGTGCTGTCCTCGGCGCCGCCGCGCGCCGTGGCCCGCAAGACCACCTCGTGGATCGGCTCGCCGCCGGCCCCCCTCCGACGGGCCGTCCAGCAGGCCGACACGTCGCTGACCTACGACCCGCCCCGCTCCCTGCGACTCCAGCGGGCCGCCGTCGAGGCGTTCCGGATCGTCGCCGTCATGGTGTCGATGGCTCTGGGCGTCCTCGTGGTCGCAGCGCTGCTGGCGCTGGCGTCCGTCTCGTGGTGGCTGGCCGCCGCCCTGGGTGGCGTCGTCCTGCTCACCGCCGGGTACGCCGCGGCGTGGCTGTCGGTGCTGCCCAAGCGCCTGCTCGTGGGCCGGGTGGGCCCGGGCGAGCACCCGCTGTGGAGCTCGTTCGTGTGGCGCAACGAGCTGGCCGACCAGTTCGTCGAGCTGGTCACCGCCCCCTGGTTCGCCCGCTGGGCCACCGGGACGCCCCTGCTGAACGTCTGGCTGCGCACCATGGGCGCCCGGATCGGGCACGGCGTGTGGTGCGAGTCCTACTGGCTGCCCGAACCCGACCTCGTCGAGATCGGCGCCGGAGCAACGGTCTCGCGCGGCTGCGTCGTCCAGACCCACCTGTTCCACGACCGCGTGCTCGCCCTCGACACGGTGACCATCAAGGCCGGCGCCACGCTGGCCCCCAACAGCGTCGTCCTGCCCGGATCGGTGGTCGGCCGGCACGCCACCATCGGGCCGGCGTCGTTGGTGATGCGGGGCGAGTCCGTGCCGCGCCGCACCCGGTGGATCGGCAACCCCATCGGCCCGTGGGCGAGCTGAGAGGTGTGGCAGGATCGTCGGGTGCGCGTCGCCCCTGATCCCTACCTCCCCAGCCACGGCGACAGCCGCTACGGCGTGGAGCACTACGACCTCGCCCTCGACTATCGGCTGTCCACCAACCGGCTGGACGCCGTCGCGACCCTCACCGTGCGCGCCCGCGAGCCCCTCACCGAGGTCCGGCTCGACCTGAGCGGCCTGCACGTCAACAAGGTCACCGTCGACGGCAAGCGACCCAAGAAGTACACCCACAGCGCCCGCGTCCTGACCGTGAAGCTCGCCTCCGAGGTGGGTGCCGGCGGCACCGCCACGCTGCGGATCGCCTACAGCGGCAAGCCCACCGCCGTCCCCGGGGCCCACGGCGCCGCAGGCTGGGAGGAGCTGAGCGACGGCGTCCTGGTGTCGTCCCAGCCGTACGGGGCGCCCTCGTTCTATCCGTGCAACGACCGCGCCGACGACAAGGCCAGCTACGCCATCACCGTCACCACCGACGCCGACTACACCGTCGTCGCCACCGGACGCCCCGGGCGCACCACCACCCGCAGCGGCCGCACCACCTGGACGTTCGAAGAGCCCACGCCCACCGCGTCCTACCTGGTGAGCATCGCGATCGGACGCCTCGGGTCGCAGACCCTGCCCGGCGCCGGCGACCGGGTCACGCTGTTCTCCCCGCGCGCACGCGCCGTGCCGGCCACGTCGCCGCTGCTGCGGCTCCCGGCGATGCTGGACGCCCTCGAGGGCTGGTTCGGCCCCTACCCGCTGCCGGACTTCCGGGCCGTGGTGGTCGACGACCCCCTCGAGATCCCCCTGGAGGCCCAGGGCATGGCCAGCTTCGGCACCAACCACCTCACCGACGACTGGGACAACGAGCGCCTCGTCGTGCACGAGCTGTCCCACCAGTGGTTCGGCAACGCCGTCACCGGGGCGCTGCTGTCCGACATCTGGCTGCACGAGGGCTTCGCCTGCTACACCGAATGGCTCTGGTCGCAGGCCCGCGGGCTGGGCAGCGCCGACGAGCGGGCGGCCCGCCACCACAAGGCGCTGCCCCTGCAGCGCCAGGCCACGCCGTTGTCCGACCCCGGGATGCCCGCCATGTTCGACGACTGGGTCTACAAGCGCGGTGCCCTGACCCTGCACGCGCTGCGCGCCGGGTTGGGCGACGAGGCGTTCTTCACCGTGTGCCGCACGTGGGTCGCCCAGCACTCGGTCGCCACCACCGCCGGCTTCGTGGACCACGTGGCCCGCGTGAGCGGCACCGACTGCTCGGCGCTGCTGTCCGCCTGGCTGGACGCCGTGGCCCTGCCGCCCTGCCCCCGGCTGCGCTGAGGTGCCCGGTCCCTTGTGGAAGGATCGCCCCGTGAGTGAACGCCGCGCTGTCTTCGTGGACGTCGACGGCACCCTGGTCGGCCACGACGGCCGGATCCCACCCAGTGCGACGGACGCCGTGCGCGCCGCCCGGGCGAACGGACACCTGGTCCTGCTGTGCACCGGCCGGACGCCGGCCAGCCTCTGGCCCGCCGTGGACGCCGTCGGTTTCGACGGCGCCGTGGCCGCCTCGGGGGCCTGGGTCACGCTCGGCGGCACCACGAACGCGCCCGAGACGGTCCTGGTCCAGCGCTCGGTCTCGCCGGACGTCCTCGCCGAGGTGCGCGCCTTCTTCGACGAACACGACACCGACGTGCTCCTGGACGGGGTCGACGCGATCCACGGCAGCCCGCGGGTCCGGGAGCGACTGCTGCGCGTCGTGGGCACCGGCGCCGACCCCGATGGGCCCTTCGGGTTCGTCGAGCGCATCCGCACCGACGGCAAGCTCCCCGAGCCGATCGTCAAGGTCGAGTTCATCGGCTG
>JAUNSA010000179.1 GCA_030539405.1 Propionibacteriaceae bacterium
CGTCCGGGAACCACACACCCCACTGGTCCGGACACACCCCCACCGCGAGCTTGGCGTACCGGGGGTCGGTGTTACGGGACTTGCCGGACATGAGGTGCCCTCCTACGGCCGTCGACGGTGACGAGTTCGGTCACCAACCTAGGCCCACCCTAATGTTAAATCAATAGGTCAATCTGTTGTTGTGCTGACGAGCCCCGGCGGCCTTGCCCGGTCGGAGGTGTGGTGACACGATGACCGCCATGACCGACGAGGACACCGCGCGACGCCGCCGCACCATGGGGGTGCTGATCCAGGTGCTCGCAGCCATCTTCGTCGCCGAAATCGCGCTGCGGCAGCTTCCGCAGGAGGTCAACGCCCACGGGTGGACGCTCATGGCCTGGACGATGGTCACCGTCTGCGTCGCCATCACCGCCAGCGTGCTGTGGGTGATGTTCCGTCAGCAACGTCGCGCTTCCGCCGGCCGGGCCTGACCCACCACGCGCGAGCCCCTCGACGGCGGCACGCGGGAGGGAAGTGCGGGGAAAAACCATAACGTCGATCTCGACGCCACACCGATCGGGGCAGTTTTCGCATCGCCGCAGGTCAGCGACGTGAGGCCGTCAACACCTCGCGATCGAGATCGACGAAATGGCGCTACGTCTGCGGTCACCGGCTGTGCGCGGGCGGCTGGGACCCGCGTGCGCCGGGGACGAGACGGTCTCGACCCTGGGTGCGTACGTCCACCCACGCCGATGTGCACCCACGTGACGAGGTGCCGGACCCACCGCTCCTTCTTCCTCGACTTCCAGCCGTCTTGTGCTCGTACGGTGCAGGGATGGCGCTCTTCATCGACGATCCCGCTACCGACGCCCTGGTGCGTGAGCTCGCGGCCGAAACCGGGGAATCCATCACGGTGGCGGCGCGCATCGCCATCGAGGAGCGGTTGGCGCGGGTGCGGGCCCGGGCGACGTCGCCGGACGTGGAGGACGAGGTGCGCGCCATCATCGCGCGCGGTCGTGAGCGGGCCGTCCTCGACGACCGGTCTGCCGAGGAGATCCTCGGGTACGACGAGCACGGGCTCCCCCGGTGACGGCCTGATTGGACGGCCGATGACGTCGTCTCCGCACGCACGAACGCGCCCGAGGGGGACTCCCCCAGGCGCGTTCCGGCAACTCAGAGGCGGTCGGCGGCGGCCAGCAGGGTCTTGGCGGCGAACTCCAGGCCGTCGAGGGTGCTCATCTCGGCGTCCTCGTGTTCGATGTTGACGACCATGTCGGGGTCGACCTCGCGCAGGGCGGTGAGGACCTCGACCCAGTAGTCCTCGTCGTGGCCGACGCCGACGGCGACGAAGCGCCAGGCCGGGTTCTCCGGCCACGCGTTGACGTGGTAGCCGATGGCGACGGGCGTGCGCTCGGCGTCCTCGGGCACGCGGGTGAAGTCGACGTCGAGGACACCCTTGGTCTTGACGCCGTCGAAGAGCTTGATGTCCTTGGCGGCGGCGAAGAAGATCCGGTCGCCGAGCTCACGGATGACGCTCACCACGTCCATCTGCTGCCACATGAGGTGGCTCGTGTCCATCTCGACGCCGACGTTCGTCGCGCCCGTCTCGGCGATGAGCCGCTGGAAGGTCGTCGCATTGAAGACGAGGTTGCGCGGGTGCAGCTCGATGGCGACGCGCACGTCCCACCGGCGGGCGAGCTCGTCGATCTCCTTCCAGAACGGCACCGCGACGCTCCACTGGTAGTCGAGGATCTCCATGTCGATCCCGTTCCAGGCGTTGACGACCCACGTCGGGTACTTCGCGGTCGGGTCGGTGCCGGGCAGTCCGGACATCGTGATGACGTGCTTGATGCCGAGCTTGCCGGCGGCCTCGATGGACCGGCGCAGGTCGTCGGCGTGCTTCAACCCCTCGTTCGGCAGCGGCGAGAGCGGGTTGCCGTTGCAGTTGAGGGCGGTGAGCTCCACCCCGGCGTCGGCGAAGATCTGCAGGTAGTCGCGTCGCGCGGACTCGGACGAGAGCACCGCGTCGAGGGGGATGTGGGGGGCGGGGATGAACCCGCCGGAGTTCACCTCGGCCGAGGTCAGGCCCATGCCCGTGAGGATCTCGAGGACCTCGGGCAGGGATCGGTCGGCCAGGCAGGCGGTGTAGGCGCCGAACTTCATCGTTCTTCTCCTGTCGTCGTGAATCGTCGGAAGGTCGGTGGTCGCCGGGTCAGTTCGCCGAGACGGGGACCACGGCCCCACCGTCGGCGTCGGAGCGGACGACCGCGTCGACGACCTCGAGGGTGTGCAGCCCGTCGGCGAAGGTGGCGCACGGCGGCACTTCGTCGAGGCCGACGATCTGGTCGAGGAACGCGCGGGCCTGGTAGGCGAAGGACTCGGCGTTGCCGGCCCCGTTGGCCGGGGCCTGCATGGGATACCCGCCGGCGAAGTAGGGGTCGGCGGGGCCGACGATGACCTGCCGCGGCCCCGTGGGGCTGTCCCCGGAGGGCCCGTTGTAGGTGTATTCGGCCGGGCGGTGCCAGTCGAAGGCCGCCGAGCCGGTGGTGCCGTGGATGCTGAACGACATGCCGTTCGGCATCCCGAAGGCGGTGCGCGAGCACGAGATGGTGGCCGAGACGCCGCCGGCGAAGCGCGCGACGAACGCGGCGGAGTCCTCGTTGGTCACCTCGCCGCGCTCCTCGCTCACCTCGCCGCGGCCGTGCCCGGTGACCGTGCCGAGCGGGATGGGGCGGGTCGGGATGGCGTTGCGTAGGCTGCCGCCGCTCACCGAGGTGATGCGGGAGTCGAGCACGTTCTCGAGTATGTCGATGAGGTGCGTGCCGATGTCGGCGAGGGCCCCGGAGCCGGGCGCGCCGAGGTAGCGCCAGGTGAGCGGGCCGTCGGGGTCGCAGGAGTAGTCGCACCAGTAGCGGCCGTCGATGACGGACAGGTCACCGAGGTCACCGCGGGCGATGCGGTCGCGGATCGCGGCGACGGCGGCCACGCGCCGGTAGGTGTAGCCGGTCGCGGTGACGAGGTCGGTGTTCGCCTCCAGCTCGGCCATGGCGCGGGCGTCGGCGAGGCTGCCGGCCAGCGGCTTCTCGCACAGGACGTGCTTGCCGGCCTCCAGCATCATCTGCGTGAACGGCAGGTGCAGGTCGTTGCCGACGACGACGCTCACCGCGTCGATGGACGCGTCGGCGGCGAGTTCCTCGACGCCGGCGAGGTGCCGTTCGAACCCGTAGCGGCGGGCCGCGTCCTGGCCCAGCTCACGGTTGTTGTCGACGATCGCGGCGAGACGGATGGGGGGAAGACCCTCACCCCACAGGGTGCTCGCGGTGCGGTAGGCGGCGGCGTGCGATCGGCCGGCCATGCCGGCACCGATGACGGCCACGCTGATCTGCTCGGCCATGGGACTCCTTCGTCCGGAGGGTTACCGGAACGTTCCGGTAGCGATGACTCTAGACGTGGTCGGCATGTCCTGACAAGAGGTGTCGGCACAGCCGAGGGGTCATGATGGCGTCATGCCGCCCACCCTTTCGCCGTCGATGCACACCGGTGGGACCCCGCGGTCTCGATGGGACCGATGAACCGCCGGGTCACGATCGTCGACGTCGCCCGTGCGGCGGGGGTGTCCACGTCGACGGCGTCGGTCGCGTTGCGCGGAGAGAAGGGGGTCTCGGAGGCGACCCGGGAGCGCATCGTCGCTCAGGCCGCGGCGATGGGGTATCGCGTCGATGACCGGGCTCGCCTGCTGCGGGAGCATCGCTCGCGGGCGGTCGGGGTGACGTTTCGCCCTGACCAGGCGTTCCATACGGGGATCCTCGCCGCCCTCTACGACGCCGCCGCCGCGCGCGGTGTCGACCTCGTCCTGTCGGCCGTCACGCCGAACCGCGACACCGACGCCGCCGTCGAGGCCCTGCTGCGGGACCGCTGCTCGGCCCTGTTGCTCGTGAGCCCCGAGATCGAGCCGGGCAGCGTGGAACGGTGGGCGCGCACCGTGCCGGTGGTCACCCTCGGGTCGCCGTTGCGGGTCGCGGGTGTGGATTCGGTGCTCACCGACGAGGGCGCCGGACTCGACCTCGCCGTCGGTCACCTCGCCGACCTCGGGCATCGCCACATCGTGCATCTCGACGGTGGGTCCGGTGTCATGGCGCAGGCGCGGGCCGAGGGGTTCCACACTGCGATGACGGCGCGGGGTCTGACCCCGCGAGTCCTACCTGGTGGGCTCACCGAGGAGGCGGGTATCGCCGCCGCGGAGGCACTGTTCCCGACCTCGGTCCCCGAGCCGGCCGGGGTGGATGCCGACGCGGAGGCGGGGCGGATCGCGACCCCCACCGCCGTCGTCACGTACAACGACATGGCCGCCATCGGCCTACTCCTCACCCTGCGTGCCCGGGCGGTGGCCGTTCCCGACGAGGTGTCGATCGTCGGCTACGACGACACCTCTGCGGCCGCTCTGTCGACCATCGGCCTGACCACCGTCTCCCAGGACCCGGCGGCCCTGGCCGGCGCGGCGTTGGAGT
>JAUNSA010000035.1 GCA_030539405.1 Propionibacteriaceae bacterium
CGACGAGGGCTCCTACGTGCACTACGTCGAGGGCTGCACCGCGCCGATCTACAAGTCGGACTCGCTGCACTCGGCCGTCGTCGAGATCGTCGTGAAGAAGAACGCCCGCGTGCGCTACACGACCATCCAGAACTGGTCGAACAACGTGTACAACCTCGTGACCAAGCGCGCCACCTGCGAAGAGGGCGCGACCATGGAGTGGATCGATGGCAACATCGGCTCCAAGGTCACGATGAAGTACCCGGCCGTGTGGCTGCTCGGCCCCCACGCCAAGGGGGAGACCCTCTCGGTCGCCTTCGCCGGCGAGGGCCAGCACCAGGACACCGGCTCCAAGATGGTGCACGCCGCCCCGCACACGTCGAGCTCGATCATCTCCAAGTCCGTCGCCCGCGGCGGCGGGCGGGCGTCCTACCGCGGCCTGGTCGAGGTGCAACCCCAAGCCCACCACTCCGCGAGCAGCGTGAAGTGTGACGCCCTCCTGGTCGACACGATCAGCCGGTCGGACACCTACCCCTACGTCGACGTCCAGGTCGACGACGTGTCGATGGCCCACGAGGCCACCGTCTCCAAGGTGAGCGACGACCAGCTCTTCTACCTGATGCAGCGTGGGATGGAGGAGGACGAGGCCATGGCGATGATCGTGCGCGGCTTCGTCGAGCCCATCGCCCGCGAGCTGCCGATGGAGTACGCCCTGGAGTTGAACCGCCTGATCGAGCTGCAGATGGAAGGAGCCGTGGGCTGACGCCCGCGCGGAGGACAAGAAGACGTGACCATCACTGAAGTTCCCAACGTCGCCGGTGCCATCGAGGGCCTCGAGTCGCACCTGCACCCGCAGCCCAGCTTCGAGCTGGCCGACCACCCGCTGCCCGACGGGCGCGAGGAGGTGTGGCGCTTCACCCCGATGCGCCGCATCGCCCCGCTCCTGGAGGAGCGCCCCAACGAGGATCGCGACGGCGACCCGGCGGTGGAGTTCACCCTGAACGCCCCCGACGGCGTCGAAGTGTCCACGCTGGCCCGGGGCCAGGCCCCGCGCGGCACCGTCCTGGTGCCGGGTGACCGCCCGGCCGCGCTGGCCAACCTCGGCTGCGACGACGCGTTCCACCTGCGCATCCCGGCCGACACCGAGGTGGACGAGCCGATCCGGCTCGACATCGACGGTCGGGACGCCGGACGCCGCAGCAACGCCGTCCACGTCATCGTGGCCGAGTCGAACTCGAAGGCGACCATCGTCTACCGGCACACCGGCTCGACCCAGCAGCTAGAGAACATCGAGATCGACGTGCAGCCCGGGGCGAACCTCACGTTCGTCTCCCTGCAGGACTGGGCCGACGACACCCTCCACGCCGGCGAGCACACCGCCCGCGTGGGGCGCGACGCCACCTACCGGCACATCAACGTCAGCTTCGGCGGCGACGTGGTCCGGCTGCACAGCAATGTGTCCTACGAGGGCCCCGGCGGGTCGGCCGAGCTGTTCGGCCTGTACTTCGCCGACGCCGGCCAGCACATCGAGCACCGGCTGTTCGTGGACCACAACGCCCCGCAGACCCACAGCAACGTCGACTACCGCGGCGCGCTGCAGGGTCAGGACGCCCATGCGGTCTGGGTGGGTGACGTCGTGATCCGCAAGGTGGCCGAGGGGATCGAGACCTACGAGTCGAACAAGAACCTCATCCTCACCGAGGGCGCCCGCGCCGATTCGGTGCCCAACCTCGAGATCGAGACCGGCGAGATCGCCGGGGCCGGGCACTCCTCGACGACCGGCCGCTTCGATGACGAGCACCTGTTCTACCTGACCAGCCGCGGCATCGACCCGGTCGAGGCCAAGCGCCTGGTCGTGATGGGCTTCTTCATCGACATCATCCGGCGCATCGGCGTCGAGGACATCGAGCAGCGCCTGGTCGCCGAGGTGGAGCGCGAGCTCGCGGCGTCGGTGGGTGTCTCCTCGTGAGTTGGACGCCGGCCTGCACGCTCGCCGACCTGACCGAGGACACCCCGTTCTCGGTCGAGGTCGCCGGCGAGCTGCTGGCACTGGTCCGCCACGACGGTGAGCTGTTCGCCATCCGCGACGAGTGCAGCCACGGCAACGTCATGCTCAGCCTCGGCGAGGTGGACGAGTGCACCATCGAGTGCTTCGCCCACGGCAGCCGCTTCGACCTGCGCACCGGCGAGCCGCTCGACCTCCCGGCGACGCGCCCCGTCCCGGTCTACCCCGTCACGGTCGAGGGCGACGACGTGCTCGTCGACCTCGACAACCCGATCTCTCAGAACTGAACCCAGGAGCCACGAAAGCCATGTCCCTCATCATCAACGACCTGCACGTCGACGTCCTCACCGAGGACGGCCCCAAGGAGATCCTCAAGGGCGTCAACCTCACGATCAACCCCGGCGAGGTCCACGCGATCATGGGCCCCAACGGCTCGGGCAAGTCGACCCTGGCCTACGCGCTGGCCGGTCACCCCAAGTACGAGATCACCTCGGGCACCGTGACCATGGACGGCACCGAGCTCA
Source organism: Propionibacteriaceae bacterium (assembly GCA_030539405.1). GTDB lineage: Bacteria > Actinomycetota > Actinomycetes > Propionibacteriales > Propionibacteriaceae > Propioniciclava. The sequence goes on from JAUNSA010000035.1 coordinate 2,509, forward strand.
ACGACCTGTCGGTCGACGAGCGCGCCCGCGCCGGCCTGTTCCTGGCCATGCAGTACCCGGTCGAGGTGCCGGGCGTGTCGGTGAGCAACTTCCTGCGCACCGCCAAGACCGCGATCGACGGCGAGGCCCCCAAGGTCCGCACGTGGGTCAAGGAGGTCAACACCGCCATGGGTGACCTCGGCCTCGACAGCTCGTTCTCGTCGCGTTCGGTGAACGAGGGCTTCTCCGGCGGCGAGAAGAAGCGCGCCGAGATCGTCCAGCTCCAGCTCCTCAACCCGCGCTTCGCGATCCTGGACGAGACCGACTCCGGTCTCGACATCGACGCCCTGCGCGTCGTCGCGGCCGGCGTGAACAAGTACACCGCCCAAGGCGACCGTGGCGTGCTGCTGATCACGCACTACACGCGCATCCTGAACTACATCAAGCCCGACTTCGTGCACGTGTACGTCGACGGCCGCGTGGTGACCGAGGGTGGCCCCGAGCTCGCCGCCAAGCTGGAGGAGACCGGCTACGACTCCTACATCGCGGCGGCCCGCGCGAATGCCTGAGGCCGACGTGGCCCGAGCTGACTGGCTGGGGGTGTCCGAGGCGCCCCCGGCCGCGTTCGCGCTGCCGGGGCTCGTCCGCGACGACTTCCCGGTGCTCGGACGCCACGTCAACGGGCACCCGCTCGTCTACCTCGACTCGGCCAACACCTCGCAGAAGCCGCGCAGCGTCGTCGAGGCGATGTCGGACCACCTGCTGCTGCACAACGCCAACGTCGCCCGCGCCATGCACACGCTCGGCTCCGAGGCGTCCGAGGCGTTCGAGGACGCCCGCGCCAAGGTCGCTGCCTTCATCGGCGCCCGCACCGAGGAGGTGGTGTTCACCAAGAACGCCTCCGAGGCGCTCAACCTGGCGGCCCACACCCTGGGTGACCATGTGGGGCTCGGCCCCGGCGACGAGGTCGTGGTCTCCGTCATGGAGCACCACTCCAACATCGTGCCGTGGCAGTTGCTGTGCCAGCGCACGGGCGCGACCCTGCGCTGGTTCGACATCACCGACGAGGGACGCCTCGACCTGGCCGCCGCGCAGGAGGCCGGGCTGATCAACGAGCGGACCAAGATCGTCTCGCTGACCTGGGTGAGCAATGTGCTCGGCACGATCAACCCCGTCACCGAGATCGCCGCCCAGGCGCACGCCGTCGGGGCGCTGGTCGTGGTCGACGGCTCCCAGGCCGTCCCGCAGATGCCGGTGGACGTGGCGTCCCTGGGCGCGGACCTGCTCGCCTTCACCAGCCACAAGATGCTGGGCCCGACCGGCCTGGGAATGCTGTGGGGGCGCTACGACCTGCTCGAGGTGCTGCCCCCCTTCCTGGGCGGCGGCGAGATGATCGAGATCGTCCGCATGGAGGGCTCCACCTTCGCCCGCCCGCCGGCCCGCTTCGAGGCGGGGACGCCGCCGATCGCCGAGGCCGTCGGCCTGGGCGCGGCCGTGGACTACCTCACGATGGTCGGCATGGAGCGGGTGGCCCAGCACGAGCACCTGATCACCGCCTACGCGCTGGAGCAGCTCCAGCACGTCGAGGGGCTGCGTCTGCTCGGCCCGACCGAGGCCGTGGACCGCGGGGGAGCGATCTCGTTCACGCTGACCAGCGCGGACGGCTTCGACATCCACCCCCACGACGTCATGCAGATCCTCGACAGCCGCGGCGTCGCCGTGCGCGGCGGCCACCACTGCGCGCGGCCCCTGCACCACCGGCTGGGCATCCAGGCCTCGTCCCGGGCGTCCGGCTACCTGTACACCACGCCCGACGAGGTGGACGCGCTGGTCGAGGCGCTCGACCACACTCGCGCGTTCTTCGGCGGGCCCGGCTCCGGAGGCACCCGATGAGCGTCGAATCGATGTACCAGGAGATCATCCTGGACCACTACAAGGCCCGGCACGGCTCGGGGCTGCGCGACCCGTACGAGGCCGAGGTCACCCACGTGAACCCGTCGTGTGGCGACGAGATCCTGCTGCGCGTGCACCTGGACGGCGACACCGTCGCCGACGTGAGCTACGACGCGGTCGGCTGCTCGATCTCGCAGGCATCCACCTCGGTGATGCACGACCTGGTGGTCGGGCAGCCCGTCTCCGAGGGGATGGCCAAGGCGGCCGCGTTCACCGAGATGATGCACAGCCGCGGCGACCACGAACCCGACGAGGACGTCCTGGAGGACGGCATCGCCTTCCTCGGCGTCGCCCAGTTCCCCGCGCGCGTGAAGTGCGCGCTGCTCGGCTGGTCGGCCTGGAAGGACGCCGTCGCCCACGCCCTCGCCCACAAGGAGGAAGCATGACCGAGACCCCCCGCCCGTCCGACCTGGTCAAGGACACGTTCCCGGACGCCCCGGGCGCCCCTGGTGCCGAGCAGCCCGCCGAGGTGCTCGGCCGGCCCTCGATCGAGGACCTCGAGGAGGCCATGCGTGACGTGGTCGACCCCGAGCTCATGGTCAACGTGGTCGACCTGGGCCTCGTCTACGGGATCCACCTCGATGACGAGAACAACGCCACGATCGACATGACGCTGACCTCGCCGACGTGTCCGCTGACCGACCGCATCGAGTACGACACCCAGGCCGCGCTCGGCCCGCTGGTCAACTCGGCGACGATCAACTGGGTCTGGCTGCCGCCGTGGACGCTGGACAACATCACCGACGAGGGCCGCGAGCAGCTCCGCGCGGTGGGCTACAACCTGTAGGACGCCCAGGGCCCAAGGGCCCGTCAGGATTCGGGGATCGACCCGCCGCGCTCCGGTGCCGGCGGGTCGATCCCTGCATCGGCGTGGTCGGCGGCATCGGGTTCGAGCTCGGGGTGTTCGTCGGGCTCGAGGAGCGCGCGCCGCGGTTCGGCCGAGCCGGGGTCGTTGGAGATGAACGCGTTCGCCCAGCGCATCTGCGGGTCGTGGTCGACCAGGACGGCCTTGGCCAGCAGGGTCATCGGCAGGGCCAGCAGGGCGCCCAGGGCGCCGAGCACCGAGCTCCACAGCAGCAGCGACAGGAACGAGACCAGCGCGGTCACGCCCACGGCGTCGCCGTTGAACTTGGGCTGGATGATCGACTGGATCACGAAGTTCGCCACCGAGTAGATCACGACCACCAGCAGGGCGGTGAGCGGGTCGTTGGCCAGCAGCGCCATGATCGCGGGCGGAACCAGTCCGATCACGAAGCCCACATTCGGGATGTAGTTGGTGATGAAGCTGAGGATGCCCCACACCATCGCCAGCGGGACGCCCAGCAGTTCGAGCGCGATCACGTCGATCACGGCGACGATGAGGCCGAAGATCGAGGTGACCACCCAGTAGCGGCGCACGCCGGCGATGAAGTCGGCGATGGAGTGCCACACGCGCGGCTGGTGCTTGCGCAGGGAGGCGTTGCGGGCGCCGAAGGTGTCGGAGTCGAACGCCATCATGAACACCATCACGATGATCACCGCCAGCAAGGTGACCACGCCGGTGACCTCGCCCAGCGCGCTGGACAGCAGGCTGGCCAGGCTGGAGGGGTTCACCGCCCGGATCTGGTCCATGACCTGTTGCTCGGTGATGCCGACCTGGCCGAGCAGGCCGACCACGTCGTAGTAGAGCGTCCAGAACTGGCCCTGGTAGGCGGGCAGCTCCTGGACCAGCGCGGTGATCGACCAGGTCAGGGCGTAGAAGAAGAACGCGAGGATCGCGAACACCGACAACGCCAGCACGATCTGGGCGACCGGGCGCGGCACCTTCAGGTTCACCAGCCACGTCTGGATCGGGTACGCGGCGATGAACAGGTTGGCCGTCAGCAGCAGCGGGCCGAGGATCTCGGCGTACTGCTTCATGCCGAACAAGATGGCCACCGCCGCGGTCAACGTGAGCAGGATGACCGTCACGTTCGGCAACGCGGGGTGACGCACCGGCGCTTCGGTGCGGGCGGGCTGCTCCATGGGCCACACCCTAGTCGGACTGACTGGAACCGACGGTGCCGTGCCTAGAATCGGCCCATGCCCGACTACCTCGCCGAAGCCGCCGACCACCTGGCCGACATCAGCGCCCTGCGCCACGCCCTCCACCGCTGGCCCGAGACCGGCGACGACCTGCCCCGCACGCAGGCGGCGGTGCTGGACGCCCTGGCCGGGCTCGACCTGGAGGTCACCACCGGCACCGACACCTCCTCGGTGGTCGCGGTGCTGCGCGGCGGGGCGGCGGGGCCGGACGGCCGGCGTCCGGTCGTGTTGTTGCGCGGCGACATGGACGGCCTGCCCGTGCCGGAGGAGACGGGCATGGACTTCGCCTCCGAGCGCGACGGCTTCATGCACGCCTGCGGCCACGACCTGCACACCAGCACGCTGGTGGGGGCGGCCCGGCTGCTGCACGCGCACCGCGCGGAGCTGCCCGGCGACGTGGTGTTCATGTTCCAGCCCGGCGAGGAGACCCTGACCGGCGCGAACCTCATGCTGGCCGAGGGGGTGTTGGACGCCGCGGGTCGCGCCGTCGACCGGGCGTTCGGGTTGCACGCCTTCTCAGGCAAGTTCCCGCCCGGCACCTGGACGACCCGCCCCGGCACGCTGATGGCGGCCTCCGACCTGGTGACCGTCGACATCGTCGGCCAGGGCGGGCACGGGTCCACGCCGTCGCTGGCCAACGACCCGGTGCCGGTGATGGCCGAGGTGATCCTCGGCGTCCAGACGATCATCGCCAAGAAGTTCAGCCCGTTCGATCCCGTGATCGTCAACGTCGGGGTGGCGACCGCGGGACAGGCCAGCAATGTGATCCCGGAGCGCTGCCATTTGGAGATGTCGGTGCGCACGTTCTCGCCCGAGGCGCGCGAGCGCGCCGAGGGCGTCCTCACCACGTTGATCGAGGGGATCGCCGCCGCCCACGGCTGTCAGGCCGACATCACCTACCGGCGGGGCGTCTCGCCGACGGTCAACGACGCGGCGATCACCGACGTGGTCGCCCGCGTGCTGGGCGACCTGGTGGGGGAGCGGTTCTCGATCATGGACGAGCCGCTGGGCGGCTCGGAGGACTTCTCCGAGGTGCTGGCCCGGGTGCCGGGCTGCTTCGTCTTCTACTCGGCCGTCCCGGACGGCGTCGACGCCGACACCGCGCCCCTGAACCACTCGGGCCAGGCGTGGTTCGACGACGCGCCGCTGGCCGAGGCCATGGCCGTGTACGCGGCTCTGGCCCACGATTCGCTGGCCGAACTCGCGGGGTAGACTCGCCCCTCGTGATTGTTGCGCGCGAGCTCTCGGTGGCCGTCGGCGCCCGGACCCTCCTGGAACCCATCAGCTTCCAGATCGCCTCGGGTGACCGCGTCGGCCTCGTCGGCCGCAACGGCGCCGGCAAGACCACGCTGACCAAGATTCTGGCCGGGGAGGGGCAACCGTCGGGCGGGCAGGTCTCGCGCACCGGACTGGTCGGCTACCTGCCCCAGGACGCCCGGGTGGGCGACCTCACCCAGTTGGCCCGCGACCGGATCCTGTCCGCGCGCGGCCTGGACTCGATCCTGGCGCGGCTGGCCACCTACACCCTGGCCATCGCGGACGCCCCCGACGAGGACGCCCAGGCCGACGCCCTGCGCCGCTACGCGCGCGCCGAGGCGGAGCTGGACGCCGCGGGCGGCTACGGCGCCGAGTCCGAGGCGGCCCGGATCGCGGCCAACCTCGGCCTGCCCGACCGGGTGCTCACCCAGGAGATCGCCACCCTGTCCGGTGGCCAGCGCCGCCGCGTCGAGCTCGCCCGCATCCTGTTCTCGGGGGCGGACGTGTTGTTGCTGGACGAGCCCACCAACCACCTGGACGCCGACTCCATCCTCTGGCTGCGCGGCTACCTGGCCACCTACCCCGGCGGCGTGCTGGTCATCTCCCACGACACGGGCCTGCTGGACGCCGTGGTCACCAAGGTGTTCCACCTCGACGCGATGCGCGCCGAGATGGACCTGTACAACCTGGACTGGAAGAAGTACCTCGTCCAGCGGGAGACCGACGAGAAGCGCCGCCGCCGCGAGCGGGCCAACGCTGAGAAGAAGGCGGCCCGGCTGCTGGAGCAGGCCGCCAAGCTGGGCGCCAAGGCCACCAAGGCCACCGCCGCCCAGAACATGGCCAAGCGCGCCGAGAAGATGCTGGCCGCGACCGAGGCCGAGCGGGCCACCGACCGGGTCGCCAAGATCCGGTTCCCCGAGCCCGCACCGTGCGGCCGGGTGCCACTCACCGCGTCCGACCTCAGCAAGAACTACGGCAGCCTCGAGGTGTTCACCGGGGTGGACCTGGCCATCGACAAGGGCGCCAACGTGGTGGTGCTGGGCCTCAACGGCGCCGGCAAGACGACGCTGCTGCGGATCCTGGCCGGGATCGAGGCGCCCGACACCGGCGAGGTCGTGCCCGGCCACGGCCTGCGGCTGGGCTACTACGCCCAGGAGCACGAGACGATCGACACCACCCGGTCGGTGCTGCAGAACATGGTGTCGGCCTCACCGGACCTCGACGACACCCAGGTGCGCAAGATCCTCGGGTCGTTCCTGTTCACCGGCGATGACGTTGACAAGCCCGCCCGGGTGCTCTCGGGTGGCGAGAAGACCCGCCTGGCGCTGGCGATGCTGGTGGTCTCGGCGGCCAACGTGCTCCTGCTGGACGAGCCGACCAACAACCTGGACCCGGCCTCCCGCAAGGAGGTGCTGGAGGCGATCCGCACCTATGCGGGCGCGACCGTGCTGGTCACCCACGACCCCGGCGCGGTCGAGGCCCTCCAGCCGGACCGGGTGCTGATCCTGCCCGACGGCGACGAGGACCTGTGGAGCCCGGAGTACGCCGAGCTGATCGCGCTGGCCTAGGCTGGCCGACGTGCCCGTTGAACTGATCGCCGCGCTCTCGATCACCGCCGTGGTCATCGGGGTGTGCGGCATCGTCGTCCCCGTCCTGCCCGGCAGCATGGCGATCCTGGTCGGACTGCTCGTGTGGGCGATCTGGGGCGGTGCTCCGACGGGCTGGCTGGTCTTCGCCGTCGGCGGCCTGCTGGTGCTGGGCGGGATGAGCGCGCAGTACCTGATCACCGGCCGGCGCCTGAAGGAGCGGCAGATCCCTTCCCGATCGGTCGTGATCGGGCTGGTCTGCGGCGTGATCGGCCTGTTCGTCATCCCGTTCCTCGGCCTGCCGATCGGTTTCGTGGCGGGCCTGCTCGCCTCGGAGTACCTCCGGGTCCGCGACCTGCGCGAGGCCTGGTCGACCTCCTGGGCGGCCCTCAAATCGGTGGGTCTGGGCATGGTCGTCGAGCTCGGTCTGGCGTTGGCCGCGGCCACCACGCTGCTGGTGGGGATCGTCACCCACCTGATCGTCTGACGTCTCATCCTGTGGGCCCGATCGCCCCTCGTGTCGGGCGGTTGCCGTCCGAATCGCCGGAGCGGGCGAGTCATTGCTACGGTGTGTAGTAGGCCCCAGCGACGGGGCCACTTCGCAGCCACCACGAGGACGAGGGCGTACCTGAATGAGTGACCAACTCGCGACATTGCGGGCCAAGCGGCAACAGGCACTCCAAGGAGGTGGACCCCAGCGCATCGAGGCGCAGCACGCCAAGGGCAAGCTGACCGCGCGCGAGCGCCTGTCCATCCTGCTGGACGAGGCATCCTTCCAGGAGCTCGGCGCCCTGGCCACCCACCACCTGACCGACTTCGGCATGGACAAGCAGCGCTACCCCGGCGACGGCATCATCACCGGCTTCGGCAAGATCCAGGGACGCCGTGTGGCGGTCTTCGCCCAGGACTTCACGGTGCTCGGCGGCTCGTTCGGCCAGGTGCAGGCCAACAAGATCTCCCGCATCCAGGACCTGGCCATCGAGGCCGGCATCCCCTTGATCGGGCTGAACGACTCCGGCGGCGCCCGCGTCCAGGAGGGCGTGGCCTCCCTGGCCGCCTACGGCGAGGTGTTCGTCCGCAACGTCCGCGCCTCGGGGGTGATCCCGCAGATCTCGATCATCATGGGCCCCTGCGCCGGCGGTGCGGTGTACAGCCCGGCGCTGACCGACGTGACGATCATGGTCGACCAGACCTCGAACATGTTCCTCACCGGACCCGACATCATCAAGACCGTCACCGGCGAGGACGTCACCGCCGAGGAGCTCGGCGGCGCGTGGGTGCACAACGCGACCTCCGGTGTGGCCCAGGTGATGGCCAACAACGAGCCGCACGCACTGCGCCTGTGCAAGCAGTTGTTGAGCTACCTGCCCCAGAACAACACCGAGGACCCGCCGGCCCTCGACCCGTGGGACCCCGCCGACCGCATGGACGAGTCCCTCAACGCAGTCATCCCGGCCGACGACAACGCTCCCTATGAGATGCGCGACGTGCTGGCCAAGATCTTCGACACCGACTCGCTGTTCCCGATCCACCAGGACTATGCCGCCAACGCCCTGGTCGGCTTCGCCCGCCTGGACGGCCAGAGCGTCGGCGTCATCGCCAACCAGCCGATGGTGATGTCGGGCTGCCTCGACATCAATGCCTCCGACAAGATCGCCCGCCACATCACCTTGTGCGACCAGTTCAACATCCCGATCATCACCTTCGTCGACTGCCCCGGCTACCTGCCCGGGGTGGAGCAGGAGTACAACGGCGTCATCCGCCACGGCGCGAAGATCATCTACGCCTACTGCCAGGCCACCGTGCCGCAGATCTCGGTGGTCACCCGCAAGGCGATGGGCGGCTCGTACGTGGCCCTGAGCTCCAAGCAGATGAACAACGACGTCGCGTTCGCGTGGCCCAGCGCCCAGATCGCCGTCATGGGGGCCGAGGGGGCCGCCCGGTTGCTGAACCGCCGCGCCATCGAGGCCGCCGAGGACCCGAAGGCCGAAGAAGCCCGGTTCATCGCCGACTACAAGGAGAAGTTCTTCAACCCCTACCAGGCCGCCGACATGGGCCAGATCGACGAGGTCATCGAACCGGCCGAGACCCGGCCGCGCCTGATCCGTGCGCTCGAGGTGCTGCGGACCAAGGTGACCCAGCCCATCCCGAAGAAGCACGGCCTCTTCCCGGTCTAAGGAGACACAACTCATGGAAGACCTGCAATGGGGCCTGATGATGATGGTCGTCGGCATGGGCGTCGTGTTCTTGATGCTCGTCGTGCTGATGCTCGTCCTGATGGGGATCGGTCGCCTCGACCAGGGGTCGCGTCCCAAGCTGGAACCGGCCCAACCCGCGTCCACCCCTGAGGTGGAGGAGGACGGGGCGGACGCCGTGGAGGCCGCCCCCGCCCAGCCGACCGTCCGCATCGTCGCGGACGGCCTCGACGAGAACGAGGTCGCCGCGATCAGCGTCGCCGTCCTCAAGCACGCCGAGAACCGCCGCCGCATGGGCGCCCGCGAGATCCGCCTGCACGCGCCCGGCAGCCAACTGTTCGCCAGCCGCTGGCTCGCCGTGGGGCGCGGCAACCAACACAGCACCTTCAACCGGAAGTAAGAGACGCATGCGCCGCTACACGATCACCGTCAACGACACGACCAAGGTCATCGACGTCGAGGCTGCCGGGGGAGACCGCTTCCGGGTCCAGCTCGACGGCCGCCTGATCGACGTCACCCTGGTCGACCACAGCGACCTGGCCCATTCGCCCATCGTCCCGGCCATCACGCCGCAGACGAGCACGGCCCCGGCCGTCCCCGCCCAGGGGACGCCGACGCCCGCACCCGTCGCGGCCCCGGCCTCCGGTGGCCCCGCACCCGCCCGGCCCGCACCCACCGCGTCCGCCCCCGCCGCCGGTGGTGGCGGCGGTGGTGGCCGCGACAAGATGACCGCCCCCATGCCGGGGGTCATCCTGAGCGTCAACACCGCGGTCGGCAAGACCGTCCAGCGCGGTGAGGCGCTGATGGTGCTGGAGGCCATGAAGATGAAGAACGAGCTCAAGGCGCCCAAGGACGGCACCATCGCCGAGATCTATGTCTCCGAGGGACAACAGGTGAAGTTCGGCGAGACCTTGGTGAGGTTCGAGGCCTGAGATGAGCCCTGACACACTCCATTACCTCCTCCAGGGGGTCCAGAACGTCACCTGGCAGAGCATCACGATGGTCCTCGTCGGCCTGCTGCTGGTGTGGCTGGCCATCAAGAAGGAGTACGAGCCGCTCCTGCTGCTGCCCATCGGCGCGGGCGCCATCCTGGCCAACCTGCCGCTGTCGCCGATGGTGGGCGAGCACGGCGCCCTGACCATCCTGTACAACACCGGTGTCGCCAACGAGCTGTTCCCGCTGCTCATCTTCGTCGGCATCGGCGCCATGACCGACTTCGGTCCCCTGCTGGAGAACCCGAAGATGGTGCTGCTCGGCGCGGCCGGCCAGTTCGGCATCTTCCTGACGCTGCTGCTGGCGCTGTTCCTGGGGTTCAACCACAACCAGGCCGCCTCCATCGGCATCATCGGCGCCATCGACGGGCCCACGTCGATCTACGTGTCGAACAAGCTCGCGCCCGAGCTGGTGGCCCCGATCACGGTCGCCGCGTACTCCTACATGAGCTTGGTGCCGATCATCATGCCGCCGATCATGCGGCTGCTGACGACCAAGAAGGAACGCGCCATCCGGATGCCGTACACGAGCCGCGAGGTCTCGCAGCGCACGCGCATCCTGTTCCCGATCATCGTCACGATCGTGGTCGGCACCCTGGTGCCGTTCGCCACGCCGCTGATCGGCATGCTGATGCTGGGCAACCTGATGCGCGAGTCGAAGGTCGTCGAGCGCCTCACCGGCGCGGCGTCCAACGAGCTGGCCAACATCGTCACCCTGTTCCTGGGCCTGGCGATCGGCTCCACCATGGTGGGCGCGTCGTTCCTCCAGCCGACGACGCTGTTCATCCTCATCCTCGGCCTGATCGCGTTCTGCCTCGACACCACGATGGGCGTGCTGTTCGGCAAGCTCATGAACGTGTTCTCCGGCGGCAAGTTCAACCCGCTGATCGGCGCGGCCGGCATCTCGGCCTTCCCGATGGCGGCCCGCGTGGTCCAGTCCGAGGCCCAGAAGGAGGACTTCGACAACTTCCTCCTCATGCACGCCATGGGCGCGAACGCCGCCGGCCAGGTCGGTTCGGTGGTCGCCGGCGGTGTGCTGCTGGCGCTGATGGGTGCCAGCTGACGGTTGCGCAGACGGACGCCCTGGGCCTGGTTCACAGGCCCAGGGCGTCCGCCTCGTCCGGGGTGAACAACCGTGACCGGGTGAGGAAGCGCTGGCCCTCGGGGGCCTCCAGGGAGAAGCCCGCCCCCCGGCCGGGGACCGCGTCGATCGTGAGGCGGGTGTGCTTCCACGCCGCGTACTGGGCGCGTCCGATCCAGACCTCGATGGGGTCCAGGCCGGGGACGGCCAACGTGCCGAGCAGCACGTCGGCGTCCCCGGTGAGGAAGTCACCCACCGGGTAGCACATGGGGGCCGACCCGTCGCAGCAACCCCCGGACTGGTGGAACATCACCGGCCCGTGCCGGGCCACGACCGTGCGGAGCAGGCTCGCGGCCGCCGGGGTCACGGCCACGCGCGCGGGCCCGTCGGTGACCAGCTCCTCGACGCCCACCGCGTCGAAGCGGCAGGCGTCGAGGCTGGGCGGCTGGTCGGGCATCAGAAGAAGCCGAGCTTGTCCGGGGAGTAGGACACGAGCAGGTTCTTCGTCTGCTGGTAGTGGGCCAGCATCATCTTGTGGTTCTCGCGGCCGATGCCGGACTGCTTGTAACCGCCGAACGCCGCGTGGGCGGGGTAGTGGTGGTAGCAGTTGGTCCACACGCGGCCGGCCTTGATCGCCCGGCCCATGGTGTAGGCGCGGTGCACGTGGCGCGACCACACGCCGGCACCCAGTCCGTACAGCGTGTCGTTGGCGATCTGCAGCGCCTCGGCGTCGTCGGCGAACGTGGTGACCGAGACGACGGGCCCGAAAATCTCCTCCTGGAAGATCCGCATCGTGTTGACGCCCTCGAACACCGTCGGTTCGATGTAGTACCCGCCCGAGAGCTCCCCGCCGAGGTCGATCTTGTTGCCGCCGGTGAGCACCTTGGCGCCCTCGTCCTTGCCGATCTGGATGTAGGACAGGATCTTCTCGTACTGGTCGTTGGAGGCCTGGGCGCCCATCATCGTGTCGGTGTCGAGCGGGTGGCCGCGCTTGACCGCCTCGACCCGCTTGATGCCGTCGGCGACGAACTCGTCATAGATCGAGGCCTGGATCAGGGCGCGGCTGGGGCAGGTGCACACCTCGCCGTTGTTGAGGGCGAAGAACGCGAACCCCTCCAGCGCCTTGTCGTAGAAGGCGTCCTTGGACTCGGCGACGTCGGCGAAGAAGATGTTGGGGCTCTTGCCGCCGAGCTCGAGCGTGACCGGAATGATGTTCTGGCTGGCGTACTGCATGATGAGCCGGCCGGTGGTGGTCTCGCCGGTGAACGCGATCTTGGCGATGCGGGGGCTGGACGCCAGCGGCTTGCCCGCCTCGACGCCAAACCCGTTGACGATGTTGACCACGCCCGGGGGCAGCAGGTCGCCGATGATCTCGAACAGCTTCAGGATCGACCAGGGCGTCTGCTCGGCGGGCTTGAGCACGATGCAGTTGCCGGCGGCCAGCGCCGGGGCGAGCTTCCAGGTGGCCATCAGGATCGGGAAGTTCCACGGGATGATCTGACCCACCACGCCCAGCGGCTCGTGGAAGTGGTAGGCGACGGTGGTCTCGTCGAGCTGGCTGAGGCCGCCTTCCTGGGCGCGGATGCAGCCTGCGAAGTAGCGGAAGTGGTCGACGGCCAGCGGGATGTCGGCGTTGAGCGTCTCGCGGACGGCCTTGCCGTTGTCCCAGGTCTCGATGACGGCGATGTCCTCGAGGTTCTGCTCGATCCGGTCGGCGATCTGGATCAGGATGTTCGCGCGCTCGGCCGGGGACGTCTTGCCCCAGGCATCGGCGGCGGCGTGCGCGGCGTCGAGGGCGGCCTCGATGTCCTCGGCCGTGCCGCGGGCGATGCGGGTGAAGACCTCGCCGGTGACGGGGGTCGGGTTGTCGAAGTACTCCCCCTTGATGGGGTCGCGCCACTCGTTGTTGATCCAGTGGCCGTAGGTGTCCTTGACCTCGATGCTCGAGTCGCTGGATCCGGGGTTGGCGTAACGCGTCACTGCGGGGCTCCGTTCGTCGTTGGGCGGATCAGGGCACCCTAACGATCGACAGGCCCCAACGGGAAGGGGTCAGCTGCGGATTTGTCCGGCCGCCGCGACGTAGTTGGCGGCCAGGGCGACCGCGGCCAGGCGCAGGGAGCCGCGCCCGGGCAGGAACTGCGCATGGTGCAGCCCGATGCCGTCGCCGGTGCCCGTGCCGACGAACGACATCAGGGAGGGGACGAGCTCGTTGTACTCGGCGAAGTCGTCCGACCCGCAGGAGCGGAACGGGACGGCCGCGACCCCGATGCCGAGCTCGGCGTACAGGGCATCGGCGCGTGCGGACAGGCCGGGGTCGTTCACCAGGGCCGGGCCGCCGCGCACGAAGCGGGTGGTGGCGGACGCCCCGCGCGCCATCGCCGTACCCTCGGCGAGCCGGCGGATGGCCTCGTGCAGGGCGGTGCGGTCGGCCTCGTGGAAGGTGCGGATCGACCCGCTGGCCCGCGCCGAGTCGGGGATCACGTTGGACGCGGTGCCGGCGTGGATGGTGCCCACCGACACGACCGCCGGGTGGATCGGGTCGACCTCGCGGGCCACCACGTCGTTGAGGCCGGCCACGATGGACGCCAGCGTCGTGATCGGGTTCACCGCCAGGTGGGGGTAGGCGCCGTGGCCGCCCGTCCCCGTCACCGTGATCTCGAAGGAGTCGAAGGCGGCGTTGACCGGCCCGGCCCCGGTCGAGACGACGCCACGCTCGACCTGCGGCTGGACGTGCACGGCGACCATCGCGCCCACCTCGGCGTCGTCGAGCATGCCGGAGGCCACCACGTCCGGCGCCCCGGGCGGGTTGTCCTCCTCGCGGGGCTGCAGGAGGGGCACCATGCCGACGGGCAGGTCGAGGTCGCGGGCGGCGGTCACGACCGCCCACAGCGCCGCCATGTGCACGTCGTGCCCGCAGGCGTGCATGATGCCGCGGCGTTGGGACTCCCACTCGACGCCGGTCGCCTCGGTGATCGGGAGGGCGTCCAGCTCGGCGCGCAGGCCCACGGCGGGGCCGTCGGGACCGAAGCGCGCGTAGGCGCCGGTCTCGGCCACCGGCAGCCAGTCGAGCCAGGGCATCGCCTGGGTGAGCACGTCCCGGGTGTCCATCTCGTCGCCGCCCAGGTGCGGGTCGGCGTGGATGGCGCGGCGCAGCGAGGCCGCCTCGGGCAGCACGGCGTCGATGCCGGCGACCAAGCGGGTCAGGAGGGATTCGGTCACCCCCAGCAGACTAGTCCAGACGTGTGGCCGGCAGTTTGATGCGCGTGGCTCGCACTCTGATGCGTGTGGTGCATCAGAGTTGCAGCGCCGCGATCACCGAAGGCAAAGCCTGCCCGGCGACCTCCTCGGGCGTGCGGGGTCCGGGCAGGGACGCCGCCGCTCGCGCCTGCAGGGCCGCCGCGAGCGCCCCGGCCCGCAGCGCGGGGACCCCGGCGGCCAGCAGCGTCCCGGCCATGCCGGCCAGCAGGTCACCCGAGCCGGCCGTGGCGGTCCAGGCGGGTCCGGCGGGGACGACCAGGCCGGTCCCGTCGGGGGCGACGCAGTACTGGGTGGCCCCCTTGAGCAGCACGCACGCGCCGACCTCCGCGGCCGCCCGGCGAGCATGCCCCAGCGGGTCGGCGGTCACGTCCGCGCGCTCGACCCCCAGCAGGCGGGCCAGCTCGCCGGCGTGCGGGGTCAGCAACGACCCCTCGGGAAGGGCGTCGCCCACGGCGTCCAGCCCCTGAAGGGCGCCGGCGTCCACGACCAGGGCGACGCCGTCGGCCGCGCGCCGGGCCAGCCGGTCGGCGTCCGCTCCCGGCCACCCCGAGCCGCACACCCATGCCTGGACGCGTCCGGCATCGGTGGGGTCGACCGGCGCGACCACGCTGGGGAAGGCGCGCAGCACCGCGTCCCGGGCGGGGCCGGCGTAGCGCACCAGGCCCGCGCCGGCGTGCAGCGCCCCCGACACCCCGAGGACGGCCGCGCCGGGGTACAGCTCGGTGCCGGTGTCGAGCCCGACCACGCCGCGGGCGTACTTGTCCGACTCGACCCCGGGCCAGGGGTACCAGGCGCGCAGGTCGTCCCCGCCGACCAGCCACAGGTCGGCGTCCGGGGCGGCGACGCCGATGTCGACCAGGTCCACCCGCCCACAGGCGGACGCCGCCGGCTCGGCCACGTGGGCGAGCTTGCGGGCGATGAACGTGACGGTGACGTCGGCAGCAAAACTTGGGTGGGCCACGGGGGAGTCGGTGACGAGCCCGGACGGCAGGTCCACGGCCAGCACGGGCACGCCCGCATCGAGGGTGGCCCGGGCCAAGGCGGCCACGGCGTCCGGCAGGCCGGGGCGTCCGCCCAGCCCGGCCAGGCCGTCGATGACCAGGCCGGCCCCGCCGACGTGGGTCAGCGCCCCGGCGGCGTCCACCACGACGGCACCGGCCGCGAGTGCCGCCTCCAGCCCGTCGTCGTGGGTCCGCTCCAGGACCGGCCACACCCACAACGGCACCGTGCGCCCCAGCAGGCCACCGAGCTCCGCGGCGGCGAACAGGGCGTCGCCGGCGTTGTTGCCCGGCCCGGCCACGACCAGCACGCCGATCAGGTCCCGCCCCGCGAGCACCTGCGCGGCAGCCGCAGCCACGGCGTCCGCCGCACGCCCCATGAGGTCACCGCCCGGGTGGGCGGCGAACCACGCCTCCTCGGCGGCCCGGATCGATGCGGCGCTGGCGATGGGCTCCATGGAGCCCACGGTAGCCGTCCTCAGGCGAGGATCGCGGCGTCCAGCCAGCCCTCCTCGACACCCAGCCCCTCGACCAGCTCCAGCGCCTTGGGGCGCAGCTCGACCAGGAGGGCGTCCACGGCCTCGGTCACGGCCTTGGAGCGCGAGCCGTCGAAGCGCTCGTGCTCCATGTACCAGCCGCGGTTCTCCTCGATGGTGGCCAGCGCGTACAGGTCGCAGACCTTGCTGAGGATGGAGGTGATGTAGGGGTCCTCGCACTCGTCGATGCCCTCGATGAACGCCTCGAGCACGACGCGATCGGTGTGCGCCTTGGCGGCGGCGAGCATGTGCTGCTGGCAGGCGTTCGTCGCGGCGAAGACGTCCTCGGCCTTGGCGGCGGCCCGCATGCGCTTGGCGAGGCCCTCGACGATGTGCTTCTCGCGGTCCTCGAACATCTCGATGTGCCAGGCGCGGGCGTTGACGTCCTTGCTCTTGGAGCCGGCCAGGATGCGCTCGATGACCGACCGCGCGGTGGTGCGCTCCAGGAACGTCCCGCCGATCATGCGGGCGGTCGCTTGGGCGGTGCCGCGCATGTCCATGTCGCCCCAGGTCTTCTTGTAGTCCAGCAGCAGCGCCTTGGCGACCAGCTGCAGCAGCACGGTGTTGTCGCCCTCGAAGGTGGCGAACACGTCGGCGTCCTGGCGCAGCAGGGTGATGCCGTTCTCGCTGAGGTAGCCGGCCCCACCGCACGCCTCGCGGGCGACCTGGATGGTGTCGTTGGCCCACCGGGTCAGCAGCGCCTTCATGCCCGCCGCGCGGGTCTCCAGCTCGCGGGCGGCGACCGGGTCGGAGCCCTGGGCCTCCGTCACCCGCTGCAACTGCAGGGCCAGCTCGTTCTGGGCGAACCCGTACGCGTAGGCCCGCGCGATGTTGGGCAGCAGCTTGCGCTGGTGGGTCTGGTAGTCCAGCAGCAGGATCTCCTCGCCCAGCCCCGGCAGGCGGAACTGGGTGCGCTTGAGGGCGTAGCGCGTCGCGATCGACAGCGCCTTGCGGGTCGCGGACGCCGCACCGCCGCCCACGCAGATCCGGCCGCGCACCAGCGTGCCGAGCATGGTGAAGAACCGCGCGTTCTTGGACTCGATCGCCGAGTGGTAGACGCCGTCCTCACCGACGCCGCCGAACCGGTCGAGCAGGTGGGTGCGCGGCACGCGGACGCGGTCGAAGGTGATGGTGCCGTTGTCGACGCCGAGCAGGCCGCCCTTGTGGCCCTGGTCGCCGCAGGTCACACCCGGGACGGGGGAGAGGTCCTCGGTGCGGATGCGCACGATGATGACGTGGACGCCCTGGTTCTCGCCGTCGACGATCAACTGGCCGAAGACCGCGGCCCACTTGCCGTGGGTGGCGGCGTTGCCGATGTAGGCCTTGCTCGCGGTGGGCGTGGGGGAGTGGACCTCGTACTCGCCGTCCTCGGGGATCCACGTGATGGTGGTCTCGAGGCTCTGCACGTCGGAGCCGTGCCCCAGCTCGGTCATGGCGAAGCAGCCGGTGGCCGCCCCGGAGATGGTGTCCGGCAGCCAGGTCTCGTGGTGCCACGGGTTGCCCAGGTTCGTCACCGCGCCACCCCACAGGCCGTGCTGCACGCCGGACTTGATGGTCAGGCTGAGGTCGCCCATGGCCAGCATCTCGAAGTGCGCCACGGACTCGGCCTGGTTGCCGCGCCCGCCCTGGGCCTCGGGGAAGCCGGCGATGGCCAGCCCGCGGCCGGCGAGGCCGACGAGCTTGTCCAGGGCCCATTCGCGGGCGGTGGGGATGTCCCATTCGGGGTCGCGGACGAAGTCGGCGGCGGTGACCTCGGTGCGCCAGCGCTGCTTGACGTCGTGGAACGGACCGTCGAGCGCCTTGCGCAGGGCCTCGCCGGTCGCGGTGGGCCGGGCGGACGCCGGGGCCCCGGCCTGGTTGCCCGGGGCGGTGGTGTCGGCGCCGGTCTGGGCGTCAGCGGTGAGCGTCATGGGTCAGGACTCCTTCGTCGGGACGGTGGTGCGCGTGGTCGTGGTCTGGCCGGCGAATGCCGGGGTGAAGAACTGGTGGACATAGGTGACGACGTCGGCGCGCGGGCGCCGCAGGTCGGTGAGGATCCAGCGGTCGGCCACGGCCCAGATGAAGCCGGTGGCGCCGTGGCCCCAGATGTTGGCGGGCTCGGGGTCGAGCCCCTCGGCGACCAGCCAGCGGCGGAAGGCCGCCGACACCTCGTCGCCGATGCGGTTGGTGATGCCGAGCACCGGGTCGGGGGAGTCGCCGGGTCGGTTGGCGACGAACCGGTAGATCTCCCCGTCGGCCTCGACGACGGCCAGGTAGGCGTCGGCGAGTTCGGTGACGAGTTGGTCGGGCGGCAGCTCGGCGGCCAGCGGGCCGGTGAAGTTGCCGAGGATGAACTCCTGCACCGAGTCCACCACCGCGGCGTACAGCCCGCTGCGGTCACCGAAGTGGCGGTAGAAGACGGTCTTGGACGTGCCGGCTTCGGCCGCGAGTTCGTCCATCCCGATGCCGTGCCCGTGCTTGCGGATCGCGCGCAGCGTCGCCTCGACCAGCTCGCGCCGGCGTTCGGCGTTGTGCTGGGCCCAGCGCGTCGCGCGGCCGTCCACGGATGTCATGCACCGAGGGTATCCGAAACTTCACGTACCTGCTACCGTGAGTGCCGGAAACTTTTCCCCCAACCCTCAGACAGTCGAGGAGAGCACCCATGGCCCAGAACACGCACGCGTCCGCCGGCGCGGCCCTGCGCAACGCCGTCATCGTCGGCGGCAACCGGACGCCGTTCGTCAAGGCCGGCGGCGCCTACGCCACGGCGTCCAACCAGGATCTGTTGACCGCCGCCCTCGACGGGCTGGTCGCCCGCTTCGGGCTGGCCGGCCAGAAGGTGGACGAGGTCGCGGCCGGGGCCGTGCTCAAGCACACGCGCGACTTCAACCTGACCCGCGAATCGGTGCTCGGCTCGGCGCTGGACCCGCACACGCCGGCGATCGACCTGCAGCAGGCGTGCGGCACCGGCCTGGAGGCCGTCATCTACGTGGCCAACAAGATCCGCCTCGGCCAGGCCACCACCGGCATCGCCGGCGGCGTCGACTCGGCCTCGGACGCCCCCATCGTCGTCAAGGAGGGCCTGCGCCGCGCGCTGCTCA
>JAUNSA010000036.1:0-324 GCA_030539405.1 Propionibacteriaceae bacterium
CGAATTGCACGCACCTCGTCCAGAGTCAGGCTCATTGTTTGCTCCAAGTCCTCTTAGGTTTCACGGGTTTGTAGGCCCATCTCAGCGTAGCGTAGCGGCGTCGGGCGCGGCCAAACACCTGCTGACTGGGTTGAGGGTTTCTCGGCTCAGAAGGGCACGTAGCGCAGCAACGACAGCGCCACCTGCACCGCGATGAACAGCACGAGCACGCTCAGATCCAGCGATGCGTTGCCGATCCGCACCGGCTTGATCACCTTGCGCAGCAGCTTCACCGGCGGATCGGTCAGCGAATACACGAACTCCACGAGCACCAGCACCACGCCC
>JAUNSA010000036.1:334-11414 GCA_030539405.1 Propionibacteriaceae bacterium
AACATCGGAACCCACGACAAGATGACCCGCGCGAGGAGGAGCCACAGGTAGATCGTGAGGACCCACCACAGGAGATAGGCGACCACGCGTCAGCTCTGGTTGAAGAAGCCGCCGGAGGCGATGCGCTCCTTGTCCTCGGGACCCACCACGAGGTTCTGCGGGCAGAGGAGGAACACCTTGCTGGAGACGCGCTCGATGTTGCCCTTGAGACCGAAGATCAGGCCGGCGGCGAAATCCACCAGGCGCTTGTCCTCGCCATCTTCCATGTCGGAGAGGTTCATGATCACCGGGATGCCGTCGCGGAAGTTCTCGCCGATGGCGCGGGCCTCGTTGTAGGAGCGGGGGCGCACGCTCACGATGCGGCTGATGTCGGCGACCTCGGGCTGGGGTGTGGGCACGGGCCGGGGGCGTCGCTGCGGCAGTTGGGACACGCGGCTCGGTTCGTCGGCGGGCATCTCGGCCTCCTCATCGACGTAGACCTCGTCGGTGAGTTCCTGCTCATCCGCCGGGTCGTTGTAGCGTCCGTCCTCCACGAAGCCCATCCACTCGGCCCATTTGCGTACGCCCACGTCATCGCCTCCTGATAGCTGCAGAGTCTCGAAGAAACACTACAGCTCGACGCGACTCCGCGCGCGCATCGACCAGCCGACACGCCGAGGGCGGGCCTACTTCATGAAGTCGGGGACGTCCAGCTCGTCGTCGGCCGGCGGGCGGGGGGCCTGCGGGCGCGGCGTGGGCTGGCCGGGCTGCTGCGGCTGGCCCTGCTGGGGCTGGTTGCCCGGCATCGGGCTGGCCTGCGGCGCACCCTGCTGTTGCGCGGGGCGCTGGGCGGGCTGGCGGGCCGGCTCGGGACGGGACTGCTGGCGCTTCTGGGGTGCTCCCCCATCGAAACCGGCCGCGATGACCGTGACGCGCACCTCGTCGCCGAGGGCGTCGTCGATGACCGTGCCGAAGATGATGTTCGCGTCCTCGTGGGCGGCCTCCTCGATGAGGTTGGCTGCGGCCGACACCTCGAACAGGCCCAGGTCCGAGCCGCCCGCGATCGACAACAGGACGCCGTGCGCTCCATCGATGGACGCCTCCAGCAGCGGGCTGGACACGGCCATCTCGGCGGCGGCCCGGGCGCGATCCTCACCGCGGGCCGAGCCGATGCCCATGAGCGCCGAACCGGCGTTGCTCATGACGGCCTTGACGTCGGCGAAGTCGAGGTTGATCAGGCCCGGGGTCGTGATCAGGTCGGTGATGCCGGACACACCCTGCATGAGCACCTGGTCGGCCTGCTTGAAGGCGTCCAGGATCGCCACGTGGTGGTCGGTCATCTCCAGCAGCTTGTCGTTAGGGATGACGATGAGGGTGTCGACCTCTTCGCGCAGCTTGGTGATGCCGTCCTCGGCCTGGGTCGAGCGGCGCTTGCCCTCGAAGGAGAAGGGGCGGGTCACGACGCCGATGGTCAGCGCACCCAGCGAGCGGGCGATGCGCGCGACGACCGGGGCGGCGCCGGTGCCGGTGCCACCGCCCTCGCCGGCGGTGACGAAGACCATGTCGGCCCCCTTGAGGACCTCCTCGATCTCGTCGGCGTGGTCGTCGGCGGCCTGGCGTCCCTTGTCGGGGTCGGCGCCGGCGCCCAGCCCGCGCGTCAGGTCACGACCGATGTCGAGCTTCACGTCGGCGTCGCTCATCAAGAGCGCCTGGGCGTCGGTGTTCACCGCGATGAACTCCACGCCCCGCAGGCCTGCTTCGATCATCCGGTTGACGGCGTTGACGCCGCCGCCACCCACTCCGACGACCTTGATGATCGCCAGGTAGTTCTGGGATGCACTCGCCACGTTCGGTACCCGTTCTGTGTAGTTGCCGACTGTCCTGCTGACCCCCTCCTCGACGTTCCGAGTGGGAAGACAAACGCAGGGCTCGGGGCTTCCGCACACGTTAGTTGATCCCGGCACCGCGAATGGGGGCCCGGCCCGCCGTCCGGCGCGCCCCTCAACCTCTGCTTGAGAGTTTGCGCGGCCGGGTGAGGGTCAGCGGGTCGTGGGGTGCGTGGGCGCGGACACGTCGTACTCCTGGGCCTCGACGGTGAGCAGGGGCTCCAGGACGGCGGCCTTCAGCTCGGCGTGCTCGGCACTGCCCCACACGATCCGGCGTCCGTCGGCCAGCACCACGACCACCGAGTCGACCGAGGACGCCTCGATGGCGTCGGCCTGCCCCACCACCGCCGGCGGGAGGGCCGCGGCGACGCTGGCCACGGTCGCCAGCACGCCCTCGTCCTCCACGCGTCCGCGGGCGAGCAGGACGCCGTGGGGGCGGTCTGGCGTGGTGTGGAACGACCGCCCGTCCTGGGCGATCCACACGAACGAACCGGGGACCTCCAGGGCCACCCGCGGCCGGGTCTCCTGGATGTGGATCGTGAGCGTGCGCGGCCACGCGCGGCCCACGGCCGCCGCCTCGGCGGCGGGCAGGCGCTCCAGGACGCGGCGGGCTGCGGCGTCGGTGTCCACCCGTGCGAGCGGGACGCCCAGGGGGACCTCGGCGGCCTCGATCACCTGGGCCGGGGTGAGGATCTTCGTCCCGCTCACCGACACCTCCGAGACGGCCAGCCAGCCGGATCCGAACACCACCCAGACCCCGCCCCCGATGAGCAGCGCGACGGCGGCCACGGCCCCCAGCAGCGTCAACTGCCGCTTACGGCGCGCACGTTCGCGACGCCGGCGCGCGCCGGTGACGTCGACGAGGGGATCGTTCACGCCCCGGCCTCCAGGGCGACCAGGAGTTCAGGCCCCACCGTGGTGATGTTGCCCGCCCCGATGGTGAGGACGAGGTCGTCGGGACGGACCAGGCCCGCCAGCGTCCCCGCCACGTCGGCGAGTTCCTCGACCACGACCGCGTCGTGGCCCCGCGCCCGCACGCGGGTGGCCAGCGCCTCTGCGGTGACGCCGGGGAAGTCGGCGGCCTCCTCGCGCGCGGGGTAGATCCCGGCGATGACCACCACGTCGGCCAGGGTGAGGGCGGCGGCGAACTCGTCGAGGAAGTCGCGGGTGCGGCTGAACAGGTGGGGCTGGAAGCAGGCCACGAGGCGTCCGGATGCGGTCACGCGGGGGCGCGCCGCCCGCAGGAGGGCCTCGACCTCGGTGGGGTGGTGGGCGTAGTCGTCGAAGACACGGACGCCCTCGGCCGTCCCCTTGGCTTCGAAGCGCCGGTGGGTGCCGACGAAGGTACCCAGCGCGGCCCGCAGCTCGGCGTCCGGGTGGCCCAGGGCGCGGCCGACCGCGAACGCGGCCGCGGCGTTGTGCAGGTTGAACCGGCCGGGGACCGCCAGCGCCAGGCGTCCGGACTGCCCGTCGACCTCGAGGGTGGCCGCGGTGGCCTGGGGGGTGAGCTCGATGTCGGTGATCCGGACGTCGGCGTCCGGGGCCTCGCCGTAGGTGACCACCGTCCGGCCACGCTCCCGGAGGGTGGCGGCGACCTCGCGGGAGGTCGGCTCGTCGGCGCTCATCACGACGGTCCCCACCCCGGCGGCCGAGCCGAGCCGGACGAAGCCGTCGACGTAGGCCTGGGGTGTCCCCCAGTTGTCGAGGTGGTCGACCTCGATGTTGGTGATGACCACGATCTCGGCCGGGTACTGGAAGTAGGAGCCGTCGGACTCGTCGGCCTCCACGACGAAGGCCTCCCCCGTGCCGAGCGCGGCGCTCTGGCCGGTGGCCGCCAGCGGGGAGCCGATCACGTACCCCGGGTCGGCCCCGACGGCGGTCAGCATCGTGGCGACCATGCCGGTGGTCGTGGTCTTGCCGTGCGTCCCGGTGATGGCGACGCCGCGGCGGCCGAGCATCAGGGCGCCGAGGGCGGCCGAGCGGTGCCAGACCCGCAGCCCGCGCCGGTGGGCCTCGTCCAGCTCGACGTTACCGGGCTTGATGGCCGAGGAGACCACCACGGTCTCGGCCTCGCCGAGCTGGGCGGGATCGTGGCCGACGAAGGTCCGGACGCCGGCGGCTGCGAGGGTGCGCAGGGCCGCCGAGTCCTCCCGGTCGGACCCGGACACCGGCACCCCGCGGTGGGCGTAGGCGCGGGCGATGCCGCTCATGCCGGCTCCCCCGATGGCGATGAAGTGCAGCGGACCGAGCTCGTCGACCGCCACCAGCTCCACGGGCTCGATCAGGCCCATGTCAGGCCCTCCGCGCCGTGTCGAGGACCAGGCGGGCCAGGTCGGCGGCGGCGTCGGCCGGCACGAGGTAGCGCAGGCGATGGCTCATGCCCTCGAGGCGACCGCGCTCGGCCACCATCGGCAGCACCACGGACACGAGCCGCACGCCATCGAGCTTGGCGTTCGGCACGACGACCGCGGCGTCCTCGTCGACCAGGAAGTCGGCATTGCGGGCCTGCTCCCCGTTGCCGTGCGGCAGCGGCACGAAGACGGTGGGCAGGCCGACGGTGGCCGTCTCGATGACGGTGCCGGCACCGGAGCGGGCGACCATCACGTCGGCGGCAGCATAGGCCTGCTCCATCGCATCGACGTAGGCGACTGGCACGTAGCGGACCCCCCATTCGGGATGCTCGTGGGTCTGGTGGGCGTCGGTGAGGTTCTTCGGGCCGAGCACGTGCAGGATGTTGATGCCGTTCTCAAGCAGCTCCTCGCGAGCGTCCTCGGTGGCGTCGTTGATCGCCACCGCGCCCTGGGAGCCACCGGACACCAGCAACAACGGACGCGACCCTTCGAACCCCAGCGCGGCCCGTGCTGCCTCCTTGGCGGAGGCGCGATCAAGTTCGGCGATGGCCGCCCGGACCGGTAGCCCGACGTGGCGGGCGTGCGGCAGGGGCGTGTTGGGGAACGACACGGCCACCACCTTGGCGAAGCGCGCGGCGATCTTGTTGGCCAGCCCCGGCACCGCGTTCTGCTCGTGCAGCACCACCGGAACGCGCCGGACGAGCGCGGCCAGGTAGACGGGCAGCGAGACATACCCACCGAACCCGACGACCACGTCGGCGCCCACCGCGTCCAGGATGCCGATGGACTGCTTCACCGCCCCCGCCAGCTTGCCGGGCACCGCGAACAACTCCGGCGTGAACGACCGCGGCAGCGGCACGGGCGGGATCATCTGCAGATCGAGCCCCGCGGCCGGGATGACGCGCGACTCCAACCCCTTGGGCGTCCCCACGCAGGTGAGCCGGACGCCCGGGGCGGCCTCGCGCAGGCGCTCGGCCGTGGCGATCAGGGGCGAGGTGTGCCCGGCCGTACCGCCCCCGGCGAGGACGATGGACAGGTGCGAGGGCGTCTGGGACACGGGGACTCCTGGGTCAGGAACGGCGGCGCGTCGGCAGGATCGCCGACAGCCGGGGGCGCTGCGCCTGGGCCTTGCGGCGCCGACGCAGCCACACCTTGGCTGCGGGCTCCTCGCGGGCGCAGGCGACGAGGATACCGACCGCGATCACGTTGGCGACCAGCGCCGACCCGCCGTAGGACAGGAACGGCAGCGGGACGCCCAACACCGGCAGCAGGCGCAGGACGACCATGATGTTGACCAGGGCCTGCAGGAGCAGCCAGGTGGTGATGCCCGAGGCGACCAGGCGGCTGAAGAAGGTGGAACTGCGCAGGGCTATCCGCATACCGCCCCAGGCCAGGATCAGGAACAGCACGATCACCATCAGGGTGCCCATCAGGCCGAGCTCCTCGCCGACGACCGCGAGCACGTAGTCGGTGTGGGCCTCCGACAGGCTGCCCCACTTCTGCCGGCTGCGGCCCAGGCCCACCCCGAGCCAGCCGCCGCTGGCCAGGCCGTAGAGCGCCTGGAGGGGCTGGTGGTTGATGCCGGTGGGGTCGGCCGAGGGGTCGAGGAACCCGAGGATGCGGTTGATCCGGGAGGTGTTGAGGGCGACCAGCCCAGCGACGGCCACCGCGACCGCCAGGATCATGGACCCCAGCACCCGCCAGGACGCCCCCACGCAGAACAGGATCGCCAGCACCATGGCACCCAGCACCATCGCGGTGCCGAGGTCGCGCTGGAGGACGACCAGCCCGACCAGGAGCAGCCCGAAGGGCACGAAGGGGATCAGCAGGTGCTTGGGCTGGTCGAGCAGGCGGCGCTTGTTCGCCAGCACCGCGCTGCCCCACACCACCAGCGACAGCTTGGCGAACTCGGCCGGCTGGAGGCGGAGCATGGAGCCCTCGCCGCCGAGGTTGATCCAGTTCTTGTTGCCGCCCACGCCATAGCCCAGGCCCGGCACGAAGGTCAGGCACAGCAAGACGCCCGCCAGCGCGTAGAACACCCAGGCCAACACGCGCAGCCGATCGGTGGGGATGCGTGAGGCGACGAAACCCGCGACCAGTGCGGCGACGAGGAAGACGGCGTGGCGGCGGATGAAGAAGAAGGCATCACCGAACTGGCTGTGCCCATAGACCGTCGAGGCCGACCACACCATGAGGAAGCCGAGCCCGAGCAGGATCATCGTCGGCACCAGGACCATCACCGTGTCGGCCATGGGGTGGTCGAGCCACCCGGCGGCGCGTCCGGCGAGCGTGGTCTGCTGGGCGGGCCGCTTCGTGCGACCGGAGGGGCGGGGAGGCCTGCTGGGGGTCAGGATCGCCACCCTCGTCTCCTCTCCTCGGCGTTGCCCTAGTCCTGTTGCTGGTCCTGCTGGTCTGCCCGGCGTCGGGCCGCCTCGGTGAAGTCGCGTCCACGGGCGTCGTACCCCGTCCACATGTCCCGACTGGCACATCCGGGCGCCATCAGGACGGTGTCGCCCGGGGAAGCCAGGCCCGCCGCGGCTTCCACAGCCTCGGCCATGGCTCCAGTCTCCCCGGAGTCGATCACGATCACCGGGACGTCGGGCGCGTGTCGGGCCAGCGCCTCGGCGATCACGCCGCGGTCGACGCCCAGCAGGACGGCCCCAGCGAGCTTGTCGCGATAGGTCGCCACGAGCTCGTCGAAGGTGGTCCCCTTGGCCTGTCCGCCGGCGATCCAGACGATCGAGTCGAAGGCCCGCATCGAGGACGCCGCCGCGTGCGGGTTGGTCGCCTTGGAGTCGTCCACCCAGGTCACGCCGCCGCCCTCGGCGACGGTCTGGATGCGGTGGTCGCCGATGTCGAGCGTGCGCAAGCCCTGGGCGACCGCCTGGGGCGGGACGCCGAAACTACGGGCCAGTGCCGCTGCCGCCAGCGCGTTCTCGACGTTGTGCGGGGCGAGCGGCTGGACGTCGGTGACCTCGGCCAGCGGCATCGCCGAGTCGCGGCGCTGCTCGATGAACGCGCGGTCCACCAGGAGGTCGTCGACCACACCCAGCATGGACGGGGCGGGCACGTCGAGGCGGAACCCGATCGCCCGCGCCCCCTCGGTGACGTCGGCCTCCTCGACCATGTGTTCGGTGGCCGGGTCGGCGACGTTGTAGACGCAGGCGTGGGTGACGCGCTCGTAGATCCTCGCCTTGTCGGCGCCGTAGGCCGCGTACGGGTCGTCGGAGTGGGCGTACCACTCCAGGTGGTCGGCGTGCAGGTTGAGCACGGCGGCCGAGTGCAGGGCGACGGTGTGCGTGTAGTGCAACTGGAAGCTGGACAGCTCGACGGCGAACACGTCGTACTCGACCTCGTCGAGGATCGCCTCGATGATCGGACGCCCCACGTTGCCGACCGCGGCGGCCTTCAGGCCGGCGGCGCGCAGCATCGACTCGAGCATGGTCGTGGTCGTGGTCTTGCCGTTGGTGCCGGTGATGCCGAGCCAGGGCACGACGCGGTCGGGCTGCATCATCCGCCAGGCCAACTCGACCTCGCCCCACACCGGGACGCCGCGGTCGGCCGCCTGGGCGAGCAGCGGCGCGGTCGGCCGCCACCCCGGTGAGGTGACGACGAGGTGGACGCCCGCGGGCAGCTCGGCGGTCGCGCCGACACCGAGGGTCACCTCGACGTCCAGGGCGCGCAGCAGGTCGGCCTTCTCATGGTTGGCCGGGGTGTCGGCCTCGTCCAGCACGATGATGCGACCCGCTCCGAGCGCCATCAGCCCGTCGGCGGCGGCGTACCCGGAGGTCCCCAGGCCGGCCACGACGACGGTGGCCTCGTGCCAGGGCGCGAGCCGGTCGGCGCCGTCGATCCAGTCGAGGGTGGTCACAGGTTCACCACCCATTCGGCGTAGAAGATGCCGGTGCCCAGCGCCACGAAGATGCCGCAGAAGATCCAGAACCGGACCACGACGGTCTGTTCGGCCCAGCCCACCATCTCGAAGTGGTGGTGCAGGGGCGCCATCTTGAACAGCCGCTTGCCCTTGGAGAGCTTGAAGAAGCCGACCTGGAGGATGACCGAGAGGGTGATCAGCACGAACATGCCGCCGAGGATGACGACCAGCAGCTCGGTTCGGGTGAGGACGGCCAGGCCGGCGACGGCGCCGCCCAGGGCCAGCGAGCCGGAGTCGCCCATGAAGATCTTGGCCGGGGAGGCGTTCCACCACAGGAAGCCGAAGCACGCGCCGGCCAGCGCCATGGAGATGGCGGCCAGGTCGTTGGGGTCGCGGACCTCATAACACAGCGGGCCGACCGTGGACAGGCGGCTGCACCACTGGTTGTACTGCCACAGGTTCACCAGCGCGTAGGCGGCGAACACCATCGTGCACAGGCCGGTCGCCAGGCCGTCCAAGCCGTCGGAGAGGTTCACCCCGTTGGACAGGGCGGCGATGATGAACACGATCCAGGCCAGGCCGAGCCAGGGCCCGAGGTTGATCCATTCGATGTCGCGCAGGAACGAGACGAAGGTCGAGGCCGGCGTGAGCCCGCGCTCGTTGGGGAACTGGAAGGCGGCGAACCCGAAGGCGACCGCGACGAGCGTCTGCAGCGCCAGCTTGGCCTTGCTGTTCAGACCCAGGCTGCGCGCCCGCGAGATCTTGAGCCAGTCGTCAAGGAACCCGACGAAGCCCAACCCGGTGAACAGCCCGAGCAACAACAGGCCGGACGCGGTGGGCGGCTGCCACAAGATGAGGTGGGCCAGCGTGTAGGCGACCAGGACGCTGAGGATGATGGCGATGCCCCCCATGGTCGGGGTGCCTGCCTTCTTCAGGTGCTCCTTGGGGCCGTCGTCGCGTACGTACTGCCCGTACCCCCGGCTGACCAGCACGTGGATCGCGAGTCGCGTGCCGAGCAGGGTGCCGAACAGGCCGAGTGCGCCGGCCAGCAGCATCATGACCATCGGGTGGACTCTCCTTCGTCGTCGGCGCCCGCCAGGGCCTCCGCCACGGTCTCCAGTGCGAGGCCGCGGGACGCCTTGACCAGCACCACATCACGAGGACCCAGGCTCGCGCGCAGGTGGCGCACGAGCTCGTCCTTGCTCCCTAGATAGTGGCCGCGACCGCCCGCGGCGGCAACTCCGTCGATGACGTTGTTGCCGTGCTCGCCGATCGCGAGCACCTCGTCCACGCCGAGGCGGGCGGCCAGTTCGCCGACCCCGCGGTGGGCCCGGTCCGCCTCCTCCCCGAGCTCGAGCATGTCGCCCAGCGCGGCGACGAGGCGGCCGCCCGGGCGGCGCAGCCCGACGAGGCTGGACAGGGCCGCCGCCATCGAGTCGGGGTTGGCGTTGTAGGCGTCGTTGAGGATCGCGAGGCCGTCGGCGCGGGTGGACAGCTCCATCCGCCACCGCGACTGCGGGCGGGCGTGGCTGAGGGCGTCCGCCACGCCGGCGAGGTCGCACCCGGCGGCCAGCGCGACCGCCCCCGCGGCCAGCGCGTTGGCCACGTTGTGGTGGCCGAGGACGCCTAGGCGCACCTCGGCGCGTCCGTCGACGGCCCCGGCGGCGTGCAGGACGAAGCGGTGGCGCTGCAGGTCGTCGGCGTCCACGTCGGACGCCCACACGCGCAGCGCGTGCCCGTCGGCCCCCGGGTCCCCGGCCACCGAGAACGCTGCGACGCGCGCGCTGGTGCGCGACGCCATGGCGAGCACGCGGGCGTCGTCGGCGTTGAGCACGGCCCAGCCGTCGGCGTCCAGCGCCTCGACCAGCTCGCCCTTGGCCTGCGCGATGCCCTCGACCGACCCGAACTCCCCCACGTGGGCGTGCCCGACGTTGAGCACCGCCCCGATCGAGGGCGGCGTGATGGCGGCCAGGTGACGGATGTGCCCGCGCCCGCGGGCCCCCATCTCGCTGACGAGGAAGCGGGTGCCGGCGTCCACGCGGCAGGCGGTCAGTGGGGCGCCGATCTCGTTGTTGAACGAGCCGGGGGGCGCCACCGTCGGGCCGGTCGCCGCGAGCACCTGGCTGAGGAGGTCCTTGGTGGAGGTCTTGCCCGACGAGCCGGTGACGCCGACCACGACGAGCCCGCGGGCACGACCGGCGTCCACCGTGGCGCGCGCGAGCCGGGACAGGCCCGCGATGGTGTCGTCGACGAGGACCTGCGGCAGCGGCGAGGTGGGCACCGGGCGGGACACCAGGGCGGCCACCGCCCCTCGTGCGGCCGCGGCGTCCAGGTAGTCGTGGCCGTCCACGCGCTCGCCGGGGATCGCGACGAACAGCGAGCCCGGGGTGGCCAGGCGGGAGTCGATCACGACGTCCGGTCCGACCGGCCCGTCGGGCGCGACGCCGTCGAGCAGCCGGCCGGCGGTCGCCTCGGCCAGGGCGGTGTGGGTGATGGGTTCCACGTCGTCACTCCCCGATCTCGCGGAGCACCGCGACGTCATCGAACCCCGTGATCGTACCCCCGATGTCCTGGCCGGTCTCGTGCCCCTTGCCCAGGACGGCCACCCAGTCGTCGGGGCCGCCCAGGGCGAGCGCGGCCTCGATCGCGGAGCGCCGGTCGCCGGCGTCGATGACCTCGACGCCGGGCACCTGGCGGGCCCCGGCGAGGACGGCGGCGCGGATGGCCGCCGGCTGTTCGCTGCGGGGGTTGTCGTCGGTGACGAGCACCACGTCGGCGTGCTCGGCGGCCGCGCGTCCCATGGGTCCGCGCTTGCTGGGGTCGCGGTCACCACCCGCGCCGAGGACGGCGATGCGTCGGCCGGTCCGCGGCAACGCTCCCAGGGCCGCGGCGACCGCCTGGGGGGTGTGGGCGAAGTCGACCACGGCGTGGGGGGCGCCCGCGCGCAGCGGCACGCGCTGCATCCGGCCGGGCACCTGGGCGTCGGCGAG
>JAUNSA010000036.1:11514-21134 GCA_030539405.1 Propionibacteriaceae bacterium
CGTCGGCGGTGTTCACCACGGCCCGGGCCGTGTGCTCGGGGGTGAACAACTGGGCCTTGGCGGCGAAGTACTCCTCCAGGGTGTGGTGGAACTCGAGGTGGTCCTGGCCCAGCATCGTGAAGGCGGCGGCATCGAAGCGGATGCCCTCGACGCGGTGCAGGGCCAGCGCATGGCTGCTGACCTCCATCGCGACGGTGTCCGCACCCCGCTCGGCCAGGACGGCGAGCAACGCCTGCAGGTCCGGCGATTCGGGGGTGGTGATGGTGGTGCGGGTACCCGGGAGTTCTGCGCCGGCGAGCCGGTAGCCGATCGTGCCGATCGTGGCCACGGTGCGCCCGAGGGCGACCAGGGCGGCGTCCAGCAGGAAGGCGGTGGAGGTCTTGCCGTTGGTCCCGGTGACGCCGAACAGGTCCAGGGCACCGGTGGGGTGGCCGTACACGTCGGCGGCCAGGTGGGCCATGGCGACCCGCGGGTCCTCGACGACGGCGACCGGGATGCCGGCGTCGGCGGCGAGCTGCGCGCCCTCGGCGTCGGTCAGGACGGCGAGTGCCCCTGCCGCTGCGGCCGACGCCGCGTGGCGGGCCCCGTGCGTGCGCTGGCCGGGCAGGCCGACGTACAGGTCGCCGGGGCGCACCTGCCGGGAGTCGAGCGTGACCCCGGTGAGCGTGGCCCCTGAGGAGAGGTCGGACGCCCCCGGCACCAGGCGGTCCAGGGGCAGTCCGGGGGCGGCGTCGGGCCGCAGGACGGGGTCAGGCACGCGCGGGATCACTCCTTGATGAGCGGGAGGCGGGTCTCCACGATCTCGTTGCTCGGCTGGACACCGTAACGCGGCAGGGCCAAGGACATGATGTCGCGGTAGACCGGGCCGGCCATGCCGAGGCCGGCACCCAGGGTGTCGGGCCGGGCGATCAGGACGTAGACGAGGATTTGCGGGTCCTCGACAGGGGCGACGCCCACGATCGAGGCGACCTGACCCTCGTAGCCGCCGGCTGCGGACGTGAGGCGCGCGGTGCCGGTCTTCGAGCCGCTGCGGTACCCCGGGATCAGCAACTGTTCGGCGCTGTCGAGGGTGCGCTGCTCCATCATCTCGATGGTCTGCTGGGCGGCCTCCTCAGAGACGACCCGGCGCGTCACCGGCTCCTCCACCGGGGTGAGCGCGCCGCCGTGGGGGCCGGTGGCCCGGATGATCGAGGGGGCCGTGTAGACGCCCCCGTTGGCGACCGCCGAGACCGCCGTGGCCATCTGCACCGCCGTCGCCGACAGGCCATAACCATAGGACAGCGAGTCCGCCTGGAAGCGGGGCATGCCCGCGCCGGGCAGGCTGCCGGCCGATTCGCCGGGCAGGCCCAGCTCGGTCCGCTTGCCGAAGCCGAAGTCGGCCAGGTAGCCGCGCAGGGTGGCCGGCTCGACGTCGCGGGACGCCGTGATCGCGCCCACATTGGAGGACTTCACGAGGATGCCCCGGGTGGTGATGTCGATGTGGCCGTGCTCGAAGGCGTCCTTGACCGTGTACTCCCCGATCTCGATGGTCGGCCCGATCGGGTAGGTGGTGTCGGGGGTCGTGACGCCGGCGTCCAACAGGGACGCGATCGTCAGCACCTTCTGGACCGAACCCGGCTCGTAGACGGCGGTGATCGCCCGGTTGCCGGTGTCGCCGGGGGCGGCATCGCCGGGGGCGTTCGCGTCGTAGGAGGGGTAGTTGGCCATGCTGAGCAGCTCGCCGGTCTCGACGTCCTGGACGATCACGGCACCCCAGTTGCCGCCGACCTCGCGGACGCGCTCGGCGAGCCGCTTCTCCACCATCCACTGCAGGTCGGGGTCGAGGGTGAGCTGCAGGTCCTGGCCGTCGACGGCCGGGGTGAGCACCTGGTTGCCCAGGGGGATCTTGCCGTTGGGCGAGGTCTCGAACTGCTCGCGCCCCTTCGTCCCGGCCAGATCGGCCTCGCGGGCGGCCTCCAGGCCGGTCCTGCCCTGGCCATCGGTGAGGAAGCCCACGACGTTGCTGGCCACCGTGCCCATCGGATAGATCCGCTTGGGGTTGGACTCGCGGAACACGCCGACATAGCCGCCGCGCACGACGTCACCGTTGTCGTCGCGCACAACCTCGTTGAGGTCCTCGTTCAGGGCCACCCAGGTGCTCGAGGGCACCTGCTTGGCCAACTGGGCGTACTTCACCGCCACGGTCTCGCCCTCGGCGTTCGTCGTGGTGGCGCGGCGCAGCTTGGCCTCGATCTCGTCGGCCGGGACGCCGGTGTGCCGGGCGATGATCGCGGCCATCTCGGCCGGGGCGATCTCGGCCTTGGCCCGGTCGGAGTCCCGCATCGCCTCGGGCTCCTTGCCGTTGGTGGCGATCATCGAGGGGTCGGCGATCACGTTGACCGTCGACTCGGTCTGGGCCAGCACCTGGCCGTCACGCCCGGTGATGGTCCCCCGCTGCGCCGGGACGTCGCGGCCGACCGTCATCTTCTGGGCCGCCTCGGCGGCCATGGCGTCCGCGCTGATCACCTGCACCTGCACCGCACGCGCGCCGACGATCGAGAACATCACCGCCACCACCAGGCCGAGCATCCGCAGGCGGAACGCCGAGGCGGCCAGCGGGATGCGACGGACGCCGCGGCGCCGCTGGCGTGGACGCCGCGCCGGGGGTCGCCGGTCCGCGGGGCTCACGGGGCGACCTCCGCGGTCTCGTCGGTGTTCTCGGTGGCCTCGTCGGCCTGCTGGTCTGCCGGGGCGGCGACGTGGGTCAGGGAGGGGATCTCCTCACCGGTCACGGTGCGAGCCTCCCCGAGGACCTCCCCGGTGCCCAGGTCGATGAAGACCGCGTTCGGGTTCGGCACCATGCCCAGGGCGGCAGCCCGCTCCCCCAACGCGGAGGGAGCCTGGGCCCGGTTCACCTTGGCCTCCAGGTCGGAGACGCGGTAGCTGAGCTCACTGGCGGTCCGTTCGGCCGAACGCACGGCGAAGGCCTGGTTCTGCAGGGCCGTGGTCAACACGAGCATGCCGATCATGCCGGCCACGAACAGCGCCACGACGAAGACGGCGAACCCGGCCGAACCGACCCGCGGGGTGGGGCTGGTGATGGCCCGCAGGTGGGGTCGGGCCGACACGGCCGCCTCGCCGAGGCGGCGGGGCGCTTCCTTGATGCTGTCCCATGCAGTCATGCGGCCACCTCCAGTCTGGTCACGGCGCGCAGGCGTGCGGACGCCGCTCGGGGGTTCTCGGACTCCTCCTCGGGCGAGGGGCGTTCCGCCCCCCGGGTGAGGAGGCGGAAGCCTGCGCGATGCTCGGCCGGGACGACCGGCAGCCCGCGCGGGGCGGTGTCGGTGGTGGCCTCGGCGAACGCGCGCTTGACGAGGCGGTCCTCCAGCGAGTGGTAGGCCAGCACGGCCAGCCGCCCGCCGGGGGCCAACGCGGCCAGGGCCGCCGGGACGAGGCCCTCGAGCGCCTCGAGCTCGCGGTTCACCTCGATCCGCAGCGCCTGGAAGGTGCGCTTGGCGGGGTGCCCGCCGGTGGCCCGGGTGGCCGCGGGGATGGCGTCGTGGAGCACCTGGACCAGCCGTGCCGAGGTGCTGAAAGGTTCGACGGCGCGTTCGGCGACGATGCGGCGCGCGATCCGGTCGGCGAAGCGCTCCTCGCCGTAAGTGCGCAGGATGCGGGCCAGGTCGCGTGCCTCGTAGGTGTTCAGCACGTCTGCGGCCGTCGGGCCGGACGCCTGGGTCATCCGCATGTCGAGCGGGGCGTCCACGGCGTAGGCGAAGCCGCGCTCGCGGCGATCGATCTGCAGGCTGGACAGGCCCAGGTCGGCCAGCACGGCCTCGACTTCCGGGGTGCCGTCCTCGGCCAGGACGTCGGGGAGCTCGTCATAGACGGCCTCGTAGAGGGCGACGCGATCGCCGTAGGCGGCGAGGCGTTCGCGCGCGATGGCCAGGGCGTCGGCGTCCCGGTCGATGCCCACCAGCCGAGCCTGGGGGCAGGCCTCGAGCACGAGGCGGGCGTGGCCGGCCAGGCCGAGGGTGCAGTCGACATAGGTGCCGCCCTGGGCCAGGGCCGGGGCGAGGAGTTCGACGATGCGCGCGGCCATGACGGGAACGTGTCCCGCCGGGGCTGCCTGCACCATGCCTTGCTCCTCTCGCTCCCTGCGTCGGGGTTTCGATCCGGGAGGACCACCTGGCACCGGGGAAGTGGCGTCAGGGGATCCGACCGGGTCGAAGCCTCAGCGCAGGGCTCCTCAGCCCTGTTGGCGGGGGGTCCCGCCGGGGAAGATCTCCTGGTCCATCTGGGCGAACTGGTCGTCCTGGGTGGACTGGTACGCCTCCCAGGCCGCGAGGTCCCAGACCTCGACCCGGTTGAACGCACCGATCACGGCGATCTCCTTGTCCAGCCCCGCGTAGTTCCTCAGAACCTGCGGGATCGTCACGCGTCCCTGGGCGTCCGGCACCTCCTGGGAGGCCCCGGCGGCGAACATGCGCTGGAAGTCACGGATCCCCTTCAGGGTCGAGGGCCCGCTCATCGCCACCTGCGCCTCCTGTTGGAACCCCTCGACGGTGTAGATCACCAAGCAGCGCTCCTGCCCCTTGCTGATCACCAGCCCGTCGCCGAGTTCCTCCCGGAACTTCGCCGGGAGGACGAAACGACCTTTGTCGTCGACCTTCGGGAAGTGGCTGCCCAAGAACACGAGCCGCTCCTCCCTCGGAATCCCTCATCCTCCACTTGTCCCCACTTTAACCCACTTCCCCCCACTCAAGGCAATGGCACGCCCCCAGTTCCGGTGTCGCGCGCCCCCAGAACTGTCGGAGGGGACAGCTAGGGTTGGGGCGTGACGAATGCCACCACTGCTCCGGACGTGTCCGCGGTCACCGACCTGACCGCCCGACTGCGCGGCAACATCGAGCGCGTGATCGAGGGCAAGCCGGCCGCGGTCGACATGGCGTTGGTCGCGCTGCTGGCCGGCGGGCACCTCCTGATCGAGGACGTCCCGGGCGTCGGCAAGACGATGCTGGCGCGCACCCTGGCCCGCTCGATCGACTGCAGCGTGCGCCGCATCCAGTTCACCGCCGACCTGCTGCCCAGCGACATCACCGGGGTGTCGGTGTTCAACCCCCAGTCGCGCGCGTTCGAGTTCAAGCCCGGCGGCGTGTTCGCCCACATCGTCATCGGCGACGAGATCAACCGGGCCTCCCCCAAGACCCAGTCGGCCCTCCTGGAGGCGATGGAGGAGGCGCACGTGTCGGTCGACGGCACGACCCACGACCTGCCGACCCCCTTCATGGTGTTCGCCACCCAGAACCCGATCGAGATGCAGGGCACCTACCCGTTGCCCGAGGCGCAGCGCGACCGCTTCATGGCGTCCATCTCGATGGGCTACCCGACCCGCGCCGCCGAGGTCGACATGCTGGAGCACCACGGCGCGGGCAACCCGCTGGACGCCCTGTCCGCGGTGACGGACGCCGCGGGCGTCCTCGAGGCGCGCGAGGCGGCCGGCCGCGTGTTCGTGCACCCTGCCCTGAAGGACTATGTGGTCGAGATCGTGGCCGGCACGCGCACGGCCGAGTCCCTGCGCCTGGGCGCCTCGCCGCGGGCCAGCCTCCACCTGCTGCGCGCGGCCCGCGCCCGGGCGGCGATGGACGGCCGCGGCTATGTGATCCCGGAGGATGTCTCCTCGCTCGCCGTCCCCGTTCTGGCGCACCGCGTCCTGCTGAGCCACCGGGCCCACACCGCCCAGGCGTCGACGGCCGACGCCGTCGCGGCGATCGTCGCCTCCATCCCGGCACCGCGCCGGACCTGAGCGGCCCATGCCCGCCCTCCCCCGGCCGACCGCCCGGACCCTCCTGTTCTGGACGGGGTCGGGCCTGGTGTTCCTGCTCGGCCTCGCACTGGGCAACCAGGACGTGGTCTGGCCGGCGCTGTTCCTGGCGCTGCTGCCCGTGGTGTCGGGGTTGGCCCTCCTGCTGGGGCGTCCGCGCTTCACCCTCGAACGCCACGTGACCCCGCCGATCGTCACCGTCGGCGAGGACGCCACCGTCCACGCCGTGACGACCGCCCGGCGCCCCAGCCCGGCCGGAACGGTGGTGGCCGAGGACGCCCCGGGGTTCCTGCTCGGGGCCCCGCACCGCATCCGCCTGCGGGCGGCCCGCGCCGGGGAGGTCACCGAGCTGTCCTACCCGATCACCGCCCGCCGGCGCGGACGCCACCGCCTCGATGGCTTCCGCGTCAGCGTCACCGACCTGCTGGGGTTCTGGGTCCATCGCAGCCGGATCCCGCACGTGACCGAACTGGTCGCCACCCCCACCGTGCACCCCCTGCTGCCGCGCGGGGCCGCCGCCTACGGCATGACCGGGGAGACCCCCATCCCGCAGACGGCCGTCTCGGGTCCCGACGACGTGATGGTGCGCGAGTACCAGGCCCGCGACGACGTGCGCCGCATCCACTGGCCCTCCACCGCCCGCAGCGGGACGCTGATGGTCCGCCGCGAGGAGGCGGCCTGGGATCCCACGGCCTGGGTGGTGCTCGACTCGCGCGCGGGCGTCCACCCGCGTGAGGGAGGGGAACGGCCCACCTTCGAGTGGCTGGTCTCGGCCGCCGCCTCGGTGGGGCTGCGCCTGCTCGCCGACGGCTACACCGTCACCCTCATCGATGCCGCGGGCAGCAGCCACGCCGTCGCCTCGGACCGTGTCGGGGCCGCCGCGGTGTGGCTGTCCCCGCTGGTCGACATCGAGGCCGGGCCCGAGCCGGACCTGCACGAGGCCACCCAACGCCTGGCCCAGGCCGGCGGCGACCACCTGATCATCGCCCTGCTGGGCGGGCTCGACCGCCCCACCGCGGACCTGCTGGCCGCCACCACGGCGTCCCGGCACGAACGACGCGCCTTCGTCCTCGCCCCCGATCCCGCGGCGCGGGCTGACTTCGACGAGGGCCACGCGGTCCTGGCCGACCACGGCTGGGACGTGCACGAGGTGAGCACGGCCGCCGACCTCGCCGCGCCGTGGGCGTCCGGACGGGCGGGGGCACGATGAGGACCGAACTCCGGCTGACCCTGGCCCTGGCGCTCGCCCTGGTCCTCCAACTGCTGCCCTGGACCCAACTGACCCGCCACCACGGCGCCCTGTACGCGGCCGCGCTCACCATCGGGGTGATCCTGGCCACGGGCTGGGTGCTGCGGCGGCTGCGCGCCCCGGCACCGGCGATCGTGGTGGCCCAGGGCGTGGTGTGGGTGACGGCGTGCGTCGTCTCGGTGTGGCGCCTCCACGGCCCGGCCCAGGTCGAGGCGTCCGCCCTGCTCACCCTGCCCGCCCAGGGCGTCACCTTCATCCATGACAGCTCAGCGCCGCTGTTCCCGCACCCGGGGGCGACGCTGCTGCTGGTGGCCGTGGTCGGCCTGCTGGCCCTGATCGCCGACGCGGTCGCCATCACCGGCGACCGGCCCGGCTGGGCGATCCTGCCCCTGGTGACGCTGCACCTGGTGATGGCGCTCGGCCTGGCCACCCCCACCCTGTTCGGTGAGTTCGTGCTGCTGGCGGTCGGCATCGTGCTGGTCCTGGTGGCCGCGAACACGCGCG
Source organism: Propionibacteriaceae bacterium (assembly GCA_030539405.1). GTDB lineage: Bacteria > Actinomycetota > Actinomycetes > Propionibacteriales > Propionibacteriaceae > Propioniciclava. The sequence goes on from JAUNSA010000036.1 coordinate 19,071, forward strand.
GGGCCGACGACCTGGCGTCGCGGGCGGTGACGTGGCTCACCGCCGGTGCGCTCACCGCGGCCACCGTGGGCCTGACCTTCGTCGCCGCCGGCTTCGTGCCGCCGTTCGAGCCGCGCGCGGCCCAGGCCCCGCTGCAGATGAACGACCCCACCCTCGACCTGAAGCGCAACCTGGTCCAGGGCAGCGACGAGATCATCCTGCGCTATCGCACCGACAGCCCCGGCGGGACCTACCTCAAGCTCGCCTCCCTGCCCGCCTTCACCGCCGAGGGCTTCGGCCTGGCCGACGTGCGGGTCGCCACCGGTCGCCTGCCGAATCCGCCCGGCTCCCCGCGCGGAGTGCCGCGGTCGACGTCGGTGGAGATCGGCGAGTTCTCCAGCGAGTGGCTGCCCGTGCCCTACGCCCCGACCTCGTTCGAGGCCCCCGGCGAGTGGGGCTTCGCCCTCGACACGCTCGACGTGATGGCCATGGCCGGCCCCGACCGGGCCAACGCGACCCTCGGGATCGGGTACGTGGTGGAGAGCCTCGAGGTCGCCCCCGACCCGGCGACGCTGGCCTCGGCGACGTCGGACGGCGGCCCGGCACGCGACCTGACCACGGCGCTCCCGACCAACCTGCCCCAACCCCTGCGCGCGCTGGCGCACGAGATCACCCAGGACGCCCCCACGGCCGGCGCCAAGGCGATGGCCCTGGAGGCCTACCTCCGCTCCGACCGCTTCACCTACTCCACCGCCCCGACCACCGGCGTGGGCGACGGGCTGGCCACGATCGAGGACTTCCTCTTCGGGTCGCGGACCGGCTACTGCGAGCAGTTCGCCGGCGCCATGGCGATCCTGGCCCGCGAGGTGGGCATCCCGACCCGGATGGCGGTGGGGTTCGTCCCCGGCACCGAGGAGAACGGCACCTGGGGCGTGAGCGCGCGCGACCTGCACACCTGGCCCGAACTGTGGTTGGACGACCACGGTTGGGTCGCCTTCGAACCGACGCCGGCGCGCGGTGAGGCCGCCGGGGCGAACACCACCCCCACCACCGAGGAGGAGGTGCCTGCCCCGGCGACCGCGGCGGCACCCACCCCCGAACCGGAACCCGAGACCCCCAGCCCCACCCCCGAGCCGGACGCCGCTGCCCCTGCCCCCACCGGCTCGCCGTCCTGGCTCGGCTGGCTGGCGTTGGCGCTGGTCGTGGTCGCCGCCGGGGTGGCCGCGTACTGGGCCCCGCGCCTGCTCCGCGCCCGGCGCCGGACGGCGCGGCTGGCGGGCGGGGTCGACCCGCGCACCACGACGCTGGCAGCGTGGGAGGAGGTGCGCGAGACCGTCGGCGACGTGCGCGCCGCCTGGCCGGAGGGCTCGCCGCGGTTCGCCGCGGAGCGGCTGGTGCCCTCGCTGGGTGACGACGCCGCTGCGGCCCAGGCGCTGCGCACCCTGGCCGCAGCCACCGAGCGCGCCCTGTTCGACCGGGCCGAGAACTATGCCGGCCAGGGCTCCTGGCACGACGAGGTCACCGCGATCACCGCCGCGCTCGAGGCCGAGGCGGCCGAGCAGCGGTCCCGCACCGGCGCGCGCCGGGCGGTCAGAGAAGAGGGTTGATCAGGCGCAGTGTGATCAGAAGGGGTCGTCGCCGCGACGCCACGGGTCATCGCTGCGATCGCTGAAGGCGGCCGGCTCGGCATCATCCTCGACCGACGCGGTCTCCACGACCCGCCAGGCGTTGATCGCCACGACGGTGGCCGCGAGCATCAGGACGAACCCGATCACGCTGACGAACCAGGCAATCTGCATGCCGCCGACCAGGACCCCGATCCCGAGCGCGAACACCAAGCCGGCGATGGCAGCACGACGGCGGTGGAGCGTGCGGCTGGTGGTGCCGCGGAGGGTGCTGGCGAGCTTCGGATCCTCGGCCGCGAGGGCTGCCTCGAGTTGCTCCAGGAGTCGCTGCTCCTTGTCGGACAGTGCCATCGCGCCTCCCTTCGTCGTGGGCGGGACCCGATCTCCGGGCGTGCGACAAGTGTAGGCGCACGCCGCCTCAAACGGAACCGGCCCGTCTCGTCAACGTCGCCCGCGAGAC
>JAUNSA010000037.1 GCA_030539405.1 Propionibacteriaceae bacterium
TCAAGTCCTATACATGACGAATCGGCCCCGCCCTCCACGCGGGAGGACGGGGCCGTGGGACGCGAAAACCCCCGCCCTCTGCTTGGAGAGAGCGGGGGTTCCATCGGGTGAAGCGGTTGAGGCTTCGGTCCTAGCGTAGCGCCAGGCGTGTCGCTATGTCTCAGGACATCGCGGGCCGATCGTCGGGGCAGTAGGGCTCGTGCAGGGTGGTCTCGCCGCAGCGCCAGCACCAGGTGCGTCGGGCGCCGCAGAGGATGCAGACGGAGCCGTCGGCGCGGTCCTCACAGTCGTGGGGCCTCACCGCACGCTCCTGATCCACCCGATCGTCTCGGGTCGGTGCGCGATCGCCCACGCGGTCCGTAGGACCCAGCCGCCGGTGAGGGCTGCTCCGGCGAACCAGGCGCCCGCGAGCGCCAGCCAGGGGACCGCTTCATGCTGGCCGCAGCCGAGCGGGTCGCGGTCGGTCACGGCGGTCAGCATTCCGTGGCACACTCGGGGCGCCCCGCCCTTGCGCAGACGGAGCAGCGTTGACCACGGATGAACTCACCCTGCAGGGAGTCCCACAGGTGGGCAAGTGTGCGCTGGTCGGGCGTGAGGGACCGCACAAACTCGCCCCAGGCGTCGAGGATGAGGCTTGCGTCCTCGTCGCTGAAGGTCCGCGTGATGAGGCGCCCGGCGCTCGGGTCACGCTCGGTCTTCACCTGCAGCGCATCCTGCATCTGGTCGGGCGTCACGGCGTCCACTCGCTGCCGTCGTGCCAGGTGGCGGCGCGCTTGGAGTCGCCCGTGTAGGCCTCGGGCAGCGCGGCCGGGTGCTGCGGGTCGGTGGTGGCGTGCGGTGCGGTTACGTCGTAGAGGCCCGCGGCGCCCAGTCCGAGGACGAGCCCGGAAGACGTGGCCGCATACCAGCCCGTATCGCCCCACAGGTGGTCGGCGAGCGCGAACGCCACGCCGAGCGCGACGGCCAGGACGAGGGAGGCCTCCCCGTTGAGGCCGAGGCGTTTGGCGAGGTTGACGACGGCGACGATGGCCGGGACCGAGGCGAGCAGGACGATGGCGTCCACGTCAGCCCTCCTTGCCGGTGGTGGCGGCGTGGACCTGGGCGAGGCGGTCGCTGTCGCTGCCGGGGTCGGCGGGGTGGGCGCGGTGCTCGGGGTTGTCGACGCGGCCGCCGCGCAGGTGCCAGTAGGCGTTGAAGGGGGAGATGTGGGGCGCGACCCAGGTCCAGACGGCGGCGGCGATCTGCGCGGCGGTGGGTGCCGGGCGCTGCTTGTCGACGGCGGCGCGTAGGGAGCGGACTTCCTTGATGAGGGTGTCGATCTTGGACACGGTGTCTCCTAGCGATGCGAGTAGAGCGGTGGTCGTGGGCAGGGGGCCGGTGGCGAAGTCGTGCCGGTATGCGGCGGACGCGGCCTCGGTAAGGGGGCCGAAGTGGCCGTCGGCGCCGGACTCGCCCAGGTCGTAGCCGAGGGCGATCAGGTGGCGCTGCAGGTCCTTGGTGGTCGCGTCGGGTGTCGGCGCGGGCCGTGCGGGCGGTGCCGGTCGGGTCGTCCCGGCCTTGGCGAGGGCGAGGGTGGCCTCCAGGTCGATCGCGCGGCCGTTGACGGCACGCCCGGCCAGCCCATCGCCGTGGTCATTGCCGGGGACGTGCATGTGGCCGACGATCCCGCGGGCGTCGCGGAACTGGCCCGAGGTGAGGCGCTGCCGGGCGCGGGCGCCGTAGGAGGCCGGGTAGGGCACCCAGCGGGCGTAGGAGGACAGCTGTAGCGGGATCGTCGGGCAGGCTTCGTGGATCGCCCGCCAGAGCCGCGCCAGGTAGCCCTGGGCGGCCCTGTCGCTCGGGTAGCGGCCGGGCAGGTCGTAGTGGCCGTAGCGGGACGGGTAGCCGGGGGTGACGGCGCCGATGACCTCGATCTGGATGACGCCGGTGACGTTGACGGTGCGGTCGGTGATGCCGCCGCTAGACAGGGCCAGGGCGCGGGCGCCCCAGTTGAGGGGGATGTGCTGGCGGACGTGGCCGGTCCACAGGTTGATCGTGAAGTGCGGGGCGTCGGCGCCGCCGCGGTAGCCGGGGTAGCCGACGGTCTCGGTGGAGTGCTCGACGATGACGCGCGGCGGGACGGTCTGGCGTCCGGCGGCCCAGAACGCCTGCCCGGTCGGGGAGCGCCAGGACTGGCGGGTGACCCACGACAGGTGGGTGAGCCAGATGTCGGGGACGATCCAGGCCATGTCAGGTCTCCTTGGTCAGTCGTCGGGGTTGCGGTCGAGCAGGTCGTGCAGCCACCCGGGCACGTCCGGCAGTGGCGGGATGCTCCCGTCGGTGATGCCGGTGTGCAGGCGCCCGACCCACCCGACCAGGCGCCCCTCGGTGCGGCGGAGGGCGTCGATCTTGGCTGCGTGCTCGCGGGTGATGGCTTCCAGGGCGTCGATCCGCTCCCGGGTCGCGGCCCGCTCGACCGCCCACGCCTCGCGGTCCTCGGCGTAGTCGTCACGGACCCGCTGCAGGTCCTGCTCCAGCGAGGCCTGCACGGTCGCCAGCGCGCCGCCGACGGCGTCAGAGGCTTGGGCGACCTCGGCGGCCTGCCGGGAGATGCCGGGCCGGGCGGAGGCGCGGGTGCGGACCCACCAGGCGATGCCTGTCCCGATGGCGGTGAGCAGGCCCGCGATGGCGGTGATGGTGGACCCGTCCCACATCAGGCGGCCTCCCCGTGCCGTTGCACCGCGTCCCGCACGTCCTCTTCCTCCGCGAACGTCGCGCGGAGCCGGGTCGCGTGGGAGCAGGCGACGACGGCGGCGATGGCCCAGGAGACGACCGACCCGGGGAAGGTGAGGGCGACGCTGACCGCGTAGATCGCCCACGACGCCCCGGCGAGCGCGAGGCCGGTCCGTTCGTCCTGCCAGCCGGGCATCAGGTCCGGGCCGTCGTCGAGCAAGCCCTTGACGACCAGGACGTTGCCGACGATGCCGAGAGCGCCGACCAGCCAGGCGATGACGCCGTTGAGCCCGTCGATCGTCGGGGAGACGGAGATGGGCGGGACGAGCTCGGCGACCAGGACGCCGAGGCAGGCGAGGAAACCGAAGATGGCTAGGGGTATCTCGTAGGGGTGGGCGAGGAGGTGGTCGAGGCGGGAGGGTGGGATCTTGCCTCGGTAGATGCGGGACGGCACCAGGGGGCCTCCTTGAGGGGGGTATGGCGAAGCCCCCGGTGGTGGTCCGGGGGCTTCGTGGTTGGAGCGGGGTGCTCTAGTCGGTGTCGCGAGCCGGTCGTGTCGAGTCCTTGATGATGCGCTCAGCCACCTGATCCAAGGTCGGCCTGGAGCACCAGCGCACGAACTCTCGGACGGTCCAGGCCCCGGCTGCGACCGTGGCGAGGACGAAAGCGCCGGTGATCGCGTCGCCAGGGACGCCGAGCACGTCCTTGAAGTCAGCCGTGACCAGCGCCACGAGAAGCCCGGCCGTCAGGCTGAGCCAGGCCAGCAGCTCTCCCGTGGAGGAGTAGGCAGGCAGCATCTCGTGGAGGGCGACCTTGATCTTGTCGCGGGTCGTCATCACTACCTCCTGCTTCAGGTTGTCGGTGATCTCGAGGTTGCCGATGAGGTTGGTCCCGATGTTGGTGTGCAGGTCGTCGGGGTTCATGGCGTGGGCCGTTCTGCCAGGTGCATCAGGCCGAGCACCCCGAGCGCGTGCAGGCTGACGTAGCCACATCTGACGCACAGGACCATGCAGGCCGGCACTGCCGGTGCCGGTAGGACGATGGTGCCTGAGGGGTGGAACAGCGGGAGCGTCGTGAGGTGTCCCTGCAGGCTCCATTGGGCGTTGCCGCAACGGGGGCAATCCCCTCGCACCCCCCGGTCTTCCAGCGCGGTGAGGATCTCCTGCAGCTGCTCCTGTGTGAGCTCTTGGGGTGCGCCGTTCATGGACGAAGGCTAGACCGGTCCTTCGTGTGGCACGCCACTGGATGTCTCTTGGGTGTGTGGGCTACTCGGTCAGGTCGGCGGGGTCGCCGCCGGCGTCGAGGTATTCCTGGCGGAGGGTGGCGATCTGGTCGGGGAGGGAGGCGATGCGGGCGCGGCGTTCCTGCTCAATGAGGATCGCTAGGCGGTGCTCGTCGAGCTTGTCGTCGGACCATTCGCGGTAGTAGCCGGCGAGGTCGGTGGTTTCGGGCATGGGCGCTCCTTAGGCGGGGGTGCCGGGCAGGGTGGTGGGCCAGGCGTCGCGGGTGATCCAGGTGAGGGTGGCGAAGATGGGGGCGCCGGCTGCCCAGTTGTAGACCTGGACGTTCCCGGGGCTGGTGACCTGGAGACGGGAGCTGATGCCCTGGCCGGTGGTGGAGACGGTCTCGCCCGGGGGTGGCCGGAAGCCGAGTGGCAGGACGGCCAGGTTCCCGGAGCCGTTGGCGGCGAGCGTGATCCCGTCGAGGCTCAGCATGACCAGGTTGCCGACGCGGTTCAGGGAGGCGGTGCCGGCCGTGGGGGTGGCGGTCAGGGCGCCGGTGATGTTCCGGCGGCCGGTGTCCTGCTGTTTCCCGGTCCAGGTGCCGCCCTGGTCGACCTGGGCGACGACGGCGCCGGCGGCGTTCTTGAACTGGACGATGGGGCCGTTCTTGGCCTTGAAGGACCAGGTCTGGGTGGTGTCGTTCACGAAGCCCAGGTCGTCCATGAGGTAGGCGTAGTCCAGGAAGTTGCCCATGTTGTAGGGGTGGAACTTCAGGAAGGGCGCGCCTTGGCCGTTGCGGCCGGGGTTGCGGTTGAGGTTCTGGGTGTTGTTGATGTAGATCCCGGCGTCGGTGTCCGTGTTGTCGATCCGCACGGCCTCGCGGGCGTTGCTGTACTGGTGGACGACGATCGCCTGGCGGGCGCCGGGCCAGTTGGAGATGTCGATCCCGTAGGTCTGTCCCTGTTCCTGCCCGGAGCCGTTCCCGTAGTGGTTGAGCTTGACGATGTGGCCGGTCTGGCCGGGGCGGTCCTGGAAGTGGAGCAGGTCGGGGGTGCCGGGCATGTTGCCCTGGGGGCCGGTCCAGCCGGTCCAGGCGGTGGCCTTGATGCGGTACCAGGTGCGGGGGCTGTTGGCGTTATGGACCGAGCCGGTGTGGACGACCTGGGCGGTCAGGCTGGAGCCGAGGGGGATGACCATGACGGTCTGGGCGCCGATCTCGGGGGCTCCGACGGCGGTTGCGACGGGGGTTCCGGGGATGCCGTAGATGCCGGGGGTGGTGAGGTTGTCCAGGTGGTCGGTCTCGGCCAGCAGGCGCATGAAGCGGACGGTGTTGTCGCCGGGCCCGAAGGGCTGTCCCCAGGGGGACCAGCCGGAGGTGGAGCGGCGACGGACGTAGAGCCGCATTCCGGCCGGTGATCCGTAGTTGCCGCTGGACCAGTGGGCGATCGCGGTCTGGACGGGGATGGTGCCTGCGTCGGTGCTGACGTTGACGACCTCGACGTCCATGCTGGAGGCTTCGGGGCCACCCATCGCCGTCGCTATGGTGGAGGAGGCGATCCGGTAGAGGCCGGGGGTGGTGAGGCTGTCGAGGTGGCCGCTGGTGAGGGCTTTGCCGGTGCGTGCATGTGTGGAGGCGGCCCCGGCTGCTGTCGTGATCGCCGCGTCGGTGGCGATGGCCAGGCCGCGGAAGTCGCGGGTGGCGGGGGCGACCGAGTCGGAGCCCTCGGGATAGGGCAGGCCGTGGTCGGACGTGTAGCGGATCGTCACGGGGACTCCTCCAGGGGTCGGGCTTCCAGGGCGGCGTAGGGCTGGCCGGACCAGGCGGCCTCCAGGGCGGCGTAGTTCGCGCCGGTCCAGGCGGCCTGCAGGTGGTCATAGGTGGCGTGGGTGGGGTTGGCGGAGATGACCCGCAGCGCGAGGACCATCGAGGCACCCGGGCCGGACTGGGCGAGGGTGAGGCCGACGACCAGGCCGGTGAGGGCGACGCCGAGGTTGTCGGGGTCGGCCAGGGCGATGACATCACCAAGCTGGATGCGCGGGTCGGGCATGACCTCCAGGCCAGTGACCTCGGGGGTGGGCGTGTTGACCTGGGTGGCGAGCCAGCCCGCGAGCCGTGCCGGGACGTCCACGTCGCCGGCGCCGACGGTGCCTGCGTGCTGCACCCACGGCCCGGCATCGTGGACCAGCGGCGGCCGGTCGGCAGGCCCGGTCAGGACCGAGTCGGTGTTCACGGACGTCCAGGTGGTCTTGGCGTAACCGCGCAGGATCGGCAGGGCCTGCCCGTCCCACTTGGGCCACAGCCCGGCCGAGGCCGGGGAGACCTCGGTGACGACATGGGTGACCCCTGCGGGCAGGGTCGTGTTGACGACCTTCTCGTGCAGGTACGTCGCGTGGGTGACGCGCGACAGGGACGCGGTGGCGTGCGCGGGCGTGACCCAGCCGGCCGCGGTCCCGTCGGTGGCGACCCGGTAGCCGCCGACCCAGGACCCGATGCCACGGTTGAGCCGCTCGTCACCGCCGGTGTCGGCGCCGGCATAGAGGCCGGGCAGGTTGACGCCGATCCAGTCCTCGTCGGCCGGTACGTCGATGAACTCGCGCAGCTCGTCGCCCGCGTTCAGGGTCTCCTTGCGGCCCTCCCACAGGGTGACGTTGGGCCAGCGGCGGACGCTGATCGCGGGCTTGTCCCACTTCACGGTCGTCGTGGACCGGGTGTGGTCGAGGGAGACGCGCCAGTCAAGGGCGAGGAGTGAGTCTCGTGCGGTGATCGTCACGGCGGGCGACTGGGCGCGGAGCACGTCCGGCCCGGCCCACTGCAGGACGCCGTCCTCGTCGAGCCACAGCGGGGAGCAGAGGGCTTTCGAGATGTCGCGCAGAACGTCGATGCCACGCTCGTTGACGATGGCAGGGGTCGCGTCGAGCAGGCCCGGGGAGGTGACGCCAGGGCGGACGCGGGCGTTGGGGACGTGGGCGAGGGTCGCGTGCTCCTCGAACGTGCCGCGCGGGTACGAGATCTGCGCCCCGGCGATCCGCGCACCCGCGGAGGCGGACAGCGTGATCGACGACATCGCCGTCGACGTGACGGCCTGGGTGCCGGTCGCGGACAGGCCGGTGGAGGTCCGCAGCGTCCACGTCCCGCCCTTGACGAGCAGAGAGACGCGGGCGCCGCGCCCGTCGATCGGACCAGCGACCGTGGTGGCGCCGTAACGGGCGGACACCGCCCCGGAGGAGTGGACGACCAGGGTGACCGCGGTCGCCCCGTAGTAGGCGTGCAGGAACGCGGCCTCGGTGTGGCCGGTGGACGCGACCGTCAACGACAGGCAGACCGCGGTCGTGCCCGGCCGGGACACCCGCGGCGCGTAGGTCGCCACGACGTCTGCGGCGTACAGGCGCCCGTCGGCCTGGTAGAACGTCGCGTGCGCGTTGGTCGAGGCGGGCTGCGATCCCGCGGCCGTGCACGTGCCGCGCTCGGGCCACACCGACCCCTGCAACGGCACCGACACGGCAGGGTCGTACTCCAGCGGCGGCGTCGTGAAGTACCTGCAGGCACGCATCACCCGGTCCACGACATAGATCGGGGACAGGCCGATCCTGCGGTAGTCGCCGCCCTCGCTGGCCGGGGGCATGAGCCGCAGCAGCGGCTCGATGGAGACGCGGGCGTCCAGGCGGTGAATGTGGTCGACGAGGGTCGACGCCGACGCCTTCCCCGTCCCGCCGGTCGTGTCCTCGACAGCCCCGGTGAACACCCGGTGGGCGCCGTGCCCGGCGTCCATGTCGACCGTCACCGGCGTCCCCGGCGCCGGGACCGCCCCTGCCGCCCACGGCGACACGTCCCGGGACGTGACCACCTCGGCAGGTGCCCACGTCACCTCGCCACCGGCAGAGACCAGGCCGCCACCGGCAGCGACCGACGCAGGCAGGTCCGAGGGCAGGTCGCGCGAGACCGACACGGCCAGGTGCGGCCGGGGCGTCCCGTCGAGCGTGACCGTCGAGGCCGGGGCGGTGACCGGGGTGCCGGAGGGTCCCGGCCCGGACCTCACCCGACCTCCCGGATCGTCGTCGACGCTGACGCCAACCGGCCATGCAGGCGCGGTTCACGGGTCGCGAGGATGACATCCTGGGCCAGGTCGGCCGGGACCACGACCGAGTGGGCGCCCTGCCCGACATGCCAGTCCATGAGCGTGTCCGTCCACGTGATCGCGGGCCGGGCGACCCGGCTCGCGCCCATCACCGTCACCATCACCGACGCCGCGCCCGCGACCGGCAGGGTGCTCTGGTGTGCACGGACCATCCGGCCCGAGGACTGGACGCTCGCCCACGGGGTCGATGACAGGTGTGCCCCGGCGGCGTCGTACCACGCCAGGCGAACCTGCACCGCGCCCGCCCCGAGGCCCCACAGCGACCCGGTGACCGGCACACCAGCCACCACCGGCACACGTGCCGGCTCCGTCGTCGAGACCCACGGCAGCACGGTGGGAGCGGCGGGGTCACCGATCAGCATGGTCCGGCCCACCCTGGTCCCGCCCGGCAGGACCGCTGGGCCACCAACCGAACGGTCACCCGGCGCCGCCACCTCCAGCGTCGACGCCGCCGGCGGGAGCAGGTTCGTCACCTGCGCCCACGGGTCCACGAACCAGAACGGACCCAGGCCGAACTCACCCGCCACCAACGCCCCCAGGCCCGCCAGCTCGGCCGGGGTCGCCACGCCCCAGTCCAGACGCCACTGCCGCCTCGTCCGCGGCGACACCTGCACGTGCACGACGCCCGAGGTCGTGACCCGCTCCACCTGCTCACGGGCCACCGTCGACACGAGCGTCGAGGGGCAGTCGATGGCGACGAGGCCACCGATCGGGCCGATGTAGGACGTCACCGGGCGCCACCTCCGTAGCGGGCGTTCGCGTGGGCACCCTCGGACACGATCTGCGCCGCCTGGCGCGGGCCGACCACGGTCACCGCCTGCAGGGGCCTGACGTGCAAGCCCTCGACCACGGCCGCCGCGAGAGCGGCATAGTCGATGACCGGGGCATCCGAGACGCGGCCCTGGACGGGCAGGGAATGGACGGGCGGGGGAGCGGCATACCGGGACGCGACAGCACCCGCGGCGTACTTCTTCACCACGTCCATCCCGAACCAGCCCGCGGCGACCCGCAGGTACTGCTCGTTCTCGCGCTTATACGCGGGGTGGTTGGAGATGAACGCCTCGCCGCGAGTCTCCGGCTCCCCAGCCAGGATCACGTTCGTCCTGCCGTACTGCGGCCCCATGAGCATCGGGCGCCGCTCGATGCCACCGGCGGCACGACGGCCGCCGAAGCCGAGGTTCGCGCCAGCGTCCAGGGCGCCCTGGAGCCGCGCGTAGACCGGGATCGTCGCGCTGCGCCGGTTCGTGTTCCAGATGAAGTTGTCGACCGCGCCATAGGCGCCACCCAGCGCCGCACCAACGACCGGGATCGCAGACAGGCCACTGGCCCAGGCTTGCCACGACGACGTCGCCCCACGCGCACGGGAGGCGTCCGCGTCCAGGGTCGAGGTGCCCGTCGCGCGGTCAGCCGCCGCCAGCCACGACCGCAGCTCCTGCTGCGCCAGTGCCGGGTCGGCGTTCAGCGTCGGCACGCCCTCGACGGCATCGGCCATCGCGTTCCAGTCCTCGACCCGCTGCACCGCCAGGGCGTCGTCGGCGTCCATCGTCAGGATGCCGGTCTGCGACTCCAACCAGGTCACGTACTCGACCACGTCCGCTCGAGCGACCGTGTCGTCAGCCTCCATCGGCGCGACCGCCGGCGTCGACTCCACCCCGTACAGGAAGTCCGTGTGTGCCATGCGCGCCTCGGCCAGGTCCATCTCGGCCTCGATCTCGGCCACCGGCAAGGTCGCGTTGACGTACTCGTCGACCATCCCCTCGACAGCCGTCAAGCCCGCCTTGCGACCCATCTCGTTGAACTCCGAGACGTCACGGCCCGCGGCGATGTCATCGACCATCTGCTGCACCCGCAGCGCACCGTCCGGCCCCAGCCGCTCCAGCTCGGTCAGGAACCCCACGTCCAGGCCCGCCCGGGCGAGCTCGGTCATGTTCTCGATCCACCTGTCGCGGGCCTCGGCCTGCTTCATCAGGGAGTCGAGCCACGAGTCCAGCGACACCTCAGCGTTGGCGGCGTCCCTGGAGAAGTCGACGAACTTGGCGGCCGTCTCGAACACCGTCTCACCGAGCGACCGGGCGGCTTCCCGCACATGGTCCAGCTTCGTCGGGGTCCCCTCGGGCAGCTCGACCATGTTGGTCGCCAGCCGCCCGGTCGCGTCGGCAGCGCCCTGCATCGACGGCGACAGTTCGCCGGTGGCCAGCGCCAGGAGGTTCGCGTCCGTTGCGGCGACGCCCATCTCGTTCGCCAGCCCGACGAGGTGCTCTCGGAACGAGGGCAGGCTGTTGATGAGGTTCGACAGGGACGCATCGGACCCGTCCGTCTCGGCCGCGAGCCGCTGGAACGCGCTCGTCGCGTCCGGCAGGGACGACCCGGCCATGCTCGCCAGGGCCGCGTCGAGGCGCGGCAGGGCATCGTTGGCGAACTTCGTGATCTCCTCGCGCCCGTCGTGACCGAGCGTGATGATATGGAGGAAGCCGTCGATGGTGTTCGTGACGCCACGGTCGATCCGTGCCCACATGCCGTCGTCGGCAACGGACTTGAGCGCGGCGTCGAAGTCCTCGATGTCAGCCACGCCTGCGAGCAGCTGCGACAGGCCATCGGCTGCCCCGAGGGTGCGGAGCCGGTTCTCCATCTCGCCCGCGGAGACCTCGGTCTCCATCATCTTCTGCCCCAGGTCGGACAGCGCCAGGATGAGCGAGCCGACCATGAGCGGACCCGCGGCTGCCTTCGCGGCTGAGCCGACGTTGCGGATCGCGTTCTGAGCGCCGGAACCGAGGCTGCCCATCTTGCTCAGCGCGTCCCAGGTGTCGACCAGACGGGGCGCGAGCATGAGGAACGACCCCGCCCCGAGCGCAGCGACACCAGAAAGGGCGCCGAGGCCGAGCGCGGTGTTGCGGATACCGGGAGGCAGGTCCTCGAAGCGACGCAGGACGTCCGCGAGCTTGTTCAGCCCGTCGACCGCCAGGCCACCACCGGTCGGGTCCACGAACAGCGACATGGCCGAGGCGGAGATGTCACGGAACGCGGCCTTGACGCGGTCCAGGGCGCCCAGCATCGTGCCCTTGACGTTCGCCGCGGCACCGCCGAACCGCTGATCCATCCCGGCGACCAGGGCAGCGACCGCCTCATCAGCGCCGAGCGTGCCCTTGGTGATCTCCTCACGGATCTGGGCGCCCGTCATGCCCATCTGGGAGCCGATGAGCGTCGCAGCGTCCACACCCCGCTGCCCGAACTGCATCAGGTCCGTGGCGGTGATCTTCCCCGCCGCCCCGACCTGGGCGATAATCCGCACCAACTCAGCGATGTCCTGGTTACTGCCGCCCGTGGCGGCCACCGCGTTCTGGATCGCGTCCAGGGTCGGGACGACCCGCTCGGCCTCCATGCCGAAGCCGATCAGCTGCTGCTGAGCCTCGATGAACACCGACCGCGAGAACGGACTGTTCGACGCGAAGTCGTCCAGCTTGTCCATCTGGGCGTTGGCGGCCTGCGCGGACCCCGTCAGGGTCGTCAGGGCTGCCACGGACCGCTGCCGGAGGGTGTTGTACTCGATGCCCGTCTTGGCAACCACGACCCCCAGGCCGGTCACCGCGGCACCGTAGGCCGTCAGCGCACCACCGGTCGTCGACCAGGCGTCACGGTTGTCCCGTGCCGACTGTGCCAGCCCCGACAGGCCGGTCTTGGCTTTCGCTGACGTCTTCTCGGCCGCCGTCCCGACCTTCTCGGTCGCCCTCGCAGCCTCGTCCATCCCACGCTTGAAGTCAGCGACGTCCGCCCGGACGGAGACCTTGACGTTTCTTTCTGTCACGGCTCACCTCCGGCGTAGGGTGTGGGGCATGGACAATGGCGTGAGCGGGCGGACCAACGGCATCGAATGGCGACTGATCGCCCCCGGGGCGGTGCTTCTCCTGCTCGGCCTCATCAACGCGGGACGGATGGACGACCCAGGTGCATTCATGCCCCGATGGGTCGTGCTCGGCGCCGTCGCCATCGGTGGAGCACTACTGCTCCTCGGCGTGATCCGCACCGTCCGCGCCCGCAACACGACGGGCTGACCTCGCCCGGCTGATGCGCAGCGACTTCTCGTCGAACACCGGCAGCGGCAACACGCCCGGCGGCCGGTCCTTCTTCTCGGCCGACCACTCATCGAGCGCGGCCCGGACCACACACACCGCCGAGTCGTCGATCTCCACGCACCCATCGGCGTCCGGGTCCAACGTGTCCGCACGAGGGAACCCGCACCCGCACGGGCACAGCGACGCCTTGTAGAGCGCCCTCGCGTGCAGCAGCAGCGCGTCAGCCTCCGGCAACCGCTTCTGGCCCGCCCACGGCACCATCAGCAGCGCCGACACACGCTCCCGCGTCTCGACCGCCGTCTCGACGACGCTCAGCCACGCAGGCTGAGCCGTGAGACACGCCTGGAGAAATCCGGCACCAGCTTCTCCACCGGCTGGCTGTTGACGGCTTGCACCGCCCGCCACAGCTTGTCGCCCTCGACCTCGGACTGGGCATACAGAGCCGCGATGTCCTCCGGGACCACCTCGGCCGGCGAGACGACCTGCGCCGCGATCTGCTCGTGCCACAGCCGCTTCGTGTGCTCCACGACCGCATCGTCCGACAGGCCCTTGCGCTGCGGGTTGATCCCGCGAGCCTTGGCGTCCTTGGCGAACTGCCGCGCCCAGTCCACCGACCGGCCCTCGACGACGAACACACGCACGTCGTCAAACGCGGCCTTCGTGTCCAACCACTCGTTCACCAGCTCGTCGGGAATCTCGTCATCGGAGGGGCAGGCGTCGATCTCGTCGGCGAGCTCCTGCAGCCGCGCGAGCAGGTGTGCGTTCGGCTGGATCTTCACCCGCATCCGGGTGCCACGGACGCCGGCGACGAACGCGCCCACGTCGAACGTTGCCGGGTCGTGGTCGAGCACCTCCGGCAGATCCGGTGCGTCGGTCTCGTCCTGGCCGACCTCGGCCAGCGACATGTCGGGGTTCTTCTTGGTCACGTGCTTCTCCTCACGGGTTCGTCACGGGTGGGTTCACGGGTAGGTGCGTCCCGGCCCGCGACCCGTGACAGCACGGGCCGGGACGCGACCAGGGGTCAGGAGGCGACGACGCCGGTGACTTTGCGCTGGGGACCCAGGGGTACGACCTTCTTGATGTAGCCGCCCATGTCCGAGGGGTCCTGCGGCTCGTCGGTGATGACGTGCCAGTACTCGTACTCGTCGGTGGCGGCCCAGTCCTCGTCGTGCGGCTTGCCGTTCCACCGCTTGACCAGGTGCAGGTGCGTGCCCTTGGCCTTCATCGCGGCCCAAGCGGTGTCCTCCGCGGTGGCCACCGCGCCGTCCTCGTCGAAGTACCGGAACGGGGTGATCGACCCCTCGTAGTTCGACCGGCCGAACACGACCGCGTTGGAGTCGTTGCACAGCGGGCTGTCGCCCACGGTGTCCGACGCCGTCGCGGACAGGCGGAAGTCGGAGGCGAGGATGTCGCACTGGATGTCGACACCGGCGTTGAGGATGGTCGCGGTCAGCGCCGACGGGTTCTCCGGCTCGGTCGCCAGCAGCGTCAGCTTGATCTTGCCGTCAGCAAGGCTCTTCGGCATGGGGGGTCACTCCTTCTCGTTGTCCCCGGCAGCCGGGGCCTTGGTGGTGGTGTTCTTGTTCGCCGCCGCATTCCGGGGAGTGCGGCGGACGTGCTGACCGAGGACCGGGTGGTCGAACCAGTGCTCGGGGACGTAGTGGGCCAACTTGCGGCCCGTGCGGCGGTCGTAGGCGGGCACGAACTTGCTCACCGGGTGCCTCCTTCGGGGTAGGCGAAGCGCCCGGCACGGTGCCGGGACGCAAGATGAGGGGAGGGGCTAGAGCGGCTGGGACGTGAGTCGGTAGGAGTCGACGCCGAAGCCGGGGTGACGGTTGGAGTTCGGCAGCCGCAGGTCACGATCGACCTGCGGCTCGACCTCGTTACGGACCCACCGGACCTGCGCGGCACGACCGGCCAGGTCGAGGCGGGTCGGCCTCATCGACGGCGACAGGTGACGCCGGACCCGGTCGAGCACGACCAGGGCACCCTCGGCGGTCGAGGCGGTCCCGGTGATGAACAGGGCGGTGTCGAGGTCGTCGGTGGCGTCACAGGCGGGCATGTCGTCCGGGTTGGCCCATGCGCCACGCAGCACCAGATACGGCACCGGTGGGACCGTCGAGGCGTCGTCGCCGGGCGGGTTCGCGTGCAGCAGGTGCACCGGGTAGCCCAGCGGCTCCAGGGCGGCCACCACGGCCCGCAGGTGCGCCCTCACGACAAGGCCTCGTCGACGATCTTGGCCAGCGCCTCCGCCATGCGGGGCGCCTCCTTGTCGAGGTAGTGCGTCGGGTCGCCCAGCGTCCCACCGCCGCCGTTCGCGCCACCGAAGTGGGCGATACCAGCCAGCCGCGCGGCACGTCTGCGCCGGTCGGGACCGATCTCTGCCTCGATCACGTCGCCACGGCGCCGCTCGTCGAAGTTGATCGTCGGGGTCAGGCGGAAGTGCCGCGAGAACGCGGCGTCCATCTGCCAGTCGCCCTTGATGTTCATCGCTGCCTTGCGGACCACGCCGGGCGCGGCCCGGTTCACCTCGGGACCGGACTCACGCAGCCACACGCCGAGTTCGCGCAGCTCGTTCACGTTGACGTCGATCACGCCCACGCACCCCCGGTGATGTCGTCGACGACGAACCGCTGCGACACGGCCCAGGTGATGTCGTGCTCGCCAGCAATGCGCACGGTCTTGACCGGCTTACCCTCGGTCATGCGCCGAGCGCGGTCACCAGCCAGGACCGGGCCGTCCCATTGCGTGACCTTGCCGGCGTTCAGTAGCGCGGGGATGCGATCCAGTGCCGGTATGTGCCAGTCGACCCGCTGCATCGTGGCCGTCGAGCCACCGACGTCTGCGTTCTGCTCGTAGGGCCGGAACGAGGTCAGCAGCCCGATGCCGTCGTAGATCTGCCTGTAGGTCGTCTGCTCCCGGCCCCCGTCGTCGATCTCGGTCCCCGTGGGGCGGTCGATGACGATCCGCTCGACCATCAGCGACTCGTCCCCGACCTGCATGTCGGGCAGACCGACGGTGCGCAGTGCCAGGGCCAGGTTCTCCGGCGCGAACGGCGGCAGTCTCATGGCCAGATCCGCGTGTATTGCGGATGACCGGGGCCGTAGCCGTACCCGACGTCCGGTGCGCCGGTCATCTGGATGGAGAACACCCCAGCGGACCCACCCAGACCGAGCAGGTCCCACCAGGCGTCCAGGAAGAAGATGTCCCCGGCACCGGCGGAGTAGCGGCGCGTCTGCTGCCACGACCCGACGTCGGTGCCGAGCTGGTCCGTGGTGGACTCTGCACCGTCGATCGGACGGGTGATGCGCCGAACCACGGCGTAGGTGATGACGTCGTCGACCACGTCCGGGTCGAGGGTGTCCATCTCGACTCCACGCGCCTCTGCACGGGTGGTGATGGCACGCTCGGCGCGGGCGATCCACGAGGCCCACTGCAGCGCCTCGGGAGTGTCCGCGACAGGGGCGGTGCGGCCGAGCTCGACCGCGATCTTCTGGATGGTCACAGCCATGACCGCACCGCCTCTCTCAGTTGTCGTCGGACTTCTTGACCGCACTACGGGTCGTCGGGGCGATGTACCCCAACGACTTGTAGTGGTCGGCCTTCTCCTTGGCGACGGTCACCTTCGTCCCCAGCGGGTTGGTGAGGGCGACCGTCTCTCGCTTCGGCTTGCGCTGACGTGCCACGTCAGCCACCGATAGCGGCGGCGCGCTCGTAGGCGACGAAGTCCTCGGCGTCCTCGTCGGCCAGGACGAAGCCGTACTCGGCCTCAGCCAGGACGGCCACGAGGTTGTTCTCCCAGAGGGAGGTGAGCGTGCCGTTGATCGTCACGGTCGCCTCGGTCGAGACGCGGTAGGAGATACCTCCGACCGCACCCCAGGCGCCGCGGCGGAAGTCACCACCGAAGCCGACGACGACATCGTTGCCGACGCCCTCGCCCATGAACGACGGACGGTTGAGCAGACGGCCCGGGCGGGCGATCGCCTGCGACACGTCGTCGGTGGGCAGATCCACGTAGATCGGGCGCCCGTTGGCGTCCACTGCGCCCCAAAGGTCCGGCTCGAGTGTGTCGTCGAGACCGAAGCCGGTCAGGCGGCGCTTGTCGTCGACCAGGAGCTTCATGCCGGCCACGAGGTCGCCGTGGATGCCGCCGTTGGCCTGGGTGGTGGTGCCGATCTCGACGCGCTTGGTGGTCGCGTTGAGGTAGTGGTCGAAGGGTCCGGTGCCGGTCCCGTCGCCACCCAGGTTGTAGCCGACCGCGTAGTCGAACGCGGTGGCGAACGCCTCGGCCAGGCCCTCACGGAGCTTGCCGGTGTAGTTGCCGGGGTTGGCCCGGACGACCTCAGCGGACATGACCGCGATCGCCGCAAGCTTCTTCGGGGCGATGTGAACAAGCCCGAGGCCCATGTTGGTGGCCGGCTTCTTCTCACCCTCACCGACCCAGTTGGCGGTCGGCTTGCTGGTGACGACGGGGATCTTCTCGCCGTTCATGCCAAGCGGCACACGGGGGAAGAGCTGCTGGTAGACCGACTGGCGGGCAGCGCGGTCGAAGATGGGGGCGGCCTCGCCGGGGTTTAGGAATCCCGAGAAGTCGGTGGTCTTGGTGGAGGCGGTGATCGCCATGATGTCCTCCTAGGACGTCAGCGGCTCGCCGGTCAGGCGATGCCGAGCTTGGATCTCAGGGCGCCCTCCAGGGCGTCGCTGTTGAGGGCAGGGGGGTCGCCCGTGCCGCCTTGGGTGCGGTCGGGCCTGGGGGTCGTCGGAGCCTTGACAGCCAGCGCTGCCAGACGCTCGGCCTGCTTCACCAAGGACTCTTCGTCCGTCCCGGTCAGGAACGTCTCGGCGTCCTCGTCGCTGATGCCGTGCCGTGCGGCGATCCGCCAGCGCAGCGCCTCGGCCGAAGCCTTGGTCGCGGCCTTTTCGTAGGAGCGGGCCTGAGCCTGCGCCTTCTCCAGGTCGCTCATCTGCGCCTGTTTGATCTGGTCCAGCTCGGCCTGGAGCGCCTTCGCGGCGTCCTCGGCGGCCTTGCGGGCCTCACGCTCAGCGGTGAGGGCTCGCTTGCCGCCCTCGCCGAGCTTGTCTGCCACGTCAGCGGGCGTCGCGCCCGTCTCGGTGACCTCTTTTGGTGTTGTGGTGTCCTGCTCCGACATAGTTGTGCTCCCAATCGCTGGGTCGACCCCGCCGGCTCGCCCGGACGGGTGGAATGTGGGGCTACGGGAGGTAGCCGTGCAGCTTCAGCAGGCGCATCAGGTCGTCCTGGTCGTCGGCCAGCTGCAAGATGGACTCGGGCATCAACCGCTCACCGCGGCGTCCCGTGCGGCCTCGGTAGGCCCGCCCGCGCTTCGTCACACCCTCGGTCGTGACGTAGACGGGGCGGCCGTAGCGGTCGACCGGGGTCAGCCGGCCCTTCGGAATCCAGCCGCGCAGGTTCGTCTGGGCGGTGTGCATCCCGCGGCGGGCGTTCACGACCTGGACGGGGTCGGCCCCGTTGCGGATCGCCTCGGCGCCAGCCTTGGTGAAGATCCGGTCCTGCTCAGCCTTCGTCAGGCTGCCGAAATAGTCATCCGGGTTCAGCCGGTAGTCACCAGCCACGGCCTCCGAGGCCGGGATATGCACGCACCGGCAGCGCGGGTGACGTGCGAAGCCGGTGTTCCGTCGATACCACCGGCCTGCCAGGACCGCGCACCGCGAACAGGCCCCGTGCACGCCCGGGTTGAGCATTCGCACGTAGCCGTCGATACCCGGCCGGACAGCGACCTCCAGCGCCTCCGCGTGCCGGACCGTGTCCCACAGCGCGGTCGTCACGGCCAGGTCCAGGAACTCCTGCCCGGCCTTGACTGCCACCGCAGCCGGCAGGCCCGCCCGCAGGCCGTCCAGCACCTTGCCAGGCGCCACGTCGACCAGGCCCTCGATCGAGCGACCATCGCCAGCCCACCCGACCATCGCCCGCGGCGTCGGGGCAGCCACCGGGTCATCTACCTGCCCTGTCTGGCCCAGCACCCGCGACACGTAGCCGCCCACCGGGGCGACCATCCGCGCCTGCCCTGTCAGCACCACCGCCAGCAGCCTCGGTCGCAGCGCCTCATACGACGCCACGACAGCGCCGGGCGCCAGCCGTGACCACTGGCGACGCATCGCACGGATCGCGGCGTCAGCCTCCCGAGCCTGGGTGTCGAAGTAGGCCTCAGCCGAGGACGGCAGAGTCTGCCCGGCGACCATTGGCCTCAGCGATCAGGTACGGGTCCGGGCTGCCGGAGGACTCCTCGTCGAGCCACTGCAGCTCCTGGGCGATCCGCGCCTCCGACCAGCCCAGCTCGACCATGTAGCCGCGCCGCGACAGGACACCCTGGGAGCGGCGCTTCATCAGCGCATCCTCACGCTGCGCCACCGTCGGAGTCGCCGGGTTGTGCCACTCCGTGCGCACCCGGTTCCCCTCCACCCACTCGCCGGTGGAGAAGCGGTAGGCCAGGGCGCCGGCCCAGCCGATCGTCATGCCCAGCTGCAGGTTCTGCGCCTCGACCGACCGGACCAGGCTGATCTCGTCCGCGACGACCGTGCCCTCGGTCGGGGGCTGCTGGTGCGTGATGCCGAAGTAGCGGGCGGGGAAGCCGGTCACCACCGAGGCTTGCGTGCCGTAGACGGACATGGCCGTCTCGAAGTTCTTGAGGTCGGCCGCGGTGAGCTGCCCAACCTTGGCGTCCTTGTTCGTCAGCGTCGTGACGGCGTTGAAGTACGCCTCCAGCTTGGGGATCGGCTTGCCGGACTGGTCCAGGAAGTCACCCTGGGAGACGGCCGTCATCCACATGCGGGGCGCGCCGTGCGCCTCCTGCGCGAACTGCATGTTCGTCAGCGACCGGGCCGCAGCGTCCGCGAACGGGATCACGTCCGCCAGCTGCGACTCACCGACCCACCCGCCGGACATGCGCCGGTTCAGGTGCATCACGATCGGCACCGCGCCCAGGCGGTGCTCGTCACGCTCGACCTCGACCCAACGCCCGGTCGGTGTCCGGTCGACCCAGACGGTCACGTCCGGCAGGTAGAGGGTGACGTGCTGCGGGCCGATCCCGTTGGCGTCCGTCCCGTAGAACCGGGCAGCGGCAGTGATCCGCTCCCGACGAACGTCGACCTCGGCCACCATCTCCCGCGGAGACTCCACCCGCACGATCGGGTGGTCCGGGTTGTCCTCGTTCGCGCCCACCGACATGAACGCCCGGCCGTAGATCTGACGGTCGGTGTTGAACATCGAGAAGTGCGCCGACAGGTTGTTGGCGTCCCAGATCTCCCGCAGCAGCGGGTCAGCCGTCTCCTCGCCCGGCAGAACCAGCGCCCGCACCTGCTGCCGGTCGTTCGTCGTGTCGACCACCGTCCGGCACCAGTTGGCGATCACCAAGAAGCGGCGCATCTGCGCAGGGATGGCCATACCGAGCTGCTCGACACGCTGCCGGCCCTGGTAGTAGCGCAGGTGCTTCTCGTCCGTCAGGAAGCCGGCATCGAGCCGCTGCCGCAGCCGGTCGATGATCTGAACCTCAGTGGGGGAGAGCGCCACGCGATGCACCCCCTCGGGTCTTATGGCAGAAAGAAGATGGACGGTTCGGACTGGCTCGACCAGCCGGCAGCGCGGGCGTCAGCGGCGGCCTCGTGCGCCAGGACGTCGGCCATGAGGAGGTCGATCTTCTGGTGCTCGGACGGCTTGCCGAGGATGAAGCGGTCGCCCGGCTTGGCGACCTTGCGGGCATTAAGCGCCTGAGTGCGCATCGTCGTGTCGCCGTCGTGCGTGGTCAGACCCTCGGCCAGATCCTCGCGGTAGCGGACCAGTGCGTCGTGCATGTAGGTGATCCGGTTCGTGTGCCACATGACGACCGTCTCCGCGCCGTGCTCGGAGGCCCAGGAGTCGGCCTGCGTCTCCCAGTGGCGCGGGTCCACGTAGAACCGCTGCACGTCGTAGCGGCGGAACAGCTCGTCCGCGGCGGCCAGCACCTCGCCGCGCGGGATGCGGCCCTCGGGCCAGGCGTCGGGCCGCCAGACCGTCGGGCGCTCGTCCTCGCCGTAGGTGGGCGTGAAGCGGTGCCCGTCGATCGTCTCGGCCCGCAATGCGGTCCAGTCACCGGACCTCGAACCGTCGAAGCCGAGACAGATGGGGCCGTCGGTGGGCGCTTCCCGGTCGTCGATGCCCTCGGACCACGCTGCCTCGGTCAGGAACGCGCCCAGGCCCTGCACGAGCCTGTTCCCGAAGAACCGTTCTGCCTGCGTCGGGTCCGTCTCCACGAGCTCGGCGGCCTCGGCGTCGATGGTGGCCGGGTCGACCCAGGGGGAGTCGGCATAGACGTAGCGGTGGATCTTGGCCCGGTCGCGCTTGTTGCCGTAAGACAGGTCGGCCGGCGGCTTGCGGTAGTAGCGGAAGATGTCCGTCCGGGTCGATTCGAACGCCTGCTGGGCTGCGGAGTTCTCCATCGGGTCCCACGGGTTCGTCAACTCGACGGTGCGGCCCTGCATCGCGGCGATACCGCGCCGCATCGTCTGCCAGGTGTCCAGCACCCGGTTCGAGGCCGTGTAGAGCCCCGACTCATCCGCCAGGCCGCCGGTGAGTGGCTGGCCCAGCTTCGACTTCGCGGCCGATGACAGCGGGACGATCTTGCCGCGGTTCGGGAGCCGGATGAAGCCCTCGCGGACGTGCACGAACTCGGCCAGCGGCCCGGAGTGGATCATCGTCTGCAGCGGCTCGTAGACGTTGTTCGTCTGCGACTCCGCGAACGCCAGCAGTCCCAGCAGCGACTTGCGCCGCGGGGCGCCCATCGCCTCGCCCGGAAGGTACTCGTAGACGAAGTCGCACGGGCAACCGTGGTCGGTGCAGCGGTAGACCTCGCCGCCCTTCGCCCACCCGGCGAACAGGCACGGCCCGACTGCCTCGAACAACAGCCAGCCGGC
>JAUNSA010000180.1 GCA_030539405.1 Propionibacteriaceae bacterium
AAGATCTCCAAGCGCAAGAACCCGGCCGCCCGGCTGCTGTGGTTCCGCGAGCAGGGCTACCTGCCCGAGGCGCTGGTGAACTTCCTGCAGTTGCTGGGCTATGCCGGCGACGACGACGGCGAGGTGCAGTCGTTCGACGACTTCGTCGCCCAGTTCGACTGGGCCAAGGTCAACACAGTCGGCCCGGTCTTCGACCTCGACAAGCTCAACTGGCTCAACGGCTACTACATCCGGGCGCTGGCGTCCGACGAGCTCGCCGACCGCATCGTCGAGCACCTGCGCTTCACCGGCGTCGAGGTGCCCGCGGCGCACGTCGAGACCCTGCGGGCCGCGACCCCGCTCATCCAGGAGCGGCTCGTGCTGTTGTCGGAGGCGCTGGAGAAGATCCAGTTCCTGCTCACCCCCGATGCCGAGCTGGCCCTCGACGCCGACTCGGTGGCCAAGCTGCCCGACAACGCCGCCGAGATCGTGGACGCCTCGCTGGCCGCCCTCGAGTCCGCCCCGACCTGGGACGCCGCCACCATCCAGGCGGCCCTGCGCGAGCGGCTGGTCGACCAGATGGGCATCAAGCCGAAGTTCGCGTTCGGCCCGGCCCGCGTGGGTGTGACCGGCTCGCGGGTCTCCCCGCCGCTGTTCGAGTCCATGGAGATCCTCGGCCGCGACTCCACGCTGGCCCGCCTGCAGGCCCTGCGCGCGGCGCTGTGAGCGGTGCTGTGAGCGGCCCGGTCGTCGTCTTCGGCGGCCGCTCCGAGATCGGGGTGGCCATCGCCGAGCGGCTCGCGCCCACGGCGTCCGTGATTGTGTTGGCCGTCCGGCCGGGGTCGGACGCCAGCGCCGCGGCCGAGCGCGTGGCCGCGTCCGGCGTCCGCGTCGAGGTCGTGGACTTCGACGCCGACGACACCGCCGCTCACCGCGCGGTCGTCACCGACCTGGAGGAGCGCTTCGGGCCGATCGGCACCGCCGTGCTCGCGTTCGGCATCCTGGGCGACCAGGCGCGCGCCGAGCGCGACGAGGCCGAGGTCGTCCGGATCCTGCACACCGACTTCGTGGCCCAGGCATCCCTGATCACGGTGCTGGCCGACGTCATGCGCCTGCGGGGGAGCGGCAGCATCGTCGCGTTCAGCTCGGTCGCGGGCGTCCGGGTGCGGCGGGCCAACTACGTCTACGGCTCGGCCAAGGCCGGGCTGGACGGCTTCGCCTCGGGCCTGGCCGACGCGCTGCACGGCAGCGGGGTGGACCTCGTGATCGCCCGCCCGGGATTCGTGATCGGCCGGATGACCGCGGGCATGGAGCCGGCCCCGTTCAGCTCCACCCCCGAGCAGGTTGCCGACGCGGTCGTCGAGCGGCTGCGCACCCCCGGGGCGCCGGTGCTCTGGATCCCGTGGCAGCTCCGCGCGATGTTCTCGGTCGCGCCGTTCGTGCCGCGTCCGGTGTGGCGGCGGATGCCCCGCTGATCAGGGATAGGCTGCCTGAATGCAGAACTCGCAGGAGAGCGCGCGGTGCTCCGCCCTCTGGGACGAGCTGTCGGCGTGGGGGAGTGCCACGCGGGCGTCCTTCTGGGTCGCGATCGAACAGCCCGGCCCGTGGGGCCGCGACGCGCTGACCGAGTCGCACCTGGACGCCGAGCTGGGCGGTCGGCTCGCGGCCGCGTCCGCCGAGGCGGGCGGGCGGGTGCTGTTGATCCGCGCGCCGGGCCACCACGCGGACGCCTCGTTCCAGTCCCGGCGTGTGTTCGTGGCCGGCGGCCTGTCCGGACGCCCCTGGCTGCTGACCGGCGTCGCCCTGGACCCCGCCGCGCTGGAGGACCTGCCCTGGGCCGACCTGACCGGCGCGTCCCCGGACGCCGCCCTGGCCGCCTGCCCCTGGCTCCAGCCCGCCGAGGCGCCCGTGCTGCTGGTATGCGCCAACTCCAAGCGAGATGTGTGTTGCGCCCTGAAGGGACGCCCCGTCGCGCTCGCGCTGTCCGCACAGCGCCCCGGCCAGGTGTGGGAGTGCTCCCACACCGGCGGGCATCGGTTCGCGCCGACCGGACTCGTCCTGCCGCTGGGCCAGATGCTCGCCCGGCTGGACGCCGACCTGGCCGGCCACGCGCTGGACGCCGCGGCGTCCGGTGCCTTCGCCATTGGGACGCTCTCGGAGCGCCACGATCGCGGCGTGAGCCACCTGCCTCCCCACCACCAGGCCGCCGTGAGCTGGGTGCGGGCCCATGAGGGCGAGACCGCCGCGGACGCCTTCACCGTGGCCGGTGAGGCCGACGCGATCACGGTGCAGCACGTGGACGGGCGCACCTGGGCACTGGCCGCGCACAAGGTGGAAGGGGAGGCGCTCCCCGAATCCTGCGGCAAGGCCGCCAAGCCCAGCGCGACCTGGACGGTCACTCGTAGCTGATAGGCCCTACCGGCCCGAACGCATCACCGGGTGGTGAAGTCGGTCCTGAAGGCGTTCACGATGTCCACCGACGCGTCCACGGCGCTGAGGTCGCCCGAGGACACGGCCGCCTCGAGGTCCGGCACCAGGGCGCGCACGGACGGCGAACGCCGCAGGGCGGTCAACAGGTCGTCGCGGACCAGCGCCCACATCCAGTCGCGCTGCTGCTCGGCGCGGCGCTCGGCCAGGGAGCCGGACTCCTCCAGCGCGGCGCGGTGCGCCACGACGGCGTCCCAGACCTCGTCGAGGCCGTCGCCGGTGTAGGAGGACGAGGTGAGCACGGGCGTCCGCCGGCCGCCGGACTCCGAACGGATGAGCTTCATCGCGATGGTCAGCTCGCGGGCGGCGACGCGGGCCTCCTGCAGCCCGTCGCCGTCGGCCTTGTTCACGGCGATGACGTCGGCCATCTCGAGGATGCCGCGCTTGATGCCCTGGAGCTGGTCGCCGGTGCGGGCGATCATCAGCAGCAGGAAGGTGTCGACCATGCCGGCCACCGCGACCTCGGACTGACCCACGCCGACCGTCTCGACGATGATCGTGTCGAAGCCCGCGGCCTCCATGATCAGCATGCCCTCGCGGGTGGCGCGGGCGACGCCGCCGAGGTGGTTGCCGGAGGGGGAGGGGCGGATGAACGCCTGGTCGGTGACGGCCAGGTCGGCCATGCGCGTCCGGTCGCCCAGCACGGACCCGCCGGAGCGGGACGAGCTGGGGTCGACCGCGAGCACGGCCACCTTGTGGCCTCGTTCGATCAGCCGGACGCCCATCGCGTTGCAGAACGTCGACTTGCCGGCCCCGGGCACCCCCGAGAGCCCGACGCGGATCGCCTGGCCGGTGTGCGGGCGGAGGAGGGTGAGCAGTTCCCGTGCCTGGTCGCGGTGGTCGGGGCGTGACGACTCGACGAGGGTCAGCGCCCGGGCGACATGAGCACGGGACCCGGCGACCACATGTTCAGCCAGGGTCGCCGGGTCCAGTGTTTGCCTCATGCCTGGGGGGCCTCCAGTCGCTCGATCAGCTTGCCGAGCAGTTCGTGGGCCGAGGCGGGGATCTTCGTGCCGGGCGGGAAGATCGCGTCAGCGCCCTTCTCGCGCAGCTCCGCGAAGTCCTGGCTCGGGATGACGCCGCCCACGACGATCATCAGGTCGTCGCGCCCGAGCTTGTCCAGTTCTTCGCGCAACGCCGGAACGAGCGTGAGGTGGCCGGCGGCCAGCGACGAGACGCCGACCATGTGCACGTCCGCCTCGATCGCCTGGCGGGCGACCTCCTCCGGCGTCTGGAACAGCGGGCCCACGTCCACGTCGAAGCCGAGATCGGCGAACGCCGTGGCGATCACCTTCTGGCCGCGGTCGTGGCCGTCCTGGCCCATCTTGGCGACGAGGATGCGCGGGCGGCGGCCCTCCAGTTCCTCGAACTTCTCGACCAGGGCGCGGGTGGCCTCGGTCTCTTCGGTCGATCCCGATTCCTTGCTGTACACACCACTGATCGTACGGATCTGCGCGGTGTAGCGCCCGAACTCCTTCTCCAGTGCGTCGGAGATCTCGCCCAGGGAGGCCTTCTCGCGCGCGGCGTCGATGGCCAGCTTGAGCAGGTTGCGTTCGGGGTCGGTCGGGTCGGGGTTGGCGGCGGCCCAGGTCAGCTTGTCCAGCGCGGCCTGGGTGGCGGCCTCGTCACGCTCGGCGCGGAGCTGCTGCAGCTTGGCGATCTGCTCGGCGCGCACCGTGGCGTTGTCGACCTTGAGGACCTCGATGCCCTCCTCGTCCTCGACGAGGTACTTGTTGACACCGATCACCGGCTGGCGGCCGGAGTCGATGCGGGCCTGGGTGCGGGCCGC
>JAUNSA010000038.1 GCA_030539405.1 Propionibacteriaceae bacterium
GACAGTCCGGAGTTGACCACCGTGCCACGCTCAAGCCCCTGAAGCACCGCGATTCCCTTCTTCGGAGCCACAAACCCTGACCAGTGGGCGAGCGCCTCCGTATACGCGCGACGTTTGGCATCGATCATGGCCAACTGGTGGGAGTGTTCAAGCGTGCGGTTGGTGGTGGCGCGCGACACCAGGAGTGAGATGACCGCAACTACCACCGCGGCGCTCGCCACGAAGACGGCGGCCCAATCCGCTATCGAACCCATGGCGCAAAGCCTACGGTGACGCGCTCGGGAACTTGCGACCACAGATGGACCGTCGAGGCTAGGCTAGCGGTCCGGTCCAGTCTGCAAATTGGACTCGCGCTACTCGGCATGAGCGCGTCATGTCGCAAGGCGGTGCACGTCACCCAGTTGGGAACACCGCCGGCTCGCGCTCCGGGCGTCCAGTGGGGTTGTGCCCCTACTGCCAACCCTCCCAATCGTCGTATCCGCGCTCGTATCCGCGCCGCCAGTCCCCGCTGAAGGTCGGGTCGATCTTCTCCTGCACCCAAGCCCGGGCCACCTCGTCAGCCCGGTTGGGTGGCATCCCCTCGCTGAGCAGCCGGCGCTCGCGGGCACGGCAGAGCAGGTCGGTGACGTTCCTGCCGGTCAACTCCGCCACGACGCGAACGGCCAGGTCCCGTGCCCGGGCGCCGCTCTGTTCGGCCAGGGCCAGCGCGATCGTGACGAGGTCGTTGTCGTCGAGACCGGGAACGCCCTCGCGGTGCACATGCGTGACCACCGGCGGAGGTGGGGCCTGCACCATGGCGGCTCGCCAGTCATAGTCGTCGGACAGGTACCCGCCCAGCCGTTCGACCAGCAGGGCTTCGGGGCAGGCACGCTCGTTCAGGGGCAGCATCCGGGTCAGGTACTTCACCACGGTGGCCCGGGAGCGCCCCGAGGCCTTGGTGATGGCGTCCAGATCCTTGCCTTCCTTGGCCAGTTCCGCGAACCGCTCGAACTCGGCCGCGCTCACGGAACCGGTGGGCCGCACCGGCTTCTGGGGCGGTTCGGGCAGCCTCGGCGCACCGTGGGTGGGCACCGGACGCAGGGGGGTGGTCATGGTCGTCTCCTCTCGACGCCTTCACTCCTAGGCGGCGGCACCCCCGTTACGTCACCGTAGGTGTTGTCCGAATGTTGTCCGTCTGCGTCGACGAGGCGATGGGTGCTGGTCGTGCCCGGTGGGTGAAGTAGCCTCGGGCAGGTGCCCACACGAACCGAGCAGATCCTCGACGCCGCCGTCGCGGCGATCGGTGGCGCCCCTCGGGAGGGGCAGGTGGCCATGGCCCGGGCGATCGACCACGCCTTCGACGAGGAGGAGCACCTGCTCGTCCAGGCCGGGACGGGGACGGGCAAGTCGTTGGGCTACCTCGCCCCCGCGCTGGCCCACCTTCTGGAGAACAAGGAGGGGCGGGTCATCATCGCCACGGCGACGCTCGCGTTGCAGGCACAGTTGGCCCACACCGACATCCCGGCGGCCATTGCAGCCGCCCGGTCCGTGGCCGGCCGCGAGGTCAGCCACGCCATCTTGAAGGGGCGCACCAACTACGCCTGCCTGCACCGGGCCATCGACGGCACCGGGGTCGAGCAGGAGTCCCTCTTGGGGGGCGAAGCGCTCGCCGAAGGGCTGCGCGCCAGCAAGGCGGACGCCGCGTCCGTGCTCGGTGCCGAGGTGCTGGCCCTGCGTTCCTGGGTCAAGGACGAGCTGGACGCCGACGGCGCCGGGGATCGCGACGACGCTCCGACGCACACCGCGGCGGCGTGGGCCCAGGTGTCCGTGCCGGTGCGCGAGTGCCTCGGCGTGACCTGCGGGTTCTACAACGATTGTTTCGTCGAGCGCTCCCGCGACACCGCGCGCCAGTCCCAACTCGTCGTCACCAACCACGCCCTGCTCGCGATCGACGCGATGCACGGCAACTCGGTGCTGCCCGACCACGACTTCCTCGTGATCGACGAGGCCCACGAACTCACCGCGCGCGTCACCGGCGCGGCGTCTCACGAACTCAGCCCCCAGCAGCTCGAGCGCACGGCCCGGCGCTGCACCCCGCACCTGAGCGACGACGACCTGGCCATCGAGTTCGCCGACCTGGGCGATGAACTCCTCAACGCCCTGAACGAGGCACCCTTGGAGCGCATCGAGGACCCGGACGCGCCGGTGATGGCCGTGCTCTCCCGTATCCGTGAGGTGAGCCGCCGCGTCGTGTCGGCCCTGAAGTCCGACGACGCGGACGTGAAGCAGGCCGCCGCTGCGGCCAAGGAGGTCTTCGACGTCGCCGATGCCATGGTGGGCCTGCGGCCCACCGATGTGCTGTGGGTCAGCGAACGCGAGCGGTTCGGCCGGTGGCTCGTGGTCGCCCCGCTGGACGTGGCCGGGCTGTTGCGCGAGCGGGTTCTGTCCCAGACCACGACGGTGCTGACATCGGCCACGCTCAAGCTCGGTGGCGACTTCGAATCGGCCGCCACCGCGGTGGGCCTGAGGCGCGGCGACCGCGTCCTGGACACCGAACCCGAGGAACGCTCGGGCTTGGAGTGGCGGGGGTTGGACGTGGGCTCTCCGTTCGACTACGCGCGCCAGGGGATCTTGTACGTGGCCAGCCACCTGCCCAACCCGCGCCGCGAGGGCATCACGCCAGAGGCGCTGGCCGAGGTGGCCGAGCTGGTGTGGGCCGCCGGTGGCCGGACGCTGGGGCTGTTCGCCTCCCAGCGCAACGCCGAGGCCGCCGCCCGGCACTGCCGCACCGAGCTGCCCGCGATGACGGTGCTGTGCCAGGGGGACGCCCAACTCTCGGAGCTGACCCGCCGCTTCATCGCCGAACCCGAGACGTCCCTGTTCGGGACGCTGAGCCTGTGGCAAGGGGTGGACGTCCCGGGCGACACCTGCCAACTCGTCATCATCGACAAGATCCCCTTCCCGCGCCCGGACGAGCCGCTCATGCAGGCACGCCAGAAGGCGGTGGCGGACGCGGGGGGCAACGGCTTCATGGCCGTGGCCGCCTCCCATGCCGCGTTGCTCCTGGCCCAGGGGTCCGGACGCCTCATCCGCCGCATGACCGACCGCGGTGTGGTCGCCGTCCTCGACCCTCGCCTGCGGACCGCCCGCTACGGGTCCTTCCTGCGCGCCTCGATGCCGGGGTTCTGGTCGACGACCGACCGCGAGGTCGCGGTCAACGCGCTGCGCCGCCTGGCCGAGGCCTGAGCCGAGCCCGCGGCGTCCGGTTCACTCTCCGAGGGCGAGCGCGGCCGCCGGAGGCACCTTCGAGGCCCGCACCGCGGGCAGCACGGACGCCAACCACCCGGCCAGCAGCGCTACCGCGGCGATGAGCGCCAGGCGCAGCCACGGGATCGTGACCACGACCTCAGCGTCCGCGGCGATCAGGGCCGACACCCCGGCCAACCCGTACACCACGCCCAGCGCCACCCCCAGCACCGACGCGACGGCGGCCAGCAGGACGGCCTCCCACCCCAACGACGCCCGCAACTGGGATCGGGTGAGACCCAACGCCCGCAACAGGCCCGACTCCTGGCGCCGTTCGTGCACCGACAGCCCGAGCGTGTTGCCGATGCCCACGACCGCGATCACGACGGCCACGGCCAACAGGCCGAGCACGATCAGCAGGACCGTGTCGGTCACCTGTTGGGTCTGGGCGCGCTGCTCGGCCACGGACAGGATCTGCACCGGCGGGCCGACCTCGCCCAACGCCGTGGCGACCCGTCCCGTGGCCGCGACCGGATCGACGCCGTCGGCGAACCGCATCCCGAGGCTGCGGGTGGACTCGCCCAACGCCGGGCGGAGGGTGTCCAGCGTCACGGCGGACAGGTCGCCCACCCCCGGGTCGATCCGGACCGTCAACGTCACGTCATCTGCGCCGAGGGCCACCCGGACCTGCTCGCCGTCGGTGAAACCGCGACGCGGCCCCTTCAGCAGGACGCCGTCGGCCAGGGCGTCCATCAACGTGGGGTGCCGGATGGCGTCAGCGGCGTCGGGTCCGAGCCCCATCAGGGTCACGCCGCGACCGTCGGCGGTCGTGGTGGAGTGGCTGAACAACTCGGTGACGCCGGCCAGGTCGGGCAGCGTGCGTGCCAGGGCCACCTGCGCGTCGGTGAAGGAGTCCATGCTGGTGGCCTGGGCGTCCATCGGGTAGTGCTGGTCGAGGTTGCGCAGGATGGAGGCCTGCCCGGTCGCAGCCCCCACCGTCATCATGGACACGAGGCTCACCCCGACCAGGAGCGCGCCCGCGGTCGCCGCCGCGCGCGACGGATTGCGGATCGCGTTGTCGGCAGCCAACTCGGACGGGACGCCCCCGAGCCGCCGCAGGGGACCGGACAGCCAACGGGCCACCGTCGGGATGATGTGGGGCCCCAGCGCGAGCACCCCGAACACGCTCAGCAGCCCGCCGGCGATGCCCACCAGCACGGTGACGCCCGCCTCGACGTCGGCGCGGGGGAGGACGACCCCACCGAGGGCGAGCAGGACGAAGCCGGCCAGCGTCGCGACCACCCAGACGACGGGCCAGCGGCGCCGGCCGGACGGGTCCACCGCGGTGGCCACCTGGGGGCGCAGCGCGGCGAGCGGGTGCACGCGAGTCGCCCGCCGGGCAGGGACCAGGGCGGATACCACCGCGAGGACCACCCCGACGGCGAAGGGGAGGATGACATCGCGCGGCGCGATCACCACCTGCTCGATGCGGAGGAATGCGGTCCCGCGGGAGGCCGGCGCGATGAGGCCCACGATCCCCGCCCCGGCCGCGACGCCGACGAGCCCCGCCGCGAGGCCGAGCACGGCGGCCTCGCCGATGACGGTGGCGAACACCTGCCGTCGGGTCGCGCCGACCGCCCGCAGGAGGGCGAGCTGGCGCGTGCGCTGGCTGACCAGGATCGCGAACGTGTTCGCGACCACGAGCCCGGCGACCACCAGGGCGACCGCGCCGAACGCCAACAGGAGGACGGTGAGCTGTTCCGAGCCGCGCGTGAACTCGGTCAGGCGCTGGTCGGACGCCTCGGCTGCGGTGAGGACGGCTGCCTGCGTGTCCGCCGTCCCGGGGAGGGCCTCGATGGCGTCGACGAGTTCTGGCGCGGGACCCGGTCCGTGCACGTAGACGTCGGTGTAGGTGGTCCGCCCCGACAGCCGCGTGATCCCGGGCATGGACAGGAAAGCGTGCGGGCGGGCCGGCTCCGTCGTGGTGTCCGAGGCGGCGTCGATCACCCCGACAAGAGTGAAGTCGGTCACGTTGTCGACGTCCAGGGTGACCGTGTCGCCCGGGCTCCAGCCCCGGTTGCGGGCGGCGACCTCATTGACCGCGACCTCGTCGGCTGCACGCGGGAGGCGGCCGGCGAGCAGGCGGGTGGCGTCGCTGAGTTCGGGGGAGTTCTGGAGGACGAACATCTGGATCCCGCCGGCCTGCTGGTTCAGGGCGATCGTGACCACCCGCGGGCGCACGTGGTCCACCCCCGGCAGCGCTGCCACGGCGGCGACGTACTCCTCGGTGAAGGCGGGGTCGCCGCCCTCGGGGCTGCGGGTCAGCACGACGCTGGCGTCCCGGATGGCCCCGCCGGCAGCGCTGCGCAGGGTGGCGTCCATCGAGGTCGCCAGGATCAGCGAGGTGGCGATGAAGCTGACGCCGAGGACGAGGGCGATCGCGGCAGACAGCAGGCGGCGGATGGTCGTGAGCACGGGGTCAGGGGCGTTCGTCGGCGGCGATGCGGCCGTCGGCCAGGCGCAGCACGCGATCGGCGTAGGCCGCCGCGCGGGCGTCGTGGGTGACCATCATGATGGTCTGGCCCAGGTCGCGAACCGAGGACCGCAGCAGGTCCAGGAGCTGTTCGGACGCCGTCGAGTCGAGTGCGCCGGTGGGTTCGTCGGCGAACACGACGTCGGGCCGGGTGATCAGGGCGCGTGCGGCCGCGACCCGCTGCTGCTGGCCCCCGGACAGCTCCGAGGGGCGGTGCTGGAGGCGGTCACCCAGGCCCAGCACGTCCACGACGTGGTCGAACCACGCTGAGTCCAGGGGGCGTCGGGCGAGCTTGAGCGGCAACAGGATGTTGGCGCGGGCGTCCAGGGTGGGCAGCAGGTTGAACGACTGGAAGATGAAGCCGACCCGTTCGCGGCGCAGCAGGGTCAGCGCGGTGTCGTCCAGGGAAGTGATTTCGACGTCACCGATCCACGACCGGCCCGACGTCGCGGCGTCCAGGCCTGCGGTGAGGTGCATGAACGTGGACTTCCCCGAGCCGGAGGGGCCCATCACGGCGGTGAACTCACCGCGGTGGATCTCGACGGTGACCCCGTCGAGGGCACGAACCAGCGTCTCTCCGCTGCCGTAGGTCTTGGTCAGGGCGTCGGTGCGAACGGCCGCGCCGGCTTCGGACATGAGAACTCCTCGTCACGTGCTGGGAACAGTACCCACCGTAACGAGGAGTTCTCTCGGGATGCGTCAGACGCGGCGCAGGACCGCGGTCACCTTGCCCAGGATCGTCGCCTCATTGCCGTCGATGGGGGAGTAGGCGTCATTGTGGGGGAGCAGCCAGACCTGCCCCGGCGTCCGCTTGAAGGTCTTCACCGTCGCCTCGCCGTCGATCATCGCGGCGACGATGTCGCCGTTGTTGGCCTCGGGCTGCTGGCGCACCACCACGTAGTCGCCCTCGCAGATGGCGGCATCGATCATGGAGTCGCCCTTGACCTCGAGCAGGAACAGCGTGCCCTCGCCCACCAGGTCGCGCGGCAGGGGGAGCACCTCCTCCACGCGCTCCTCGGCCAGGATCGGCCCACCGGCCGCGATGCGGCCGACCATGGGCACATTGACCGACCGGGAGACGTGCACGTCGTCACTGAACTCGGACGCCGTGGGCGCGGCCTCGGGTGCCGGCACGGGCTTGGTGGTCGGGGCAGCTGCGGGAGCGTCGGCCTGGGGGGCTGCGGCTCCGGGGCGCACCGGGTCAGGGAGGTGGACGGCCAGCGCCCGGGGGCGCTTCGGGTCGCGGGACAGGAAGCCCTTGGCCTCGAGCACCTTCAACTGGTGCGTCACGCTGGAGGGGGAGGCCAGGCCCACCGCGTCCCCCATCTCGCGGATGGTGGGCGGGTAGCCGCGCACCTCGATGGCCTCGCGGATGGTCTCGAGGATGAGGCGCTGCCGGATCGTCAGGCCGTGCGCATCCTGAGGACCGTCGGGGAGCTGGCGCACCTTGCCGATGTGTGCGATCTCGTCGTCGGTGGGACGCCCCCGTCGCTTCTGCATGGGGATCGCCGCCCGCTGCGGGGCGGCCTGCTGGTCGTGGGTGCTGCCATCGCTCGTCGCCATGTCCGAAACGGTAGAGGAATCGAACGCAGTATTCAAACACCTGTTCGGGCGTGTCTGTGCTGGAGGGGTGCAGGGAGGCCTGCTTCAGAAAATGTCAGACCCGGCTGTGAGGGTTCTAGGTGTCCCGATGGATCGTTGGACGCCTGCTGGAGCAAGGGCTTGCATTCGGTGGGGCGTTCGATAATACTGATCGAACAGATGTTCGAAGAAGGAGTCACGATGACCGCCCAGCTGCTGGAGTACACCTCCCCCTCCGACGTGCTCGTGCGCCGCATTCAGGCGGCCCGCTCGGCGTCCGTTGCCCCTGTCGCCCCCCATCGCCCGGCCGTAGTGCGGGCCGAGGAGCGGTGGAAGGTCTCCGAGGCGCGCGCCTGTGACGTCGCCCGTCCGGCGGTCGCACCCGCCCCGGCATCTGTTCCGACCCGGCTGGAATGGACGCCGCGCGGCATCGCCGTCATGGTTCTCCTCGTCGCCGTGGTGATCGGCGTGATGTGCTCCACACTGGTGGGCGCCTTCCTGGCGATCAGCAACGAGCCGCTGGCGCCGGCATCGGCCGCCGCAGGGCTGGCGCCGGCCGCCGTGAGCGCGCCCGCCGTCGTCGCTGGGCGCTGATCGCGGGCGCCACGCCACAGATAGGCGTGGTGGGTTGCGTTGTGGTGGGGGCTCCTCCTAACCTCTACATGTAGTAGTTACATCGTTGTGTTTCGTCCACAGGTTGTGGTCATTCGTCCACACGATGTACACGGTTCATCCACACGGTCCTCCACAGCGGGGGATCGTTGCGCCCCGCGGAGGAGGTGGGTTCAGGTGCATTGCCCCTACTGCCGGTTCACCGATTCCCGCGTCCTGGATTCGCGGGTCGCAGAAGACGGTAGCTCCATCCGGCGTCGGCGCGAATGTCGTGATTGCGCCAAGCGGTTCACCACCCTCGAGCAGATGCAGCTCGTGGTGGTGAAGCGCTCCGGGGTCGTGGAGCCCTTCTCTCGGGAGAAGGTCGTCAAGGGAGTGCGCAAGGCGTGCAAGGGGCGTCCGGTCACCGAGGCCGACCTGGCCAAGCTCGGCCAGAAGGTGGAGGAGACCCTGCGTGCCAGCGGGTGCGCCGAGATCCCGGCCGATGATGTGGGCGTGGCGATCCTCGGGCCGCTGCGCGACCTCGATCCCATCGCCTACCTGCGCTTCGCCTCGGTCTATCGCCACTACGAGTCGGTGGACGATTTCGAGGCCGAGATCGCCAAGCTGCGCGGCGAGCCACGACAACACGAGCAGCCGGTCACCGTGCCGGCTGCCACCGCAGACCAACTGTTCTGAACTTCCGCTGGCGCGCGGTTCGTGCCGAAACATCACCTCAGGAGGAGAGAAGTGACCGAGACCAAGCAGGCACCCCGCCGGTCCACGGCCAAGCCGAAGGGCCTGACCATCGAGCGCGTGTATACGACCGAGGGCGTCCATCCCTACGACGAGGTGACCTGGGAGCGTCGCGATGTCGTCCAGACGAACTGGAAGACCGGCGAGAACGTGTTCGAGCAGCGCGACGTCGAGTTCCCCGACTTCTGGAGCCTGAACGCGTCCACCATCGTCACCACCAAGTACTTCCGGGGCGCGTTGGGCACCGATCGGCGCGAGAACAGCCTGCGCCAGCTCATCGACCGCGTGGTGGGCAAGTACACCTCGGCCGGTCGCGAGCACGGCTACTTCGCCACGGACGCCGACGCCGAGGTCTTCGAGCACGAGCTGACCTGGATGCTCCTCCACCAGGTGTTCAGCTTCAACTCGCCGGTGTGGTTCAACGTGGGGACGCACAGCCCCCAGCAGGTCAGCGCCTGCTTCATCCTGAGCGTCGACGACTCGATGGATTCGATCCTCAACTGGTACAAGGAGGAGGGCTTCATCTTCAAGGGCGGCTCCGGTGCCGGCCTGAACCTCTCCCGCATCCGGTCGAGCAAGGAGCTGCTGTCCTCCGGCGGCACCGCGTCCGGCCCCGTCTCCTTCATGCGTGGCGCCGACGCCTCGGCGGGCACCATCAAGTCCGGCGGTGCCACCCGCCGCGCGGCCAAGATGGTGGTCCTCGACGTCGACCACCCCGATATCGAGGAGTTCATCGAGACCAAGGCGCGCGAGGAGGACAAGATCCGCGCGCTGCGCGACGCCGGCTTCGACATGGACCTGGGCGGCAAGGACATCGTGTCCGTGCAGTACCAGAACGCCAACAACTCCGTCCGCGTCAACGACGAGTTCATGAAGGCCGTCGAGGACGGCACCGAGTTCGGCCTGCGCGGTCGGATGACCGGCGAGGTCATCGACACCGTCGACGCCCGGGAGCTGTTCAACAAGATGGCCAAGGCTGCCTGGGAGTGCGCCGACCCGGGCATCCAGTACGACGACATGATCAACGCCTGGCACACCAACCCCGAGACCGGTCGCATCACCGCATCCAACCCGTGCTCGGAGTACATGAGCCTCGACAACAGCTCGTGCAACCTCGCGTCGCTGAACCTGCTCAAGTTCCTCAACGACGACGACAGCTTCGACGTGGAGAAGTTCGTCAAGGCGTCCGAGCTGATCATCACCGCGATGGACATCTCGATCACCTTCGCCGACTTCCCGACCGAGGCCATCACCAAGACCACGCAGGACTACCGCCAGCTCGGCATCGGGTACGCCAACCTGGGCGCCCTGCTGATGGCCATGGGTCGCGGCTACGACTCCGAGGGTGGCCGCTCGCTGGCCGCCGCCATCACGTCGCTGATGACCGGCGCCGCCTACCGTCGCTCCGCCGAACTGGCCGCCGTCGTCGGCCCGTACGCCGGGTACGCCCGCAACGCCACCGCCCACCAGAAGGTGATGCGCAAGCACCAGGCCGCCAATGACGACCTCAAGGTCGTCGAAGAGGCGGACGCCCCGGTGCACGCCGCGGCGACCGAGCAGTGGGCCCAGGTCGTCGAGCTCGGCGCGAAGAACGGCTTCCGCAACGCGCAGGCGTCCCTGCTCGCCCCGACCGGCACCATCGGTTTCATGATGGACTGCGACACCACCGGCATCGAGCCCGACTTCTCCTTGGTGAAGTTCAAGAAGCTCGTCGGCGGCGGGTCGATGCAGATCGTCAACCAGACGATCCCGCGGGCGCTCAAGCGCCTGGGCTACCGAGACGAGGTCGCCGAGGCGATCGTCGCCTTCATCGCCGAGCACGGCCACGTCGTGGGCGCGCCCGGCCTGAAGACCGAGCACTACGAGGTCTTCGACACCGCGATGGGCGAGCGCTCCATCAAGCCGATGGGTCACGTCCGCATGATGGCGGCCGTCCAGCCCTACCTGTCGGGCGCCATCTCCAAGACGGTCAACCTGCCCGAATCCGCCACGGTCGAGGACATCGCCGACGTCTACCTGCAGGGCTGGAAGCTCGGCCTGAAGGCCCTGGCCGTCTACCGCGACAACTGCAAGGTCGGCCAGCCGTTGAGCGACGGCAAGAAGAAGGAGGAGGCCAAGGCCGAGGAGGCCCCGAAGCAGGAGGTGCGGATCGAGTACCGTCCGCGTCGCCAGCGCCTGCCCAAGACCCGCACCTCGCTGACCACGTCGTTCACCGTCGGCGGCGCGGAGGGCTACCTGACCTCCAGCCAGTACGACGACGGGCGCCTCGGTGAGCTGTTCCTCAAGCTCGGCAAGCAGGGCTCGACCCTGGCCGGTGTGATGGACGCCTTCTCGATCGCGATCTCCATCGCCCTGCAGTACGGCGTGCCGCTGGAGACCTACGTCCAGAAGTTCACCAACCTCAAGTTCGAGCCCGCCGGCATGACCGACGACCCGGACCTGCGGATGGCGCAGTCGATCATCGACTACGTCTTCAAGCGCCTGGCGCTGGACTACCTGTCCTTCGACGAGCGCTCCGAGCTCGGCATCTACACCGCCGCCGAGCGCGCTCGCTACGTCGAGACCGGGTCCTACCTCTCGGAGGAGGACGAGGCCGAGATGATCGAGTCCGAGTCGCTGAAGAACGACGCCGTCGACGACATGCGCTTCGACGAGTCCGGCCCGAACCAGCCGACCCTGCTCACGGCCGCTCCCGACCTGTCGTCGCCGCACACCACGGCGGAGCTGATGGAGAAGTTCTCCGGTGTGTCCGTGGACGCCCCGCTGTGCTTCACCTGTGGCACCAAGATGCGCCCGTCGGGGAGCTGCTACGTCTGCGAGGGCTGCGGTTCGACCAGCGGCTGCAGCTGATCTGGTGTGAGCCACCGGGGCGGGGCCAACGCGGCCCCGCCCCGGCGTGCACACCACTGAGGAAACGACCAGTATGGGAGCCATAAGCAACCCCGGCGGGACGACCCAGGGCCACCCGGACGCCGCGGCACGCGGCGTCGGCGCGGGCGTCCTCGCACTGTGGGCAGCGACCGCCGGCTATGCGGCCCTCCTGGTGTGGCAGGGCTTCGTCCTCCCCGAAGCGGTCCCGGGCCACATCGGCCCCGACGGCGGGGTGACCCGCTGGGGGAGCCGCACCGAACACCTCATCGTGGGGACGGTGCTCGGGGCGGTCATGGTCGCGGCCTTCGCACTGCCGGCCGTCTTCATCCACCGCATCGACGCGGCCTTCCTGAACGTGCCCCACAAGGAGTACTGGCTGCGCCCCGAACATCGCCCGGCCGCCCAGAGGATGCTGGCCGACGACATGGGCTGGATGGGGGCCGCCACGCTCGTCTTCATCGGATTCATGATGTGGCAGCTGGGGGAGGTGGCCCGGGGTCGGCCGTTCCCGTCCTGGGTGCTGTGGGCCGCCACCGGGGTCTTCGTCGCCGGCGTGGTGGCCTACTCCGCCTGGATGTCGAAGGGTTCTCGCTGGCGTCCACCCGCCGACGGCGACCTCAGGCGCTGATCACGTCCTCGATCTGGTCGAGGATGCCGGAGCGTCCCGCCATCGTGAGCTGGTTGGTCGGACGCCCCCCGCGCGGCCCGCGCACCACCAGGCCGGCCTCTTCGACGACGACCCAAGCAGCCGCGTGGTCCCACGGGTTGAGGTTGGCCTCGTAGTAGCAGTCGAGGCGTCCGGCGGCGACGGCGCACAGGTCCAGCGACGCGGCCCCGTGGCGCCGGATGTCGCGCACCAGCGGCAGCAGGCGGGCCACCGCGACCCCCTGACGTGCGCGCAGGCCGGCGTCGTAGGCGAAACCCGTCCCGACCAAGGAGTCGGCCAACGTGGTCGCCGGCTCGGCGGCAAGGGTCCTCGACGTCCCTGCACGGTCCAGGTGGGCGCCCAGCCCGCGACCGGCCCAGAACAGTTCCCCCGTCGACGGGTTGCACACGGCCCCTGCGACCGGCCAGAAGCCGCCATCGGTGTGGGCGTCGCCCAGGACGGCGGCCACACTGACGGCGAACTCACCGTTGTCGTAGAGGTAGTTGACCGTGCCGTCGATGGGGTCGACCAGCCAGGTCACCCCCGAGCTGCCGGCCCGGTCGAGACCCTCCTCACCCACGATCGCGTCGTCGGGCCGCAACTGTGCCAACAAGCGGTGGGCGAGGTCCTCGCTGCGCCGGTCCATCTCGGTGACGATGTCGACCGCGCTGGTCTTGGTGGCCGCCACCTGGAGCTGGTCGGGCCGCTCCTCGACCACCAGGCGGCCGCAGGTCGAGGCGACCTCCCGGGCCACGGCCACGAGGGCGTCCAGGTCGAGATCATCGGGCAGGGCAGGGGTTTGCATGCTGCCACCCTGCCATGCCGCAGGGCGTCCGGCGTCGTGTGTCGATCAGGTCACGTCTTGGCGACGCGGCGTGGACCGCGCTGGGCAGCACCCCACGACGATGCAAGGATGCCCCATCACCTCGTGACACCTGAGAGGAACTCGCGTGAAAACCACTCGTTCCGTGGCCTGGGCGATCGTCGCCGGCGCCACCGCCCTGTCCCTCGCCGCCTGTGCCAACAACAGCGCGACCCCGGCCCCCGCCGGAACCGCAGCCGATGGCGGCCCGGCGCTGATCACCGAAGGCAAGCTCACCGTCTGCACCCACCTGGCGTTCAAGCCGTTCCAGTTCAAGGACGACTCCGGCGAGATCGTCGGCTACGACGTCGACCTGATGGACCTGGTGGCCGACGAGCTCGGCGTCGAGCAGGAGATCGTCGACATCTCCTTCGACCAGATCACCTCGGGTTCGGTGTTCGCCGCCAAGCGCTGCGACGCCGGCGCAGCCGCCATCACGATCACCGACGAGCGCGCGCAGTCCGCGACGTTCTCCGACCCGTACTTCGACTCGACGCTGGCCCTGCTCGTGCCCGCCGACTCCGGCATCACCAAGGCTGAAGACCTGTCGGGCAAGCAGATCGCCGTCCAGACCGACACCACCGGGCAGTCCTGGGCCGACGAGAACGCCGCCACCTACGGCTACACCACCCGCATCTTCGACGACATGCCCACCGCGTCCAACTCGGTGCTGGGTGGCGTCACCGCCGCGACCATCAACGACAACGGCGTCCTCTACGACTTCGCCAAGGACAACCCGACGCTGACGGTCGTCCAGGAGTTCGAGACCGGCGAGCAGTACGGCTTCAACGTCGGCAACGACAACAAGGCGCTGGCCGAGAAGATCAACGAGGTGCTCGCCGCCGCCCGTGAGGACGGCCGGTTCAACGACATCTACAAGAAGTGGTTCGGCGTCGACGCCCCGACCCCGTGACCTGATGCCCGCCCGGCGTCCGGTGCCCCCACCCGGGGCCCGGACGCCGCGGCGGGTCCGCCCTAGTGATCCGGCCCTGTGACAGGAGCACGATGACGACCACCACCCAGCCCGCACCCGCCGCGCGCCGGCGGACGTCCCCGCGCAAGCGCGCCCAACGCATCCGCCTGGTGCAGTACGCGGTGCTGGTCGTCGCGTTGGTGGCGATCATCCTCAACGTGGACGGCCGCCAGGTCCAGTCGGTGTTCTTCCGCGCCGACCTGATCCAGATCACGCTGACCTCGGGCCTGCCACGCGCCCTGCTGAACACGGTCATCTACACGTTCGGCGCGTTCGTGTTCGGCCTGACGGTCGGCACGGTGCTGGCGCTCATGCGCCTGTCCCAGGTCGCCCCCTATCGCTGGCTGGCGTCGATCTACATCGAGTTCTTCCGCGGCGTCCCGGCCCTGATCGTCCTGTTGGCCTTCGGCCTGCTCTCGGTCGCCTTCCCCGGCCTGCGCTTCCCCCTCGACCCCTACGGCACGGTCTGGACCGCCCTGGGCATGGTGAGTGCCGCCTACATGGCCGAGACCATCCGCGCCGGGATCCAGGCGGTCCCGAAGGGCCAGGTCGAGGCGGCGCGCAGCCTGGGCATGCCCTCGGGCATGGCCATGCGCCGCATCGTGCTGCCGCAGGCCTTCCGGATCATCACCCCGCCGCTGACCAACGAGCTCATCCTCCTGACCAAGGACTCCTCGCTGGTCTACGTGCTGGGACTCACGGCGTCCGCCTTCGAACTGACCAAGTTCGGCCGCGACATCTCCAACAGCAACGGCAACCTGACCCCCCTGGTCATCGCCGGCCTGTGCTACCTGCTGATCACCCTCCCGCTCACGTTCCTCGTGCGGCGCATGGAGGCCAAGTCGAAGAAGGCCCGGTGAGCACCGTGACCACCATTCCTCCCGCCACCGCGATCCCGACCGGGGATCGCCGCGACGAGATCCAGATCTACGACCTGCACAAGAGCTTCGGTGACGTCGAGGTGCTGAAGGGCATCTCGCTGACCGTCCGCACCGGCGAGGTGGTGTGCGTGATCGGGCCGTCCGGCTCGGGCAAGTCCACCTTGCTGCGCTGCGTGAACCTGCTCGAGGAGCCCACGGCCGGGCGCATCTTCATCCTGAACGAGGAGATCACCGACCCGGACGCCGACGTGGATGCGATCCGCACGGTGATGGGGATGGTGTTCCAGCAGTTCAACCTCTTCCCGCACCTGACCGTGCTCGAGAACTGCACGATCGGTCCGGTCGCCGTCAAGAAGGTCGACAAGGCCGAGGCGAAGAAGCTGGCGCTGGAAACGCTGGAGAAGGTCGGCCTGGCCGATCGGGCGGACGCCTACCCGGCGCAACTCTCCGGGGGACAGCAGCAGCGCGTGGCGATCGCCCGCGCGTTGTGCATGGACGTCGAGATGGTCCTCTTCGACGAACCCACCTCCGCGCTGGATCCGGAACTGGTCGGTGACGTCCTCGACGTCATGCGACTGCTGGCCGAGACCGGCATGACGATGATGGTGGTCACCCACGAGATGGCGTTCGCACGGGAAGTCGCCGACCGGGTGATCTTCATGGACGGCGGTGTCGTCGTGGAGGAGGGCCATCCCGACCAGGTCATCGGCAACCCGCAGCACGAGCGGACCCGGACGTTCCTGGACCGTGTGCTGAACCCCACCCATCCCCACGCCGGCGACCAGGACGCCGCCTACGCGGCCCGGCACGCGGGAGACGCCGCACCAGAGGAGGCGGAGGATCCGCAGGCCCCCGATCTCCCGGAGATCCCCGGGCGCACGCGCGGCCTGCTCTGAGGTCAGGCCACCGGTTCGGGACGCCGACGCTTGGCCTCGCGGACGCGCCACACGATGAACACCACCAGCGCGGACACGGCCAGCACGCCCAGGAACACCGCGAGCGCCGGGTTGCGCGACCAGACCAACCCGAGCGCCTCGATGCCGGCCGACCCCACCGTGCCGTAGAAGAAGGCCCACATCACGCAGCCCACCGTGACCGCGGGCAGGTAGCGGGTCAGGGGCATGCGGGTGGCGCCCGCGGCGAGGTTCACCAAGGTCTGGAAGCCGATGGTCAGGAAGGACACCGACACCACGGGCGGGCCCCACTGGTTGAGCCGCTGGACGGCCCGCTGGTAGCCCGGCGAGTCCATCATCGCCCGGGCGCGGGTGCGCTCGGCGCCGCGGCTGATCAGGCGCCCCAACCAGTAGGTGCCGTTGGCGCGGCAGAAGACGATCACGAACAGCGCGCCGACGATCACCAGGTACGGGGCGTCCCAGGTCATGGGGTTGAAGTTCACGCGGCGTCCTCCATCGTCACCGGGACAGAGTACCGAGCGCGGGCAACCTCACTCGGCCACCCGCGCCTGCGACCGATCGGCCGCCCGGCCCATCACCCAGGCACCCAACAGCACCATCGCCACGCCCAGGGTGGACGCCGGGCGCTGCGGGTGCACGACCGTGCCCGCCTGCCACACCAGCAGCGTCCCGAAGCCGAGCACGGCGAACGCCAGCGCGGCCAGCACCGTGTCCTGGCGGGGACCCAACGGCGGGATCAGCCGCAACTCGAGCAGGCCGAGCAGCGGCACGGCCGCGGCGACGCACGCCAGCGACGCCACCGCCAGCACGCCGGGGGAGAGCAGGACGCCGGCCGCCCCGGGCGCGATCCCGGCGAGCAGGAGCAGGACGCCCCCGGCGACGGCGATGCACGGGATGTGCCACAGGTACACGCTCACCATGACGGTGTTCAGCACGCCCAGGAGGCGCTCGGTGCGTGCCGGCACCGACGCCAGCACGCCGGAGCGTTCGACCAGGCCCAACAGGCCGCACTGCGCGAGCGCGAGGGCGGCCATGGCCAGGGTGGGCGGCTGGATGTTGGCGATCGGCAGGTCCGCGAACCCCACCGAGCTCGGCGGGTAGCCGAACCCGAACACGAGCAAGGCCACCAGCCCGGCGCCGGCCACCAGGCTGGCCCAGGCGATCCAGGCCGGACCGGTGCGCCACCAGCCGCGCTGGTAGGCGATCCCGAACTGGTGCACCAGCGGCCAGACCAGCGCGAGGTTGAGGTTGCGCAGTTCCCAGCGGCCGGAGATCAGTGACCAGGCGTCCACGAGAACCGCGAGGACGGCGAGCACCAGCATGGGGGCGACCCCGGCCCGGTCGTGCAGCCACACGGCGCCGGGCGCGACGGCGACGATGCCCAGGTAGACGGTGATGAACCACAGCAGCTGCATGAGCAGGCGGCTGAGTTCGGACGCCGCGTCCAGCCACCCTGCCCACGCGGCCGCCGACGACACCAGCGCGCAGAAGGACACGAAGACCACCAGTGGTCCGATCAGGCGTCGTCCCCGGCTGGCCAGGTAGTGGCCGGCGCTGGCGCCCTCGCGGCGCATCCGGTCGATCGTCAGCGTGTGCGCGAACCCGCCGGCGACGAAGAA
Source organism: Propionibacteriaceae bacterium (assembly GCA_030539405.1). GTDB lineage: Bacteria > Actinomycetota > Actinomycetes > Propionibacteriales > Propionibacteriaceae > Propioniciclava. The sequence continues at coordinate 17,453 of JAUNSA010000038.1, forward strand.
CAGGGGCATGATCATCAGCACCCAGGTCAGCGGGTACAGCCAGGTCGGCGCGGCCCACGGGACCAGCGTCGGGCCGCCCTCGGTCAGCACGATGCGGTAGAGGAGGGTGTGGAACACCACCACGACGATGACCGAGCACGCGCGGGCCAGGTCGATCACGTGGTTGCGGCGTCCCCCGGGTGGCACCGCGCCATGCTAGCGGCCCCACCGCTCGTCGCCGGCCGCCGATCAGGGACGATGCGGCGTGCGGCTAGGGTGGCTGGCGTGCAGGGCGCGATCGGCGGGATCTCGACCATCTGGGTCGTCATCGGGGTCGGCTGGCTCATCGCGCACCTCGGGCTGGTCAACCAGTCGGGGCGGCGCCTGATGTCGGTGCTGGCCTTCACCGTCGGCTCCCCGGCCCTGTTGTTCTCGCTGATGTCGACCGCCGACCTGGCCCACGTCTTCTCCCGGACCGTGGTCGTTTCGATCCTGGCCGTGGCGGCCGCCGGCGGGCTCTACCTGGCGGTCGCGGTCCCGCTGTTCCGGCTCTCGCTGGGCGACGGGGTGATCGGCTTCATGACCTCGTGCTACACCAACGCCGCGAACTTCGGGCTGCCGGTGGCGCTGGCGCTGCTCCACGACGGGACGTGGGTGGCGCCGATCATGCTGCTCCAACTGGCGTTCATCATGCCGATCTGCCTGGCCATCCTCGACGCGGCCACCGCGCGGGCGTCCGGTCAACGGCGCTCGCCGTGGCGCTACGCGGCCCTGCCGTTCCGCAACCCGCTGACCCTGGGCATCCTCGGCGGGTTGGCGGTGAACCTGCTCGGGGTCACCGTCCCCGACCTGGTCATGCGGCCGATCGACATGGTCGGCGGCATCGCGCTGCCCCTGATGCTCATGGCCTTCGGGGTGTCCCTGCGGCTGGACCCGCTGCCCGGCCGGGGCCCCCACCGCGCGCCGATGTGGGTGGGTGTGGTGCTCAAGGTGGCCTTCCACCCGCTGCTGGCCTGGCTGATCGGGCTCGCGCTGGGGCTCAGCGGCACGGACCTGTATGCCGTGGTGGTGCTGGCCGCGCTGCCGGCCGCCCAGAACGTCTACGTGACGGCGACGCGTTACGACCAGGGCGAGTTGCTCGCCCGCGACGGGGTCTTCTGGTCGACGATCCTGTCGGTCGCCTCGCTGTTGATCATCGCCGCCCTGCTGGGCTGAGCGACGATCGGGCTAGGTTGGGGGAGTGAGCGACGACCCCAGCCTGACCTCAGACGTCTCCGACTTCGACTTCGACCGTTCGGCCAGCGAGTCCTGGCGCCGCTTCGCCGACCGGCTCGCCGAGGTCCTCTCGGTGATGGACCCCGGCGCCACCTTGGCGATCGGCTCGCTGGCCGAGGCCGGCCAGAACGCGCCCCACGTGCTGTTCACGTGCGGCGAGGCCGGCGCGCTGACCGCGGCTGCCACCACCGCCGGGCTCGGGCCGGAGGCCGGGGCCGCGCTCGAGGCGTCCGGTTGGACGCCCGCGCCCGACGAGCCGGGTACGTGGCAACGGCACGGAACGCAGGAGGAGGCCGAGGCCCTCGCCACGGCGGCCTCGGACGCGTTGCGTGACGTCCACGGCGTCCAGCACCCCGCCCTGCTCGCCCCCGACCAGCTCGCCGACATCCTCACCCCGGCACCCGCCGAGGTCCCGGGTGCTGGGCAGGCGATCGTCGTCGCCTCACCCGAACGCATCGAGCCCATCCTCGCCGCGACCCCCGACGAGTTGGACGCCGCCCTGGTGCGCGAGTTGACCTCCCTGCTCGGCTTCGAGCCGCTGCGCGATGACGCCGGCGATCTCGCCCTGCGGGTCGGATCGACCATGGTCCTCGTCCGAGCCGCCCTGGACGCCCAGGAGGTGCTGGTGTTCGCGCCCCTGGTCCACGACGTGGAGGGGCGCTCCCGGGCGATGGAGGTGCTCAGCGACCTCAACACCGACGCCCGCTGGGTCCGGTTCCAGCTCATCCGTGACCGCGTGTACGTGAGCATGTCGGTGCCGGCCGCCCCGCTGATCCCGGCGCACCTGCACCGGGCCTTCCACATCGTGTCGCTGATCAGTGACAGCATCGACGATGCCCTGGCGCAGAAGCTGCGGGGACGCACGACGTTCGAGGGTGAGGACGCCGACGGCGAGGGCTGAGTGAGGTCCGGCTTGGCCCGTCACCGCGACGGGACCCGCACAGGCGACATGGCCGAAGGTGCACAACACGACGCCGGGGGAACTGTAAGCTCTCCCTCGTGCTTGCTCGCGGCCACTTCCTGACCATCGAACCCGATGAGTGTCGGCGTCTCCTCGACGCCGCTTCCGTCGGGCGGGTGGGCTGGACCTCGGGCGAGGGCATTCAGGTCCTCCCGGTGAACTATGCGATGTCGGGTGACCAGATCGTGTTCCGCGTCGCCTCGGGCAGTGTCCTGGAGCACCTGACCGAGCCCAACGACGTCGTCTTCGAGGTCGACGACCTGGACGACGAGACCGCCACCGGCTGGTCGGTGGTCGCCCGCGGGCGCAGCGGCGAGTTCGAGGGGGGCATGGTGGCCCTCCCGGCCGCCTGGGCCCCCGGCGTCCGCGACGTGCTCGTGGCGCTGACGATCACCTCCCTGTCCGGCCGGGCGGTCTCCTCCGACGCGGACTGACCCGCCGAGGACCGGCACCCCAACCGCCGAGGACCGGCAGTTTCGCCGCCGATGACCCACAACGCCGGACGTGGCGTTATCTGGTTGTTATGGTCGAGGCATGACTGTGGTTCGAGCCGAGGTGGTGCGTGAATCACAGGCGCGCCAGCCATCCACGTTCGCGTTGAAGGTGGTCATGGCGCTGACCGGAGTCATCTTCGTGGCGTTCGTCCTCGTCCACATGATCGGCAACCTGAAGGTCTACGGCGGTGCCGAATCCCTGGACGGCTACGCGCGCTGGCTGCGCGAGGTCGGCTACCCGCTCATCCCGCACTCCGGTGTGCTGTGGACCCTACGGATCGTGCTCCTGACCAGCCTCATCGCGCACGTGGGGGCATCGCTGGTGCTGTGGCGCCGAGGCCGGCAGGCGCGCGGGCGGTTCCGGCGGAGACGCACGATGACCCCGACGGCGTGGGCGGCGCGCACGATGCTGCTGGGCGGGCTCCTCATCGGTGCCTTCGTGGTCGTGCACCTGCTCGACCTGACCATCGGGCAGGTCCTCGCGCCGGGGAACCACCGGCACCCCGACCCCGACGGGACGATTCACGCCTACCACAACCTCGTCGCCAGCTTCTCCCGACCGTGGATGGCGGCGATCTACGCCGGGTCCATGCTCGTGATCGCGGTGCACATCTGGCACGGCTGGCGCACGGTCCTGCAGGACGCTGGCGTCACCGGCCGCCGCCTACGTGCGGTGTGGGCCACCCTCGGGGCCCTGATCGCCGTCGCCGTCGTGCTCGGCAACGCCCTCATCCCGGTGTTCGTCCAGCTCGGGGTGATCGCATGACCTGGACGGTCGCGGACGCCCCGCTGGACGCCCACGTGCCCCCGGGCGACCCGCTGACCGCGTGGGAGCGCCGCCGTGCTGAGTACCGCCTGGTGAGCCCCGCCAACCG